>JALHTG010000078.1 GCA_022865705.1 Candidatus Bathyarchaeota archaeon | reverse complement strand
GGACAACGCCATGCTTCTCGAATTCCATCTCCGGTTCAAGAATAGGTTCCTTGGTGCGTGCCAAAACCTTCGACGGGTTATCCAAATCAAGAAGAATTGCTCCCGTTCGGTAGATGCGTTCGACGCTCACGCCATGGTAGATCACGAGCCATCCAAGATCCGTTTTGATTGGAGGTGGCCCGACCCCAACTTTTCTTCTCTCCCATGGGAGAGTAGAGCGGATAACTTCATAGTCATCTAGATGCTTCACATACCCGTTCCAATAATTCTCCGAATCAGTAAGTGACTCAAAATCGTCAAAGTAGGCAATCTGCACTTTAGACTTGAGCCGGTGGAGTATTGTCATTCTTCCATTGATTCTTTCTGGGAAAATGACGCAGTTCTTGTCGTTGTGGTCTGGACCTATCAATCCATGCTTTTCAAAATTCTGGAAGTCTTTCGTTGAAGCTAGAGCTATGCGAGGGCCTCGCCGCGAGTAGGCGGTGTAAGTTATGTAAAAAGTCCCTCCGAAATTGGTTATTCGGGGGTCCTCGCAACCAAACTCTTCCCACTCAGCTGACGGTATGAGAACTGGGTCTGAAGAACGGAAATCTATCTCGGTGCCGTTTAGTGTTCGCGCATACCCCAAACGTGAGATCTTGTTGGTGTCGGCTGCGCGGTACAGTAGATGTACTGCTCCTCCATCGATTGCTGCACCAGGATTGAATGTGCCCCCAACTTCCCAATCTCGACCCTGCCTCGAAGTAATGATCGGATTTCCCTCAAATCTAACAAGCTTCAGCAATCTTAGACCGACCTGAAAGGGGTCGATACGTACGGGATCTATTTAGCAATTATCTTGTGAACATAAGATACGCGCGCTAGCCCAAATAGACCCTTGACATCAATCAAAGATCTCAGAGCCCAAGTGCATGGTAGCGCGCGCTGATGCTATACGCAGACCAGGCCAACGAGACTCTTGAAGAGAATGTGGAACGTGGTGTGAGTAGAAAGTGCCAGAAGAGGCAGCAATGCAAACAGAACTTTATGAATACTATAAGAAGAGCGCTGGAAACATGCAACGAACAAGGGCTGGAGCATGCATTCGCCAAATTGGATGGCGAATTGAAGCAAGTCGAGAGAGTAATCGAGAGGGCGGCTGGCGGCAATTGTGAGTCATGTTACAGAGAAGTTCAAAGGCTGCGCGCGCGACTCATTGGTCTTGTAGAAGCGCAGAAAGTCCTCCAGGAAGCCACGATTCCAGAACGCTGGTCCACCAGACAGCGAAGGCCCGCCAACCTTGAGATCCTGGCCGAGCGCCTTGAGGGCCTTAGCCACGACGTCGTAGAGTGTGAAGTATTGTGCCGGTGTTCCTGTCCAGAACTCTCCAATGTCAGGTTCGTTCCAAACCTCCCAGTATTGGATTCCGTACCTGAAACCCTTAGCCCATCCATGATTGTAGTGCATGACTATGTGCTTGCAGATCTCTGCGAACTTCGCATAGTCGCTAGGCGGGGTCTTAGAATAGGGTCCTCCCCAAGTATACCCAAGTCGATAGAAAACCTCCGCCCCCGTCGACCTAATCGCCTCAACCTGGAGATCAGTTGAAGAGAAGGTATAGCTCGACTCATTCGAAGGATCAGCCTGCATATTGGGAAAAACAACGTCTATGTCAAAGAAAGGCCGACCATCATGCGTCCTAATGTAATCGACTCCGATCTGCCTGTACTGATCATGAAGCTGTGCTGCCCCTTTCGTCTTCGGAATCGGCCCCGCATGAACCTGTTGGAGCGACCTGATCCTACCGATCGGCTTAGAGAAGTCGATTTCTATCGTGACCTGTTTCGCAGAGCTGGCTGGCAAATTCGGGGCCAGGTTGGCCATGGCAGGACCACAGTTGTTGGCAATTGAAACTAGCACGATCACAAGCGCCAGCGAAGCTATACGAGATGCCATCTCCCCGTCCTTCAGTTCACAGTGTGATGCGTTCTACGCGTCGTGTACCTCAGCTAAGCTTACGTAATAAGCCTAATCACAAGTAGACCAGCGCGCCACTTCCAACACTCATCCTAGCACTTGGCCCAGCGCGCGTTTACGGCAGAGGTGGATCATGGCCTATCGGTGGTTAGGAAGAATCGGGTGGAGTCGTTGCGGCACAGTATGAGGTAGTTCGTGAACCGTGGCGAGTTTGGCCGTGCCTCTAGGCTGTTGGTCTTTCCGCATTTCTCGCACTGAACGACTCGCCTACTCCCATCTCTCAACTCCGCAATAAGCCGCCTATCCTTCCGCGTTGGAAACTGAATGAACCGCACAACTCGCCCCTCCAGCCCACTAACACCTATCGTTTCAAGCTCCGCAGACGTAGCCCGCAACCCTCAACCAACAAAACCATGAAAAAGATAGTAATCAGTAATCTACACACAAAGAAAGCCATTCTTCCGTACACACGCACCTGACTTGCACAACTCGTGAACAACCCGTTACCGAAGATCTATCCGGATGAGGACACATGATGACTAGCGCGCCAGCTCAAACAGAACACTTTAATTCCCGGTGTGGATCAAAGCGGCGTCAGTATACAGTGGATTCCTACTTGGTAAGGTCCGGTGTATAACTAGCTAGAAAGGGAAGTGAAGAATCGCATGGGTTATGAAAGGCGTAGCTATGGTGGCCCCAGAGAGATGCATAAGGCGACTTGTTCTGACTGTAAGCAAGAATGTGAAGTTCCGTTCAAGCCGACCGAAGGGAAGCCAGTCTACTGCAGGGACTGCTACCAGAAGCATAGAAGATACTAGAAAGGTCAATCCTTAGTTGCAAGGTACCTTAGCCTCTATTTTTTTATCCTTTCTTATTCATAGCCTGCTTCGGTCATATTCGTTAGTTTTGGCATGTGCGCACCATGAAAGGCGTCTACTTAGATCGAGGTCCTCGGGGAAAAGGAGATAAGAGCTCCCGGTACACATGTTTCCTGATAAAAAATGCCTAAGGCTTTCTACGCAAAATTCGAAGTGCCCAAAGAAATTGCGGAAAAAGCTTACCAGTTGGTCCAGGTCGCAAGGGATTCAGGTAAGCTTCGAAAAGGCACCAACGAAACAACAAAGGCCGTGGGAAGAGGCATAGCTAAACTGGTTCTCATCGCAGAAGACGTTGATCCCCCTCAAATAGTTGCTCACCTGCCGATCCTGTGTGATGAAAGGAAGATAACCTATCTGTTTGTTCCAAGCAAACTAGATCTTGGAAAATCATCAGGTCTCGATGTAGGATCAGCGGCAACCAGTATCATTGAGCCAGGCGACGGCGCGAGCGTTCTCGCTGAGCTGTTGAAGGCAGCTGAGGATCTGAGGAAGTCTGGTGGAGCGAAGAAATGAGCCGGCCGGCCGGCGTAGGTAACTCCCGAAGAGACCGCTTTCGTCTCAAGTGAACATGCTGACAATACGCCGAGAAGCCCAGCAACCCCATATCGTGTAGTTTGGTGCCGGTTCATAGGACAAATATAGGCGAAACTACCATTTCCTATCATCGATCTGCTGCTTCGTTTCGTTCGGGGATTGGATTGACCGCTGTCAAGGAAATACGGAATTTCGACGAACCAATTGTGCTCAGCATTATTCCTAGATCACTTTGTAGGAGTGAGCAAGGTGCTGAGGCCACCGTGGAAGCCCAGCTTGGAGATGTTCGGAGTGCGTCGTTAAGCTGGATTATCTCATTTATGACGTACTGGAGACCGACAGAGGCAAGACGTCTATTGTTGCACCTGAGAGAAGTACCCTCCGGCTCCACGGTGGCCACCGCATATCTTGGAATCCGAATCGAGCCGAGAGGGGAAAAGCTACGACAACTAGTCTATCGCAGGATCAAGCAGCTTGTCATGAACGATTACAAGACAGGCCCTATCGGCTCTCTTGAGCCTAAGCTCCGAGCTTATCAGCTGGCAATCGAGTTCGAGACTTTGTTAGAATCGCGAGCTGATTGGTCTGTAGATTTTCTTAGGAAATGCGTAATTGCCATTGCAGGTGGCACGGACGGAGATGCACTTAGAAGGAGTTTGGAGGAATTGTGTCCTCGCTTGATTCTCACATTTGAACAATGGGACGGCCGGCCGTAGATCCCTTTCGGTGAAACGTCTTCTCTCCTTCTGAAATAGAATAGCCCTGATGAGTGAGAGATATGCTCGCAGAGTATCCGCTCTAACAAGATACTTTTCTTGAGCATCCCTACCAATGACCGATGTCGATTCAGGTTCAGGTCTGTCAAGCGGGACTACTTCAAGCACCGAACCCAGATCCTTCACCACGGCCGGCCGTGTCTGAATCTCAATGTATACACTATCTAGATATGCTGAAAAAGCAGTGCCTGTTGTGTCATAGCTCTATTCCTAAAGCCAGTAATGCTTTAGACTAGAGTTCAGAACAGTTAGTCTTGCCAGGGTAGCCAAGCCAGGTTAAGGCGATGTGAGGCCCAATACCTCTCGCAAGCCTTGAGATCTAGATTTGAATGGGCATAGACTGGCTAGCCATTGGCCCTACGGGCCGCATGGGTTCAAATCCCATCCCTGGCGCCAAGCCACGGGTTCGAACCTTATACGGCCGGCCGTATGACGGAAGATTAAGAGCAGTCATCTTTCCTTACAGAGCGACGATCTGACATCGCTTCTAAACGCAACAAAAGGATAAATCGCTCGCGATTATATTCTGATGTTAGTTCCGATATCGGAGACTCGTTGAAACAATGCAGGAACCAGCAAGCCAGCTATTCAATCAGAAGACAATCACTAGGCTTTCTTCTAGCGTTGTGATTGATTCTCATCAACAGAAAGCAAGAGTCGAGTGGCTGAATTTGCTAGAGACTGGCGCGCTTGACAAGGAGAGACAGAATTACTTCAAATTCGCGCTTATTGTCCTTCAAGATATTTTGGGATATTCAATAAGAAAAGATCTTGATTTTGAGGCTGGAAATGTCGAATTCAGCTTTAGGAATCCAAGCACTGGCAAATCTGTTTGTATCGAAGTGAAAGGCGCTTCCACAAAGGATCTGTTTGCGGATCAGTATAGGATTAGGCCTGAGCGCCAGACTCCCATCAAGCAAACATGGGATTATATGGGGAGCAGTAACTTCGATTACGGGATAGCGACCAACTATAGGGATTTTGTGCTCATAGATAAGTCGAAGGGATACTCACGGTATCACTTATTCGACGTCATGTCCATTAAGGAAAATGAATCTAAACTCAAGGAATTTATCGCCATCTTCTCAAAGAAGAGTATCCTCGATGAAGGCTTCATCCCGAAACTGTACCTAGGGTCTGTGATCGAAGAACGTGAGTTTACGAAGCAGTTTTACAAGTTATATCATGAAACTAGACTAATGCTGATCAAAGAGTTCCAAGATAGCAGGCAAGCAACAAAGGCTGAATCTCTTCACAATGCGCAACTCTTTCTCAACAGAATGATTTTCCTGTTCTTCCTTCAGGCATCGGGAAAGATCAGAAAGCATCTCTTTACTGAGGCAATTCTGCAAAGCTTGAACCCGCATTTGGTGTCGGAACATTCCAGATTCGCGTGTGACACTATTCTGAGTCTTTTTGAGAGCTTGGACAAGGGTTCGCAAACACCAGTCAAAATATTTGGGTACAACGGTGGTTTATTCAGAGACAAGATTCCTGCGGGCATTTTCTTCAAGGACATGAGGAACGCATCATTCTTCGAAGAGGCTTTGCTGCATTCTACGCTCAAGAAGCAGATGAAGCTGGACGAACTGTCACAAGCAGTGATCGACCGCTTTAGAGATAAGCTGAACCCTATCATCAGCAATTTGCTAATTCTGTCCTCATTTGATTTCGAGTCCGACCTCAATGTCAATATCTTGGGTCACATCTTCGAGCAATCTATTACAGATCTTGAGCAACTACAGCAACAGGGGACGTTTAGGCGCAAGAGAGAGGGCATATTCTACACACCGGATTACGTTACAGATTTCATCTGCAGGAATGCGATAATCTCCTATCTCTCTAAGAAGGGGGCAAGTCATGCGGAGGATTTGATTTCAGAATATTCCCATGATATTAGTGAGCTTGAGGAAAAACTGAAACGACTCAAGATCTTGGATCCTGCCTGCGGGAGCGGGCACTTCTTACTCAAGGCAGTCGATATTCTTCTGGAAATCTTCAGGGGTATACAGACCGTAAAAGAATCGCAAGGCATGTATACCATTGCAACAAAAGGGAGGAACAAATCTGAACCAGCGAAACAATTCACTTTATCAAAGTGGAATGAAGAAAGCGAGGCAAGAAGAATAATAGAAAGCAGCATTTTTGGAGTAGACATCAACGAGGAATCTGTTGAAATCACGAAGCTTGCACTCTTCCTGAGAATCGCAACGTCCGATAGGAAGCTGCTCGATCTTTCACAGAATATCAAGGTAGGTAATTCTATAGTTGATGATAAGGCGGTTGATGCCAAAGCATTCAATTGGAGTTCAGAGTTTCCTGACGTCGAAGGGAGATTTGATATCATTATTGGCAATCCCCCTTATATTCGTGTCCAGTTTTTGGACCATAAGATTGTCGACTGGCTCAAGCAGCACAGGACAACAGCATTCAGACGTGTTGACATTTCCACTCTCTTCATAGAACTGGCCAAGAATCTCCTTAAGGATGGAGGCATAGTCTCTTACATAAGCTCGAATCAATTTCAAGTCACGGAATACGGGAGGAAGACACGAGAGTTTATTTTAAAGAATTTCCGAATCAAGAGTATTATCAATTTCGGAGACTTGCCAGTTTTCGAAGATGCACTTACGTATGTCAGCATTTTCACATTGCAGAACAGTCCACCTTCGAACTTCAAGTACCTGAGGATCAAGAGTCTCGACGGTGCCAGCAACATCGACTTCAGCGAATCCACAGACATTGACATTGAGTCTCTCAATGACAACTCCTGGGTCTTGGGCAGTAAATCACAATTAGAGATGCTCCAGAAGTTACGAGAGCATCCGCCGCTCAGCAAGATTGGAAATGCCGGAACGGGCCTATTTACTGGGTTAGACAAGGTCCTCTTGCTTGAGAAAACTCAAGTGGACTCGTTATCTCTGGAACAAGGAGCAATCTTACCAGTCCTGCGTGGTACCGATCCCGATCGCTACATAGACCCAGAACCGAGCATGTATGTGATCTATCCGTACAAGTTGCAGGATGGACTGACTGTGGTTTTCGATGAGGAAGAGTTGAAAACGACGTATCCTAATGCATACCGATACCTGCTGAACAACAAAGACAGACTCTTGAAAAGGAAGGACTCAAGGAAGACTTTCCTAGAAAAGAAATACTGGTACGCTCTTACAAGGTTTGGCCGATTAGAGAACTTCAAACGACCGAAGATAGTGACGCCAGGAGAAGTTCGTGACCACAAATTCACAATAGATCGAGGTGGTGCTGGGTTCCTAAATGCAAGGGTCTTCTCTGTACTCATCGATGACAAAAGGTTCGACTTGAGGTACGTGTTGGGTTTGTTAAACTCGAGCGTCGTCAGATTCTTCCTCCAGAACACAGCGCCGCTCAAGCAAGGCGGATATTTCACGTACTCCTCCAAGTTTCTGAATGATGTTCCAATCCCGGAAGCCGATTCTTTCACCCAAGGCAAATTTATCGACGCCGTCGAGGAACTCCTTGCCTTGAATCGAAAAGCCTCTATGAGCAAGAACAGGTTTCTCAGTAGATTGATGAGTAACCTCAAGGCTCGCCCTTCGAGGCGCCTAATGAATTTTGAATCTATTAGTTTTGCAGATCTCGTCGATGAACTCTCGAAACAAAACATCAAACTCACACTCGTGGAACAGGATGAATGGGAACATTATTTCGACCAATACAAGAACGAAACACTGTCACTGAAACTTCAAATCAAGGAGAAGGACTCCAAACTTGACGAGATGGCTGCAGATGTATATCGGTTGGGAGACGAGAGGAAATTCATCGGTCTAGATAGAGGTCCTCAAAAGTAGATTGCGAGAACTTGAAGCACAGATTGGAGCCTATGAAGCGCCGGCCGGCCGCGCCTAAGTGGTGACTCCTAGTGCTTTCTTTTCTTCTTCGTTGAGGAAGGTCAGTTCAGCGAATCGTCTTCTTACGGCTTCTCGTACGAAGTCGCTTGCGTCTATTCCTTTTGCTTCGCTGATTTTGCGGAGTAGCTCAGCATCTCGTCTTGAGAGTCGAAAAGCGAAAGTTTCACTCAAATCGTTTGACACTGAGGCCACAGTGTAATGCACTGTGCTGCATGCTCTTATCTATTCTGAACACGAGAGCGACAGTTGATCAGGCGGATGCATCCGTAGCCTTCTATCCGGCGCTTCGGCGCTGTCCCTAACGTGGGTGTGATTATGACAAATCATCAGCTGTGGCACAGCGGAGTCAGAGATCCTCCTAGTCCTCGAATAGGGGATCTATTGAATTCCACTGAGAAGAATCGCCGCGGCCATCAGTCGCGAGAAGAACACAACCAGGTCAGAGAGTTCAAGGCCAGACGCAGATTTGAAGCGCCTGCGGCACGACAAGAGCGCAAACGGATCTTCGGCTACTACGAAGATGAAACCGGCAAAACCTTCACGAAGGCGCAAATCAAAAGATTTGTTGACCAAATCAGGGAGGGCCACGTTCCAACCGACGCGGTGGACAAAGACTCCTTGGTCTATCACCCTCCAGAATCGCAGAAAGACATGATTGACAGTATAGGTGAAGTCTACATTCCCAGACTCGCCTCGTATCCGGCGCTCGGCATAGGAGAAGGCGAAGTTATCCGCGACCCCAAGATCCCCTTTGAGCACCCAGTTTTGAAGTGAAAGAGCCTGATTCTCAAGGTCAGACTCCACTTCTCAAAGTGATTTGAAATGAGTGAAGAAGAATCAATCAATGGAGATCTAGATTTCGCGCAAAGACTCACTGATTCAGTGGAAGCATTCGCTACGCTAGACGGTGCTTGCGACAAAGTCAGAGAGAAAGGTGTTTGCGACGCTGTCGGTGTCAAGTGCGACTCGTCCTGCAAGATCTACGTCAAGAAGGACCGACTGCTGAAGGTCTTGGAGGCATGCATCAAAGCAGCACCAGCAACCCCAATCCCTCTCGAAAGCCCCTTGATCCAAGTAGAACCAGAGAAACCGAAAGAGAAACGATGCCCGTCCTGCGGAGTGAAAGCCGCGAGACCGGATAGCAAGTACTGTGACTACTGTGGGGATGAATTTTGAACAGAGACGAGAAAGTGCTTGCGGCCATACTAGTGATGCTGGGGATTTGGCTGTTCTTAGTAGCAGTTGCCGTAATTCTCTACGGTCGCTCACTTCGTGGCGGGTTGTCAGTCTTTCTCGGTTTTCCGGTCGTACTGATGGTGAGAAATTTGGGTAAGAAACCAAAGTATCATGTGGCCAGTGAGCCTCATCAAGCGTCCAAGCAAGAGATTCTCTACAAGATCGCGCAAGACATCAGCCACGTCAGTGACATGCAGGGAATTCTAGCTCTAGTGTTCAGCGTAGCTCTAACAGGTGCAATCATCTACACTCTTGTCAAAGCTACAAGCACAGAAGCCATGACGGGAATCATTCAGATCCTCGTGCCAATCGTGACAATGATTATCGGCTTCTACTTTGGCAAGAAGGGACGCGAAGAAGCCGCACCCTAAAGCCTTCCCGAAAACCCCCGGAGTTTCACAGATTTCGTGGTGTAGCAATGAGCCTAGTCTACCGTATAGCCAGCTTTGCGAGAGAAAAGGTAGACGAAGTTCTCGACGCACACCTTGAACTCTTATCAGTTGTTATCTGCACAATCGTATGGTCCGTCTGCTACGGATGGATCGAAGCAAACGCCATCGGCCCCTTTCAGGCCCTCTACTTCGACAAGTACGGCCATACGCCTTGGTGGCTGAACCTCGTCTGGTTGAATCATCTTGGTTTCTATCAACTGATCTTCTTCATCATGTCGAGCACAATCACCTTCAGCTTCTGTCTTCTCAAGGTGCATCGAATGTGGCGCCACAAAAAGAGATACTTCACATTCACCGCCCTCGGCGCGTTTCCATTCTCCTGGATGATTGAAGACATCAGCTACTTCGTCTTCGTGAGTCCAAAGCTGGATCATCTGTGCGCTGAAAGCTGGACCAACTGGGCCTTCGGAGGCTTCACAGCTGGCCGCTTGTGGATTCCAACCTGGTGGATCCTCACAGTAATTCTCTCCTTCTCATTGTTCTTTCTCGCTTACAGATCCGCGCTTTACAATCTGCTACTCGAACGTGAAGTCGAAAGGAAACTCGCAACACAACCAGAACAGCCAGAACCAGCCAGAGAAGAGTTGGCTCCTGAACCAGTGCCAGCCATCCAGGAGCCAGCTCCCCCACTTATCGAACCTTCACAACCCACACAGCCTGCACCTACTGAACCGGAAACGCAGGAAGAGATCCGCAGACGATTACTCGTCAAGAAGGCTTTGGAGAATGCCTGACTGCATCTACCATTTTCAGTATCGAGGCAAAAACATCTGCCTCAGCGCACCGAGCCACATCTCACCATGCGGGGCTTGTCCACGCGCCTCAACTGTCTTGAGCGGCTCGCCGGAATTCAAACCGGCCATGAAGGGCCGACTCAAGTTCTCGATCCAAGCCTCTGAACCAGTCCTAGCGACCCTAGCCAAGGATCCACGTCTCGAAGTCGTGAAACTGGTTCCACATATTGAAACCATGTATGTGACTGCGACCGAGAACGATGTCGTAGAGATCAAGATGGAGAACGAAGACAAACTACTGACATTCGCCAAGGCAATCCCGTTCCACAGCGTGAGATAGTTTGACCCATGGAATCTGCAGGCGCCTCGGTGTCACTCGACTGTGGGCGCTAGGCATCACAGGCAAAGGTATCCTAGTTGGCATAGTTGGAACCGGAATAGACCTCTCTCATCCAGATCTCGAAGGCAAGGTCGTCGCATCAAAAGACTTCAGCGGCCACGGGATCTCAGATGACATCGGCCACGACACCGCTGTGGCCGGAGTGATCGCAAGCAAAGGGGCCAAGAACTGGCGACTGAGAGGCATCGCATACGATGCTCAGCTGGTAATCGTGAAGGTCACACAGCACGACGGGTCTGTCGAGGAAGATGTGCTGATCGATGCTCTCGAGTGGCTAGCAAGCCAAGGCGTGCAAGTCATCAACTTCAGCATTACAAGCGACTGCGTCACAGATGGACGAGATCCCGTCTCGAGAGAAGTCAACTACTTAGTTCAGAAGCGAGGCATTGGTGTTGTCTGCGCTGCAGGCAACTACGGTCCGGTCCACTACTCGATAGGATCACCGGGAGCGGCTGAAGAAGCGATCACTGTTGGCTGTGTGAACAATCAAGACGTTCTCAGGCTTGCTTCCTCTCGCGGGCCCACCCTTGACGGCCGAGTGAAACCGGACTGCGTGGCGCCAGGCGAACGAATACTCTGCGCGAGAGCACGAAACACCACAACATGCGACATTCACAGCGACCTCTACGGCTTCTTCGATCTTACGAGTTTCGCAACTCCACACGTAACAGGGATCTGGGTGCAGCTGAAGCAAGCCTTCGCCGGAGCTACACCCCGACAGATCAAGGAATCAATCCGTGGATCCTGCGATCCCGCGTACATGCCTATTGTCTCGAGAATCACTTCGCTGCCTACCGGTTTCTTCTACCGCCTGCAGGCCACTTTGAAACGGTTCTTCTCGAGAAAGAAGTTTGACGAGAAACATTCCATCGGCCACGGACGTGTGAACGCGTACCGAGCCTATCTCAAACTCAAAGAGTTGATGAATGTTGGGAAAACGTAGGTTTTGGCCGGCAAGCCTTCAGCCTCACCATGGCGGGGTAGATGCTATACGCAAATACGCCACGGCTCTGTTTGTGGGTTCAGCAGTAGCCGCGGTTCTCCTGCTCTCACTACTTCGAGAGCCCCTGGTTCATGTCGTTGAGATCCTTCTACAGTCAAAACCTGTCCCCGTCAGCGCTGCAGTTCTACTGTTGCTGCTGATGATCTGCATCTTCAACATCTCCGTTTCTTTGTTCACCTTTGGCGCCTTGTTCCTGTTGAAAGACGCCTTGCGAGAAGTTGGAGAAAGGTTGCCTAGAAGACGGGGAGGTGAAACCTGATGCTTCCACTATTGATCGTAATCTTCATGATCGTTGGGTTAGCCATCCTGGGCGGCGCCATGTTCTCGCTTGTGATAGGCATTGCTATCCACATCGGCGTGAGGATCCTGCTCCTGCTCATCATACTGGCAGCTTGCCTGTGGGTTGGCGGGTGGGTTCTGAGCCTCCTTGCCTGGTAAAGGCAAACCGGGCATACACCTCAGACTAGACCCGGAAATCCTAGCAGTTCTACGGATAGAAGCGAAACGCAACCGACTGAATGTTGTAGACTTCACCCGTACTCTTATCGAGGCTTACCTGAGGGGGGTAGGGGGTGGTATCACCCCCCCCGGGGGGGCTAAGTGAATCAACCTTGAGGAACGCGTTCTTGGCGAAATTAAGGGGATTGCTGGGACAGCTACGCTTCGAAATAGCCACGGTTGACGTGGCTGGAATTCGAGAGAAACGTGTAGACGATCTCTCGACCGCTATAGTGGATATAGCGGTTCTAGCGAAATCTGCTGAACCCAATGACCGGTTAAGATTCTACCAGCTGCTCGGCTTCCTCATTATGGTTCAGGATGGCTTGTTGAACAATGTTGCGAAAGGTGAACTTCTGAAGCGGTTGACAGCTGTCGAGGAAAGACTAGATGTCGGAATGGAAAGCGATAGAAAAGCGCCTAAGAAGCACAGAGGAAAGGACAGCGCCAGCAAGCAATGACACTCTTGCAGGCATCAAGAAATCCCGCGACGACCCCGTCTACTTCGGAAAACGTTTCCTGAACTTCACCGCCCTACCATACCAGGAGAAAGTTCTCGCAGACAAATCGAAACGAATCGCTGTGCGAATGAGTCGTCAAGCAGGAAAAACCACAACTATCGCGGTTCGCGGGATCTGGTACGCAGCCACGCATCCCCGAACACTCTCATTGATCGTGGCCCCCAGCTTAAGACAGTCAATGATCATGATGGACCGGATCCAAAGCTTCCTCTACGGCATGAATGTCAAGGATCGCAAAGCCATCGTTGGCAAGATGCAGCGAACTACGATCTGGTTCAGAAACGCCAGCCAAATGGTCGCACTTCCATGTTCACCGAACCTGCTGCGTGGGTACACGGCCCACCAAGTGCTGGCCGATGAGGCAGCATTCTTCCGAGATGACGAAATTATCTTCTACAACATCTTGTATCCGATGCTGGCGACGACAGATGGCACGCTGATCGCATCCTCAACACCCTGGGCGACTAAATCAGTCTTCTACCAGATGTGCAAGGACCCGAAACTCGAGAAGATCTGGTCTCGGCACCATGTGACCTGGCGTGATGTTGTTGCTGCAGGTCTCATGAAGCAAGACTTCATTGACGAGATGCGCACGGTCAGCCCACCGGAACGATTCATCCGAGAGTTTGAAGCCGAGTTCAGCGAAGACGTTGACGCATATCTGCCTCGTGAGTTCATCGTTTCCTGCATCTGGACTGACACATGGCACGATCTGAACCCACGTCAAATCTACTATCCCTTCGAGTCCACACCAAAAGGTCGGTTCAGCGTTGGCATTGACCTCGGGGAGATTCAGGATCACTCCGTGGTTTCCGTTGTGGAGAGATGGAACAGTCGCATCGGCCTGGTTCACTGCAACCAGTTTCCGTTGAAGACGCCATACGCCACTGTGATCGGCTACACGAAGGCGCTCTGCGACCGCTTCCAGGAAGTTGAGAAGGTCCTGGTGGACGCGACGCGAGAAAGCTACGTTGTCAAGGACATGCAGGCAGCTGGAGTCATGCAGGTCAACCCGGTCATCTTCAGTATGCAGTCGAAGATGGAGATGGCGAAATACTTCAAGGAGCAGATGCAGCTGAAGAACTTCGCACTGCCATACGACCCTGACGTCATCGCTGAATTGAATGTTGAGAAGTACGAGCTCACCAAAGACGGCAACGTGAAGTTCAATCACGATGAAGGCACCCACGACGACCGGTTCTGGTCCATCGCCCTAGCTGTCTATGCGTCTCGAGAGAGCGAGGCACCAGCTTTCATTCCGATAAGGAAGCGGTAGCATGCCAGTTTTCCTCGCAGAGTATAGAGATCATCTCGGGCGTCGTTGGTGCGGCCCCAACATCGTTGCCAAGGATCGAGCTGAGGCCCAGAGGCATTTTGCGTCGCTGACTGAATCGCTGAGGCTTGTTGGTGTTCTTGTCGAAACAATCGATTATGAAACCGGAGAAAGGACACTCTACGCTCCGCCGCAAGAAGAATCCTGTCTTCAAAGAGTGCGTCATGTGTCACGGCCTATTTCCATCTGGTGAGATTCAATACTTCAGAACCGAGCTTCCGTCGGGCCAGATAGTTCGGGCTCAGGTTTGCAAGCTCTGCATCATTGACCCTGAGAAGACCCGTTTCTACATCCAGCAGCAGCTGAGGAAGAAGAAGTGACCAGATGCGAACGCTGCAAGGAGACGCGAGAACTCTACGAGATCACTCTGATCCTTTGCCATGACTGTCGAATCGACCTGGAGAAGTGGTTGAAACGGAAAAACAAGAAAGAATGATGTTCAGAATAGCTTCGCGCTTCTTCCCGTACACAGGAGGCAAACATTTCCTCGTCAAGAAACTGCTGCCACTGATTCCTCCGCACAGAGTCTACGTGGAAGTGTTCGGAGGCGCAGCAGCTCTACTCTTCGCCAAGCAACCCAGCCAAGAAGAAGTCTACAACGACATCGACTCAAACCTTGTCAACGTGTTCATGGTTGTGAGAGATCGAAAAGAAGAATTTCTCAAGCGCCTCGAGTGGCTCCCGTACAGCAGAGAACTATATGCGCGATTCACGAAAGACCTGGACGAAGGCAAAATAGTAGATCCTCTCGAACGGGCCATAGCATTCTTCTACTGCATGAGGTCCTGCTTTGCTGGGCGGTTTGGGTCTGGGTGGGCCTTCACTAGGAGAGGTGCTAGTCGAGCTAGTCGCTGGGCCAACCTTCCACAATCCCTGGATGCGATCGCGGAGAGAATACGGAAGCTCGATATCGACCATTTGGATTTCAGGCAATGCATAAAGAACCGGGATGCTCCAGATGTGTTCTTTTTCCTCGACCCGCCCTACCTCGATGTTAAGCAAGCCAATAGACTTGCAATGACTGAACAGGACCACGTGGATCTGGCCGACCTCTTGGTTTCGGTTGAGGGAAAATGGCTTCTCACATACGGCAACCATCCCTTGATCCGCAAGCTCTACCGCAACCGAGGCTTTGTCGTTCAGACAATCCGTTCCAGCATGGCCTCGCGAAAATGGGGACAAGGATTGCGCGAAGGCGCCTTGGTCAACCTTGTGATTCGCAACTATCGGTTGAGGCAGCGGCGCGTAGGTAAGCAGGTAGGTAGACAAGTAGGTAAATAGTTTTGAGTAAAAAGATCAGCTGGTTCCAGAAGCTACGATTCCAAATCGCAGGCGTACCCCGGACTCCTTCGGGAGGATTCTTCCGAAGCATACTGCGAGGAGAACCCATTCCTGCTTTCAAGCGATTTCAGAAGCTCCCGGGAAAACTTGCGGAAGCAGTGAAGGGGGCCACTTCTGAGAAAGGGCTCTTCATCCCCGCCATGAAAGCAAGGATGGGAGAGCAGCCGACAGTCACCCTTGCCCGCCTCGTGGACTATTACTTGAAAGATCCTATGGTGATGGGTGCAGTTGACTCGGTAGGTGAACAGATTGCAGGCCCAGGCTTCTACACGGTTTGCGAACAAGGCTTCGAAGATGCGAAGAAACTCGTGGACGAGTTCTGCGCAGAAGTCAACATGGATAGCCTGCTCATGCAAACATCGAAAGAGATCGTGTTCAGCGGCAACTGTTTCTGGGAGAAGATCCGGAGCACAAAGTCAGGAGACGACAAGAAGCTTGTCTCAATCAAAGTTCTGCCACTGTCCTCAATGGCCTACATTCAACGTGACAAGTTTGGTCGAATCGAGCTCTACATTCAACAAGTGGGCTCAGACAAGGTCGAATTCGGGCCTGGCGAAATTATCCACTTCAAACTGAACGCGATAGATGGATCTGCGTGGGGCATAGGAACCCTGCACAGCCTCGCTTCAACCAAGCAGATCGACGAAAGAACCGTTCGACCCGCCTTTCTCGACATCAAAGCTCGGCTTGAAGACGATATTCAAAAGATTGTTCACCGCTACGCGGCGCCTAAACGACTCTGGAATTTCGAAGGCGTAAGCGACCAGAAACTGCAGGAAGAATACGCGCCCACAATCCAGGACGCGCCAATCGACGCGGATTTTGTAACCAACAAGCCTGTCTCAGTGAACTCGCTAGACATCAATCCTTCTGCTCGCTTCGACGGTTTCATTGAAGCCATCAATGTGCAGATAGTCCAAGGTCTCCAGACCTTCATCACCCGGCTGCTGACAGCAGCAGGCTACACGGAAGCCTCAGCCACAGTCGCCGACAAAGTTGCTCAAAGAAAAATAATGTACGTTCAACGGTTTGTCGCCAGGATCGTAGAGAAACAGATCTTCGAAATCATTCTCAAGGAGAACGGCCAGGATCCGGCGCAGGCAGGGGTTCGGCTTCGCTGGGGCATACCCGACAGGCCTGAAGTCAAGATGGAACATATCGTCCAACTGGCGCAGATCAGCGCCACATCCGGCATCGAATATCTCACTCGAGACGAGGTGCGCAACATGCTGGCGAAGAACGCTGGCTTCGAACTCCAAGAGCAACCGGAAGAGAAGACTCTTGCCACCGAGTCTCTGAAAGAGATGCGGTTCTTCCGCGACAAAGGCGGCAGGATCCACGTGATCCCTGAAACAGACGAGGACCGACAAGAATACGCGGCGAAGCTGGCAGAAGGATGGGATGAGAATGAGAACAACATTAGACGCAGAGTTCGGGAGCTCGACACATTCCAACCATACAGTTTCAGAACGATCTGGCTAAGCCAGGATGAGGGAATCCGCGCAGTCGTGGGTAGACTGCGGGGCGAAGACAAACTCACAATTCAATCGATCATGTTTGCGAAGAAGAAAGACTGGACCATGGAGAAGGCCCGGCAATGGATCAAAAACCATCCAGATCTACAGGTGAGTGAAAGTGAACCCGCTGAGAAGACTTAGGTTCCGCATCGCAAGTCTCGCGGAATCCTTCCGTTGGACTCCACCGATTCAATTCTACAAGGCCACTGAAGGTGGACCTGGTAAGTTCTACAAGGTCCATGCTATCCACGTCATCACAACTGGAAACAGGAACCAATACACGGAGGAAGAACTCAAGTTAGCGGCCCGCTCGTTGGCTGAGAGACCTCTCAACATCAACCACGAGAGAGAGCTACCGTTCCCTCAAAACAAAACTGTTGACGCTGAGTTCGAAGGCAACAACGTTGAAGCCGTGATCTACGTGGAGGACGAGGAGACTAATCGTCTGTACGAAGCTGGCAAGATTAAGAACGTCAGCATCGACGCAAAGTTCCGAAGCGCCGAAGTGGGCCAAGTCCTTGTTCCGAGAGGCATAGTGTTCACCGGCCTCGCGCTTCTCACGGAAGGCGTGGCTCCTGGAGATCCCCTCACAACAATCAAACTCTGGGAGAGAAAACTGAGCGAATCCCTCAACGAGACTCAGAGACAGCAGTACCTGACTGCGGTTGTGGCTGAGCTCAGAAGACGAGGCGTGAAAGTATGACTCGACGCAGTAGAAAGAAAGCTGAGAGAATCTATACTCGCCGCGCTCAAGAAGGGCTCATTCGACCGAGTCCTGGAATACTTCACGGTACAAGACCAATAGCGCGACCTGCAGTCAAATCTGAGAAAGTGGGAATTCTCAAGAAGATCAGGCGCTTCCTTGGAAGATTGCTCTGATCATCAGTACGGATCATTGGTATCATACCGTTAGTATATCATCATAGTTACTGAGACCCCGCAAGGGGATCGATGAGTAACAGAAAATTCTCGAAAAAAGGAGTTGATTCAATTTGAGTGAACAGACTCCTTCCTCAACTATACCAAACGAGACTCCAACTGGCTTAGAGCAGATCCCTACTCCAGATCTTCTTAAACTCAAAGAGGAACTGGAGGAAGCAGAGTGGAGTGATGAGTACAAAGCGTCGCTACCCGACTCTGCATTTGCATGGATTGACCCGGCCTATGGCAAAACAAGCGACAACAAACGTCTGAGAAAGCTACCACATCATGACAGGGACGGAAATGTGGATCGAGTCCATCTGACCAAAGCTATGGGAGCACTTCTCGGCGCACGTGGAGGAACCGACATTCCTCAGAGTGATCGCAGAGCAGTCTACAATCATCTCGCCAGCCACTACAAGGATCTGCAGATGGAGCCGCCGGAGTTTCACGAGGCAGTTGAGGAAAAGAAGAAGGAGGTTAAGGAAGAATTGTCGAAGGAAGAAGCAGGAAAAGGGATCGTAGCAGGAGCCTCGCTCCAGGAAGCGATATCTCCCTGGCAGGCGCAGGTCGCCAACAAACTCAAAGAAGCTTTGACGACAACGGACGCAGCGAAAGCCATACCGATCATCTGGGGTCCACAGGTTGAGCTTGGAGCTCAGCCCAAGCGAGTCATGAGAACGCTCGGTATCGTTGACACCACTCTGCGCGGATCTCCAGGAAACAAGTTCTATTTCCCCAAGGTCCCAACGATCCTTGAGGCGATAGATGCAACTGAAGCGACGAAACCAGACGATCTCGCCGTCACTGTGGACCGTCTCGAAATAACAGTCAAGGAGATCATCGCACCCCTCTCGGTGACTCGACAGGTGATCGAACAAGTCACATTCAACGTCATCGATGTATTGACCGATCTTCTGTCTCAGGCAGTGGCGAACAAGGAAGACAAGGACATACTCGCAGCACTCAATGCTGCGTCTGGAATCGCAGGAACCGTCTACGGTGGTGGAAAAGCCGCCGAGAACGAAGTTGCAGCAGGCGACGTGTTTGACACGGACATCTTGGCTGACGCCATAACAGCGGTGCGGAACAACAATCGCGATGCGCGATTCTTGGTAATTCACCCGGGCCAGGAAAACGCATTGCTGAAGAGCGACAGGTTCGTCAACGCTGCCCAGTACGGTGGCCGCGAAGTGATAATGAACGGTGAGATCGGCACATACCTAGGAATCAAGGTGCTGAAGACCACGCAGGTTCCAACCGGCACAGGTGCAGGAGGAATCACAACCTACCACGCTTTCCTACTTGGTGAGAGAGCGTGGGTCGAGGAAGTCAAACGGGATCCTGACGTGGAATCGAAGTACGAGGCAGGCGAACGTAAGACCTACATGTACGGCACCATGGAGTACGGCCTCGGCGTCTTGAACGCGAAAGGCATCGTGAAGATCATCACCGCCTAAGCTCCCCACATCCCTTTTTCCATAAGATTCCTGTTTTGTAAAGCCCCCATTTTTGAGGACACACGTCCGTTTCCGAGTCGAAACGAAACAAAAAACTAGAGGTGATAATGCAAGATGGTGAATTGGCACAATAGCGCTGAGGCCATGAAGGCAATCTATGATAGGCTTCGAGGAAGCAGCGTCATAGAGTTCTTAGCATCAGCAACCCGAGGCAGCGGCGCCACGAACAGCGCCTCCAAGGATCTCGGCACATACGCAGAAGCCATGGGGTTCGCGAAAGTAACTGCCAAGGTAGGGACCAGCCCCACACTGGACATCAAGTTCCAAGGTAGCCATGACGGAACCAACTTCGCGGATCTTGGCGACGCTTTCACACAGATAACGACCGAAGGCACCTACCTGAAGAAGCTCGCCGCGAACTTCGGCAAGCATGTTCGCGCTGTCTGTACGATCGGTGGATCTGACACGCCAACATTCACATTCAGCCTGAATGTGGTCGCCAAGAGCTAGACCACCGATGCCCAGCAAGAGGCACGGCGCCGATCTCCCTGTCGGCTTTTTGATTCTTAAACCTGACGAACCTTTCCCGTTCATAGAGGTAGCTGGGAAAAAACATCTCGTGATCATGGATCGCGGAGGCACCACGTTTCGAGAACGCCTCGTCGCCGACCTGGACAACAGAACATACCTGCACGTCAAGATAGCTGATGACTTGTCGATCCAGCCGACTAGACTAGGATTCTTCTCAACACATCTAGTCTGCCAGAAGATCTGCAGACAGAGACTCAGAAGGATCCACCTTTTCTGCCTTAGTCAGTGCCCTCTCAGAGAGATGCTGAGAACTGGCAAGCGTGAGCTGCTGATTCCTGTCGAGCCTCATCTGATGCTGATTAGAAGAACTGCGAAGTGGACCTGGCGGCGACACGTGTTGAAGCGACTCATGTCACTCTGCGAGTATTTTGGTAGAAGGTGAAATCGCCATGCCATACACAACCGTTGAAGCAGTCAGAAGCATCTCTAGTCTGACGGAGACAGAGATCAGTGACGCAGTAGTAACCAGTATGATCGACTGGGCAGATCGAGAAATCGAGTCAATCACCGACAAGGTTTGGACTGGACAACAGATCAAAGAACGTCTAGGCATCCAGAAATCCTCGACAAATAAGACCTTTCGAACCCTCTACAAACCCATTGTCGACGACAAAGGCGAGACAACCGACGACGAATCCAAAGTCACAATCTACGTAGATACGGTAGCGCAGGCCTCAGACAAGTTCGAGCTCAGAGGCTCCGAAGGCAAGATAATCTTCACAACAGCGCCTTCGATCGGCGCTGAGATCGAGATGACATATCGCTACAGCTTGAAGTCGATCGCGGAAGCATCCACGTTCCTGTCTGCTGCGAACTGTTTTCACCGCCTCAGCAAAAGCGAGGACAAGGAGAAAGAGTTCAGGGTTCGAGGCCTGGCGATTCTCGCTGCGTTTTGCGGCCACAGCTTCATGACTACACGGTGAAGAAGATGGCGAAAGTAGAAGCCAAGGCGAAGACGCGGAAAGCAACGATTCGAGCCCGGGTCTATCGCGCATCGACAGGCCAATGGGAGGATCTAGGCGTCATATCGAGAAGCCACCCGGATCTGCTCGAGAGAATTAAAAAACTTCTGCGGAGGTGAAAACAGAATGGCTACAATATTGACTCAAGTCGGCGAAGAATGGATAGTGGACAAGCTCGATGAGACAGTGCAGACAACTGGCGACTACGTAGGTTGGGGAACCGGAGCCGGAACCGCGGCGAAAGCTGATACGACCCTTTTCACTGAGGCATCTGAAGCGAGAGTTTCAGCAACACGCACGCAGCCAGCCGCAGACAAGATCCGATGGGTCGCAACACTCACAGCAGATGCCGGGAAGACGATAACGAACGCTGGCAACTTCACTCTGTCTGCAGCAGGCGTTTTGATCGTGCACGGAGATTTCACAGGAGTAGTCCTCGCTCTAGGCGACAAGATTGAGCTCACCATCGATCTGGAGATAACGTAGATTGGCGGTTCTTGGAAAAGACACAACAGGCGACACGAGCTACCCAGAAGTAACTGTGGGGTCCACCAATACTGAGACAACTGCCGACGTAGGCGGCACTCTCATGGGAAACACGTATGCTTTCACCAGAATGACAATCAAGAAACTTGGATGCTACTCATCAGGAAACTCACATGCGAAGCTAGGTCTCTATAACAGCGATTTGAGCCAAATCGTCATCACTGAAGCGGAAATCGCAACAGTAGCCAGTCAATGGAATTATCGAACTCTCGCAACACGGTATTACGCGAATGCCAATTTCTATATCATGGGAAACGGAGAAGGATCAGGCGCACTTCGATATACCGGCGGAGCATTCGGTCTGAAGTACAAAATATTTCCTTACGCGAATGCTTGGACAACTGGCGGCTTCGGTGATTCAGGAGAAAGACTGGGGGTTCAAGCCGTTTGTTATCGAGGCAAAGGTTTTGTGCTGGGCACAAGATTTCAAGCTCCTGCCTCAGGCAACCCGATCAAGGCGTACGTCTATTTTGACGTTGGCTCATCTGGCAATTTCAGAGTAGCAGTTCACGCAGACGCGGGTAATCATCCGACCACAAAGATCAGTGAGTCCGCATCTCAGGCGATTGTGGCTGGAGCATGGAACGAGATCACGATCCCCAGCACGGGAATCGTAGGCGGTACATGGTACTGGCCACTATTCCAGTTCGACAATTTAGCAGCACTACCTCACAGAGCAACGGGAGTGGCAGGCAATTACAGTTTCTACTACGGACTAGACTATGGAGCTTTCCCTGCAGATCTAACTGGATTAGGTACAGTCGAGTCAGGCACATCGGCTAACATGTGGAGCATCTACATCAACCTCGCGCAGACATATTACAAGTCGCTTCCCGCAACCGAAGTCTCCGTCGCCATCTACGTTCGCAAAATAGGGAAAACATTAAGCCCAACGGAAATCTCTGTGGCAACACTGGCTAGGGTTGCATCCCGATTCAAATCGCTCATAGCAACAGAGACAGCTGTCTCCTCACTCGCGAGAGTTGCCACATTCGCAAAACTTCTTTCAGTCACCGAACTGAGTATTGCAACCTTTATCAAAACCGTCTCGAAAACCTTGACAGCCGTGGAGGTTTCGGTCGCCAATCTTGGGAAATCTCTTACTCATCTCATGTCTCTTGCCGCAACAGCCATCAGCGCGACTATGCTATCCAAACTCGCAACATTCTACAGGAACCTGAGCACTACTGAGGTAAGCGCACCTTCCCTTTCGAAAATCGCCACGTTCTTCAAGTCACTACCCGCGGTTGAAACCTCAATCGCAGCTCTGAGCAAGCTAGCGACCTACGTGAGGAATCTCTCCCTCGCCATGACCGCCATTAGCAACTTGTTTCGCGTCTCGACATTCCTAAAGACTCTAAGCGTCGCAGAGTCCAGCGTAGCCATTTTAGCGAAAAAAATGTTTCAATCGCTATCGGTGACAGCAATATCTGCGGCAACTCTCAGCATCGCAAAGGTTTTCACACGGGCACTATCCGCTGTTTCAACGGCCGTTGTAGAATTACAGAAAAGCATCACGCGCATAGTCTCGCTTGCTGTGACGGAAACAGTTTCTCTCACTATGTCAAGAGTCACCACGTTCAGCAGAACATTGGCTGCTATCGAGACAAGTGTGGTATCGCTATTCAAAGGGTTCTTCCGGTCGCTGGCGATTACGGAAGTTTCGACAACTAGCCTAAGCAAGATCGCCAGCCGTTTCGTGACGTTTGCGGCCACCGCGGGTTCGATTGCCTCTTTGACGACATCAAAGATCATCGTGAAGATTCTCTCGGCGCTCGCAGGCTCCACCGCATCTATCACTAAGGCGAAGAAGTTTCTCAAAGTGCTGTCCGTCAAGGCGACCGGGATCTTAACGCTTCTGGCTAAATGGTGGGGAATATCTCCACTCCGAATCTACCGCGTACCCTCGGAAAGCAGACTTCTCACAGTACCTGAAGAGAAGAGAATTCTCGGAATACCTCAAGAGAATAGAGTAGTGAAAGCATGAACTTTCTGAAGGATCCGCAGGCGAACCTAGATTACAGTGTCGACTGGACGAGTTGGCTTGGCTCCGACACGATCGCAACCAGCAGCTGGACCGTTCCAACGGGATTGACGATGGTTTCGGATTCCAAGACGATGAAGATCGCGACTGTTTGGTTGAGCGGAGGAACGGTGGGGCAGGAGTACACTGTGACTAATCACATCAAGACCGCCGCCGGCCGGGAAGATGAACGCTCAATCATCATCCAGGTGCAGGAAAGGTAGGATTTCGTGTCGACGCCGATTCAGACAGTTGAGAACACTGTCGCAGAGAAGCTTCGAGAGATCGAAGGGTTGAAGGTCTACCCGGTTAGGCCACCCGGAGCTCTCCCGCTGCCTTGCGTCACATTTACCCTGGTGCATACTGGCATGGATGGCGGCTTTCCCGTCTCGATGCAGCAACTAACTGTCAACCTGTACGTCGATGTGTGGACTCGCACCGAGAGCGAGATGCGCCAGTTTGCAGACAAGGTCATTATGAAGCTTTTCGAGGACCGGGCTGCGATGGGTTTCATCGACATCGTTCTGAAGGGCGGAAAGGACGTACCTGAAGAGAAGATCTGGCGCCGCTACTTGTACTACCAGATCGAGACAACTGTGAAGAAATCCTAGTCATTCGTTGACCGTTTGGCCCACGAGACGGGACCTAACTCTTGAAGGAGGAATATATGAAAAATGACTGTAAGAGGATATACACCACTCAGCCGAGTCAAGTACACCAGGACCGCGCAAGTGCAAAAGGGAGTCGTGGACTTCGAGTCGATCGTGTCGACGAACGACACGATTCCGATCAGCGAATACACCGCAATCGCAGGGGCCATGCTCAGGAACAAGAGCGATAATACCGTTGTCACCTGCACCGTTGCCACGAACATCATCACCGTGACACAAGCAACCCTGACGGATGAACCAGTGGTGGGCTCAGCTTACGAGACTTAGGAGGAAGATAGAACATGTCTACTCCAATCAAACCACTACTGGCAGTCATCGTGATGGGCACCACTGAGATCGGTGAAGGAATGACAACTGCTGCCAGCACCTCATACAAACTGGATGTGGATGAGCACTACGGCTTCGGTGACGCAGGAAAGCCGAAACTTGTCAAAGGCAACAAGCATCAATCCGGCAAGCTCACAAAGTGCTGGATTGACAAGACCTACTTCGACCTTGTCAAAGCTGGAACGCCAGTCGACGTGGTCATCTACCCTGAAGGCAAAGTCGCCGGCAAGTCCACGATCACAGTGAAGAACGCAATCCTGAACTCGCACGACTGGAAAGGAACGCAGAACGCGGTCATGGCTGAGGACGTTAGCTTCATCGGCGACGACATTCTAAGTGGAACGGCGTCGTAGACCAGCTCGCCTACGAACCCGTTCCTAGAGTTTTGAGTCATCTCAAGGTTAGAGGCGACTCCGAACTAGTAAGGGGGAAAGAAAAGTTGAGTGAAAAGAAAAGCGAGGGCATGAAGCAGATAGAGGAAGAAGTGGAGCAGGAGATACGCTCTCTCGAGGAAGCCGACAAAGCGAAGTTCAAAACACTATCTGAAATCCTGAGCGACGACACCGGACCCAAAGAGGCATACGTGCCTGCATTGAACTGCAAGATCAAGTTCCACGAATTGAAGTTCGGCGACTATCCCGCCTTGGCTGAGGAGAAGGACCCCTTCAAGTTGGCAGTAAAGACCTTGCTGCTAACTTGGGGTCGTGCCGACTCTTCAGTGACAGAGGAGAACCTGGCCCGCCTCGGCCTGGTGAAATGCACGCGTATTCTCGAGGCCCTCGGTTTGGGTGGGGCGAGAGGCCCTTTATCCAAGCCGACGCAAACCTGATTCACCTAGCGAAAAGCATCGAAGGCCAAGCCGTCCTGGCTGTCTGTGAGACTTTAGGTAAGTGGCCTGAGGAGCTCAGGGATCGACGTCTCAAGACAGTGAGTTTTCTGGTTCATGCAATCGCAGCTAGAAACGAGATGCGTAGCAATGTCGTTCTCGGTTAGTATTCTTGAGGACACAGCCTCGGCTATGCTGAAATCTGTATCGGAGAATCTGCAAGCCAAGGTTCATGTGAAATTCCTTGAGATTGGGCACCAGATGATTATCTACGCATCAATGATCGTACCAGTAAGAACGGGTTATCTCAGATCAACGATCTTCTTCGTCGCAGTAGAGGGGCTGGCATATTCCTTTGGTGCATCTGCTGATTATTCTCTCTTCGTTGAAATCGGTACTTACCGAACTCGTGCCCAGCCATTCATTCAACCCACGGTTGAAGTTTTCGCCTCGATGTTTCTCGACGCAGTTGTTCAAGCAGTCATGGAGGCTTGCAGAGCATGAGTACCGCGACCGGGAATGTTGTGGTGTCGATTCGCGCGGTAGACGAAGCCTCGTCGACCATGGATAAGATTCGCGCTTCACTGGGCGTGTTCGGAGGTGCAATAGGCGAACTAGGCGGGGGCTTCCAAAGCTTAGGGAATGTAATTAGCGGAGTTGCAGGCGCCGGGGTTATGGGCGGACTTGCCGCGGCTACAGGCGAAGTCGTCAGAGGCCTGCAGGATTGTTTCAAGGCAGCGAAGGACAGCGAAGATGTTTGGAACAAATTAGCTGGAACGGTCGAAAAATCCGGCGCCGTTTGGATCGATGTGAAAGACAAGATCGAGTCATTTGCCTCCAGCGCTGAGAAGATGTCAAAGTTCAGCGATGAACAGGTGGCCGCAGCTCTCAAGACGATGATGGACTACGGCATGGGTCTTGACGAAGCGATGAAGAGTCTTGCCACTACGATGGATTTAGCGGCAGGCAAACAGATTGATTTAGAAACCGCTGCGAAGGCTGTTGGTCGAGCCTTCGAAGGCAACGCAAGCCTGCTCACCAGGATGGGCGTTGAAGTCACGAAGAGCAAAGACGACTCAGTCGTATTCGCTGATGCGATGACGAAGCTGCAGGAGAAGTTTGGTGGCGCTGCGCAGAAGGATCTCGAAACCTACGCAGGGAAGCAGGCGCTAGTCGCAAATGCGATGGACAATCTGAAGGAGAAGATCGGGGGCGCCCTGATTCCTGTTTTGAGTAGCTTTCAAGACATGATGGGAAACGTGGTGAAAGGCGCTGATGCTCTTGTCACGGATCTTGGTGCGGCTTGGAAGGCTTTCGGCGAGGTTCCCGAGGTTAAGAAAATTGCGGAGAGCTTGTCTGGCGCTTTCGCGGATCTGCAGAAAGGATTTGGAACAGTTGCAGACGAACTTGGCAAGACGCTGATGCCTATTTTCAAGGAGCTTTGGGCGGCCTTGGGGAATGTCTGGAAGGCTCTCAGTCCAGTTATCGATGCATTCGGAGAGGTGTGGAAGGCCATTGTGGGCGTCGGAAAAGATGGAAAAGAAGCCTACACGATCTTCAATCTTATCGCTAATGTCTTGAAGGTCACGATCGTTCCCGCTTTGACAGCTCTCGTCAAAGGAATCGAACTCGTCACACCTCTCATCAAGACCATGGCGGACGCTTTCAAGGTAGGCATCGAGACGATACTTTTCTGGATCGGCAAACTGAACGAGGCTTTTGAAACCATCAAGAAAGCGGCGCAAGGTGTGTCTGAGTTCTTCACGAACCTTTGGAGCGGATTGACCGGTCAAACCAAGAAAGGCGTCTCAGAAGTAACCGATGAAATTGGAAAGGGCACAGATCAAATAACGGATTCTTTTGACGATTTGAAAAAGGAGCTTTCAAGCGAATCAATCTGGCCCGATATGTGGAAGGACATGGTGTTCCAGACCAAAGTGGGATTTGATGAGATCCTCTCTGAAACGGCAGGAGGCGTTGGCCGCTTCCAAGGAATGTTCGAAGGAGCTGCGATAGGCCTCGCAGGTCCAGGGCCTGCATCTCCCGTGTCTCCTGCGGGGGCGGGGGCGCCATCGCGGACAAACGTGACAGTGTACTCGTCTGTTGGAACTCTGGCTGTCGGCAACAAGTCCGAGCTTGATGATTATCTGACGCAGTTGCATCGGAAGGTTGTTGACGCGGTTCGATCGCAGTAGGTTGATGCTTCATGTCCAGTCGCGTTGATACCTATGTTGCGGGAACGAAGCGCCTTCCTGTTTTCTTCAAATACACAGAAGACATCATGCTTCCCCATTCTTTTGAACTGGAACTTGAGCCTGAGGCAGCCTATGGTGTCGCAAATGATCTTGTGGAGTTCAAGCGATATGGAACTTCGACAGTAGAATTCACTGGTGTTATCGAAAAAAGAGGGCTCGTTGATTCAGAGGATCAAACCATCAAAGTTTCAGGTCGGGACCAGGGGAGCTGCAAGCTGATGCAGTATCCTCTCGATCGAGAAACCTTCCTAGGAACCTACCCGGAAAGAATCCTTGATTGCCTCATCTACAACGCGCTTGCTCAAGCCGCAGGAATGACTCAGATCGGGTACGTCTTCGCTGATCAGTTTCTAGGTGATGTTGAAGGTGAACCAGCGCAGACAGGTGATTGGTTCTGGCGGCGAGGTCACTGGAAGAAAGGGGCTGGATATTTTGAGGGATGGGACCTAAACACTCGCGATCTCTCGGTGGAATTCAACAATCTATGTTGGTTCGCTCGAAGAAACGTGGCAGCGGAGAACAGGACGAACTACGCAGTGTTCGCTCGAGTCAAACCGATTAGTGCTGGCAGTGGCGGAGTCACTGATGACGATCAGAAAGGAAGGCGAGTAGGCCTAACCTTGTATGAGACTTATGACGGATCTGCTGAGGGAATTCCTGGACAAGGCTATTCAATCAACATGTATGCAGGCTGTTTGTTTCGTGACCCAAGTAGCGGTTCCGCTTGGATTGAATTATGCAAGAGTTATGGCTCATCTTGGTCGCGTATGGGAAACACGGACTATGATTGGGATTGGGGGAAAGAGTATCATCTTTGTTGGCTAGTGAACGGAACCAATATCTCTTTCCGAGTCCTGAACGAGAACAAGGAGTTCAGCGTCAACAATACATGCGAATGGACAAGCTCACGCGCAGGCATGATGTTTGGTCTGTCAAGAGCCGAGTTTCGTGACTTCTATGTTCGCGATCTTCTCACCATAACGGCTTCGGGAACCGCTACGGGATACGAGAAAGAGGCCGTGTGCGACGGAAGCCTCTTTTCTGCGTGGAAAGAGAACTCCGCGGGCTGGATCAAGATAAACTACTTGGCCGCAAAATCAATCGCCAGGATAGATGTCTTCGCCGACATTCCAACAGCAGGAGCACCTCTCAAAATCGAGACAAGCCCCAACGACTCCACCTGGACAACTCGCTATGATGCTGCCGCACATAAAGGAAATCACGCGGTCGTCTGTTTCGCAGCAGCGAGCATTCAATACATTAGAGTTACTCAGGCGTCAGGAACGCCCTATCCAATTAGAGAGATCCGGGCCTATCCAGCCCAATCGGGCCAAGTCATCACACTCGGAACGGTCGGTACCTACGGTTCTCCAATCGAGTTTCGCGCTGACTATGAACAGCTCTACACCGCTGTTCTTCGCTTGGCTCGTCAGCTTGCTTGGAATGCCTACGTAGCTCCTGCTGGAACTCTCAATTTGGTTTCTGAGAGAGGCAGCGACAAATCGGGGTCAGTCCTGTTTGCGCGTGGATCCAACCTGTTCGGTGCAACGCGAGAACTAGAAGGAACCGACTTGACTTGGAAGGTGAAAGCCCTCGGCAGAGGCGAAGGCACAGCTCAACTTACTTCAACAAAAACAGACAGCGCAGTCAAGACAGCTTATCCAAATCTTGCAAAGGCTCGCGTCTATGTCGATAAGACCTTCGATGATCAAACACTTCTTGACGCTTGGGCCCAAACTATTTTGACGGCGAACTCAACGCCGCGAGACAGACTCAGCGGTGTTATCGATGACACTTATGCAGCTGACACTTGGAGGGCCGGAGACCTAGTTCACATTCACGAATCGGTTCTCGGGATAGATGGAAACTATCGAATTCAACGTGTCACTAGGTATATGATCGGAGGCTTGGATTATGCTGAGATCGAAGCCTATCCCTCTTCTCAAATGAAGTTGCCAGAATTCCGAGACCTCTCTGATCTTCTCGTCGACATGGTGAATAGAATAAAACCTCTCGAAAGAACGCCTCAGAGTGGATGAAAGAATGGTGAAGTTTGGAACCACAACCTTACCTTTGGTGCTTGAAGTTGAGGAGTTGCAGAAGAAGGTCTTTGTTGAGAAGTTGATTCCTGGGGCCTCGATCGCTAAGAGGCTTGTCAGAGGAAGCTATGGCGGAGACTACGTTATTCGCGGCCTGATCGAGGGCAGCCAACAAACCGTGATAAATCAGATAGCGGCCTTAAAGGTGTTGGCGGATGGTACTGCGCGAAGCCTTGACTTCTGCGATGGATCCTCAGCCGTGACCTGTCTGATGTTGGATCCTCATTTTCGCCAGGCAGGGAAGCCGAGCCAGGCTTTATGGGATGCCCGGTTCGTCCAGACCGCGTAGACCACACTACTTTCTCGCATCTTCACCGCGCTTAGCGAAAGCTATGTGGCTATGCTATCTGATCCTGTCTTGGTCGGTATCAAGTGGTCGAGGCGCTGTATCACTTCGTCAAGCTCCCTTCTCATCTTAAGTACCGTTTCCTGTTCCTGGTGTCGCTGCTCGTCGCTGACCCCGGGTCTGGAGATGATGTTCAGATACTTCTCAGCGATCAAATACTGTTTCTTCACATATTCCTGGTCGTTGAAGAACTTGTCGTAGCCTAGAGGGTCAACGATGTGGCCTAACCAAAATTCGCAGCATGACAAATCGAATCCATCTGTTAAGGCCTTGGTGTGCAGAAGGGATTTAGCGATGTCGCGCATCTCGTGGGGATTGTAGCCATATCGTGTCGTTGCGCTTCTGCCTGGCTGTTTCGGAATCAAACCGATTCTGCGCAGTTGCCTTATCCACATTCTGTCGAAGCCCATGTAGGTGAGAGCCTTACCGTTTCCTCCTGCATTCAATATTTTCTTGGGCCAGACGGGTTCCCCAGGCTTCGGCCAGCCGCACTCTTTCTCGAAATACTCCACTAAGGCGTCAACTGCATCTTTTCCAATGAAGGTGGAGAAGGGGCGCGTGTTCAACCCCATCTTTCGACCTGGCAGGTCTAAACGGACTGGATGAATCTTGCCTTGGATCTGTTTGACGATTTGCTCTGCGCCATGTTCCCCTATCCACATCGTCCGCGTATTGTCTAGTAGACTCTGCCACTTCACCAAGATGATTGAACGGTCGCGGAGCGATGCGTTTCTAGCCATGTCGACAACATTCTCTAAAGTCAAGCGGCTGACAACCGGAGTTTTGCTGGCGCGAATACGGTAGGATCGGTCACTCGGCAGAGGCAGACGGTTATGGAGAAAGAACGATCGAACCGCGTTATACATGAAAGCCTTCGAGTTGGCGCACAGATCCTCTCGACTATCCACGTACTTCTGCAATAACTCCAGCAACGCATATGAGTCGTTAGCGGCCGCCTGTCGAAGCAACAACCCTCTAGGATCCACACCAAGCCACTCCGGCCTCGAGACCAGCCAACGCTGAAACCCCACCAACGAGGATTTGCTGCCACCCCGAGCCCTCGGAGAAATTCTACTCAGCCAAAACTCAACTGGGTCCCGCCCCTCCAACCTCTCCCGAACCACATCCACAACCGTCAACCCAGTCACACTCACTTCAGCACTAATCCCCACCAGCAATTAATAACCGAATACGGTAATTCTATTAAGGATTAGCTGACATATACAGATCATTCAAGTGGTTGAGTTTGTCGGATTCTGTTGGAGATCTTGGAGAAGATCGTGTTCGAGACATCATAAGCAGCCATCTGGAAAAAGATACGTCAGAGATCTTGGGCTATGGAGATGACGCGGTGGCTTTCGAAATCTCGAAGGATCAGTTACTTGTCATGCACACGGATGCACTTGTGGGATCAACAGATATCCTACCCGGAATGACGGCTTATGATGTCGGGAGAAAAGCAGTCGTTATGAATGTGAGCGACCTTCTCGCCAAGGGTGTAAAACCTCGCTCGGCCATCTTCTCCTGGGGGATCACACGTGAATACAATGCTGCAATTCTGACGGAGATTGCGGATGGAATGAACAGGACTGCAAGAGAGTGCGGCATCCATGTGACCGGAGGGGACACTAGTCAATCTGATGACTTCTTCCTAGCCGGAACAGTCTTCGGCTTGGCTGATCGAAGCAAGCTTCTGCGGCGAAGCACGGTTAAGCCAGGCCAAATCATAGCTTCGACTGGTCCATTCGGTCTTACCGCTATGGGTTATAGGATCCTACTTCAGGGAGCGACTGCGACTCCGCAGACCAGGGATAAGGCTCTTGAGGCCTCATACAGGCCAAAGTTCCGCTATCCTGAGGCGAACGCTATAGCTGAAGCAGGAGTGGCTTCAGCAGGCATAGATAGCAGCGATGGTCTTGCGAGATCTCTCCACTGGCTTTCCAAGATGAGTAGAGTCGGATTCATTGTTGATAATCTGCCGATAACAGAGGAGGTCAGGCAGTTTGGCCTCGTGAACAAGGTGGATTACGTTGATCTTGCTCTGTACGAGGGAGGAGAAGAATATGAGTTGATATTCGCGATCAGTCCTGAGAACTGGACGGCTGCGCTTGACGCTGTGGAACATGTGGGAGGAAAACTGTACAGACTTGGCGTGGCGACCAGCGATCTTCAGATTGCTCTAGATCTCAGAAACATGCCGAGAAGACAGATTCAGGATCGAGGATGGAGACACTTCACTCAATGGAAGCAAGTCGCCTAGACCAGCGTTATTGGTCACTTTCTTCCATCTCTTCGGCTTAAATAGAATATGAGACGCTCGTTCTAATCGGTCGCAATGATGAGTGAGGCCTACAAGCAGGCCCATACCTTCGGCATGGACTTTGGAACAAGCCACTTCAAATTCGGCCCGATAACTTCCGGGGAAAGGCCGGACGTAATAGAGAACCGAGGATACTTCACAGACAGGACATCACTCATACAACAGGTCAGTGGGCCTGTTGAGAATGTCATCGTAGGCAAAGACATACCACTTTACCTAGAATCAAGAGAAGACCTGTCAACCAGACTCGTCTACCCTATGCGAAACGGAGTAATCCAAAAAGACAACGATCGATCTTGGACTGTTGTTCGAGAAATCGCACGGTTTGCGCTAGAAGCCCACAGGCCGCCTGATTCCAGGTTCCTAGGATACTACTTGGTGGCTTCGCTCTCAGCGGTTTCCCCCAGGTACATGTATGAGAAACTGTTCGACACACTCCGCAACATAGACTCTGAATTTGGATCGGTCATGGCTGCGACGATCATACCTCAACCATTCTCAGTTGCAATAGCCCATAAGACCCCAACGTGCGTCGTCATAGAATCTGGACACGGCAACTCACAGATATGCCCCATTTCGCGGTACCCGGTGAGAAACGCAGTCGTAGCCATAAATCGCGGCGGAGGAGATGGAAGTGCGCTCACAGCTGAAATCCTGAAGGATTGTGGTTACGGCGATCTGATCCACGAGGAATCTTTTGTCCGAAACGTGAAAGAGAATATCGGACTCATTCCAGCAGACCTTGACGCTTCAATACAGTTGGCAAAGAATAATCCTGAAAAGTTCAGAGCTGTCTACCGAGTCCCAGGCACAAGAATAGCCATTGATCTGGCCGAGAACTCCTGGATGCGATTCCTGATAGGTGAATACATATTTGATCCTGAGCATGAACTCTTTCAAAGCTACTTCTCTCGAGGTCTCCGAAAGCCCGGAGACGTGAGGTTCGGCGACACCTTGTTCAGAGGCATGTTGGATTTTGGAGATGCCATAGTTGAGGCAGTGGAACGCTGCCCAGTTGAACTGCAATCACACCTGTACAGACAGATACTTCTGTCCGGAGGCAACTTTGCATGGCAGGTACCTGCTGGAATGGAAGACGCAGCGGTCAGCGCCCCTGCAAAAGTGAAGACGCTTCTTGAAGAGAAAGGAATAGTCGACCCGACAGTGACAATAGCCCAAAACCCCCAGTACTCGGTCTGGAGAGGATGCATCGTATACGGCTACGCTGTTACTGCAGACTTCTCTTGGACATGGGAAAAGTTCGAAGGGTGGCTGAACCTAAGGTAGCGGCGGTATGAATGGTGGGCGAAGAAACCCCAAGAGAATCCTTGCAGGCATTTTTCTCATCGAGAGGGGGCAGACTGATTCCTCGGGAGAGCATCCCAATCGACGGAAACAAACCGGAACTGGCCTTCACAGATGGATTGGGCACCACATACCTGAGAATCCTAGAGAAGACCAAGCTTCAGGGAAGGAACGGACTGCTAGAGGCTGCCGTGGACTCAGTCAGCTACACTTCTGTGGCCAACAAGGTGTACCTTGCTCTTCCTAAGGTCTACGCTGCAAGTGTAGATGCAGCGATTCTGCGAGAGAGAGGGCTAGGGTTGATAGTGTTTGACACGAGAGGGGTAGAGGAAGTACTGCCGGCTCGATTGTTTGATCACAGATTGCCGGAAACTAGGCCGAATGTGGATATTGAACAGTTGAGAAGACGCATATCTGACCTCGAGCGAACCGTAGGCATGCTCAATCACGAGCTTTCTAAGATCAAATCCATAAGGCCAATGCAACTAGATCTGAAGAGTATTCAGCTCGGTGATCACACAACTATTGAACCTCCAAACCCGGACGGCCTTCCCTCGTTCATTCATGACAACCCCTGGGTCGACATACTAACCAAGAGAGGAAAAGAGTTCGAACAGGTTGCCAGCTAGACGTGCAACACATCCTTCTCACATCGAGATACGATCATTCAAGGTGGTAGTGGATACTGAGGATCTGTTCAATCCTGAACTTACCTACGAGAGCTTCCTGAAGGAGCATGGAGTGGATCCTGAACCGCCTCGCTTCCGAGTCGTAAGCATAGAAACAGTCACCTGCCCAGAGGATGGCGTCCCTGTCCTTGTGACAGAATGCGGAGCATGCCCCGGATTCGTAAGAAGAATGGAAGGAAAGATCTATTGCAGAAAGGCAACCAGAGCAGCTGAATTAACATAGTAGATTGATGAGATGTCTTGACACAGTCGTCAGAGTATTCTTCTGGGTGATATTGCCCTCTTAGGGTGAGCATCACAACAATGGAATCTCTCACTAGCCTGGTATGATTCCGCCGATAGCGTCCACTTCAAGCCCTCTCCTTCTCAATTCAGCTATGAAGGGATTGATTCCAACGCTGTCGCTCGCCATGTGCCCAGTGACAATGAGGTTCCCTACCCCTTCGGCTCTTAACTTGGCCAGATCAGCTTCAGATATGTGTATGTAGATTACGGTGTCAATGCCATACTTGTAGTAGGTCTTCGCTACCTCGTATCCCCCATTCGTGTAAGCAGCGTGCGAGAACACGGTTTTTCCCGCTTTGTTGGATAGCCCTCCATGTCCGAGCTTCACTTCAGTGAGAGCTTCCTGAAACTCGGCGATGGTCCTGATTGATGCCATCACGTCTGCCACTGTCGCATCTCTTTTGACTGATAACAGCCTAGCGATTTCCTCAGCTACGCGTATTCTTCCCAGTTCATCCAGAGGATTATGAATATTCATGAAAGGCATTTGGAGATGCCTTGCGATTGATGGTAGATGGTCGTAGTTGGCTGAGTGGACTTCGTGTCTCAGAGCGGAGATCTTCTTTTGAATGATTTCTCTGGCTACATCCTCCGGGATGCCCGCATCCTTCATCTGGTCTATGTGTTTCTCAAACACCTTCCAGGCCTGCAGCCTAGCTCTGCCTCCCACAGGGTGATGGGAGATGACGACATCGTATCCTTGATCCTTGGCCATCAGCAGCTCGGCGGATCCAATGTCAATTCCGAACAAAACTTTACTTATGTTATTTCCAGGAACGTAGATTTCACTGTCAGCGGGGATCGCTTCGAAGCCTACCATACGGAGAGCCAAATCCATTATCTCATCAGTGTTCAATTCGACTCATCCCGAAGCCCACTCTATGACGCTGTGCTCTTTTCTTGCTTTGGATCATGCTGCCTGCCTCAGGCAAAATAAAGACAATTCATAAAAGTATCAGATGTTTGAGACGTCTTGGTCAATGTGAGAGATTGTCTATGGCTAAGAGATTACCTCGGTGCACCGTTCTGCTCACTTTTGATTATGATGCTGAGAGCCGTGAGGCTCTAGTAGCTTCGCAACGGCCTGTGAAGCTCTCCAAGGGCCAGTTCGGTCCGAGGGTTGGAGTCTCAAGAATATTGGGTCTGCTCGACAGACACGGGATCAAATCGACTTTCTTTGTGCCTGGTTGGACGGCGGAAAAGTATCCTGAAAGCGTGAAGGAGATCGTGAGACGGGGGCACGAGGTTGCTGCTCACGGCTATATGCATGAGAATCTGAGCGAGCTCAAGTCGCCGGAAGAGGAGATTGAGATCTTTAGGAAGTCCGTGGAGATACTTGAGAGGGTTGTGGGCCGTAGGCCGGTGGGTTACAGAGCGCCGCACTGGGAGTTTACCCCACGCACGATCACTAACCTTGTACGGTTTGGCTTCAGGTACGACAGCAGCTTGATGAATGATGAGAAACCTTACCTGATCGTAGATGAGGGCAAGTCAACTGGAATATTAGAGCTTCCGGTCGAATGGTTCTTGGATGACTGGCCGATCTTTGAGATAGAAAGAAGGCCACCCAGCGAAGTCTTCAATATCTGGATTCAAGAGTTTGAAGCAATCTACGCGGAAAAGGTGCCTTACTTCCTGCTGACTATGCACCCGCAGTGCATTGGAAGAGCCTCAAGAAGTAAGATGCTTGAGACGCTCATCAGAACTATTAGGAAGAAACGAGGCGTTGTGTTTTCTAGGTGCGTTGATCTCACCGACAGGTTTGAGAAGCAGTAGATGCGGGTCTTCCCGACCGATGGGTCTGTGAAACTAGTTGCATGATTGCAGCTCTATTTTCGAAACCTCAAGTCAGGCTCACGCCTCGGCTGATCCTTGATGGCCAGGAGGCAAGGTCACTGTCTAGGGAAAAGTGGCTTCTGAGCAGCGAATCTTGACACAAGTTCTCCTTGCTTTTCCTTCGCCATGGGGTCGAAGCGTTCCGCTGCATCAATCATCATGGTTGCGAGTCGGATATCGGACGAGCTGGTAGCCGTCGTCACATCTTGAGACAAAGTGAAGAATAGCGCATCATCGATCTCTTTCTGAGTATCAAAAGGCTGGTACCACGTGTTGTACGGTTTCTTGTCGTTAGGCCAGGGACCTTTGGCGATGGCCTTCATCGCTATTACTCCGATGTTCCTTTCCTTTGCCAGCCTTAGCACAGGTTCGTAGTCGTTCTCCGGTTGTTTGTGCGCATTTAGAACGCAGTTGACTGGCAGTAGAACTGTGTCAAAGGCGAACCGTCTTAGGGCGCTCATGATGTTGACAGGGTTATGACTGGTTATGCCGACATTCTTGACAATGTCATTCTTCTTGGCTTCAGAAACCGCTTGGATTGCGCCATCTGGTCCCATTGCAGTTTCCAGCTCATCTGCCTTGTCGAGCCCGTGCAACTGATACAGGTCGAAGTAATCGGTCTGTAGTCGCTTGAGGCTTCTCTTCATTTCCTCCACTGCCTCCTTCTTGGTGCGGTGCCGCGTTTTGCAGGCAAGGAATATGTTCTTTCGATATTCCTTAACCCATTTGCCCAATCCTAATTCTGCGTCGCCGTAGGTAGGGGCCACATCGATATGGTTCACTCCGCGGTCTAGAGCCAGTTTGATGAGCTTGTCTGCTTCTTTCTGCTGGGGTTCTCCGATGAATATTGCCCCTCCGAGTGCAAGGATCGTGCTTCTCTGTCCAGTTCGTCCAAGAGTTCTTCGTTCCATTCCAGATCAGGTTTAGAGAGCAAGAGGTCCCGGATAAACTGAATGGTGACGAGACATGTATGGGTCGTCTTGTTTGAACCATCGAGAGCGTGTCTGCGGAACCCGCTGCGCGCGCTGAAGCTCGCGGTTGGTCAAGCGACCGGTTGAAAAGCTTTTATCATATTTGAGTCAAGAACTGCTACCATTACTCTCTGGAAGAAAGACGACATTACTATGAGGCGATCAGAGACAGATGCACGCGAAAGCAGATCTCTTTCTCAATATGCTACGACTCTGACGAAAACTATGAACGCTTCAGAGACATGTGGGCAAATCCAAGAGATTGCTGCAACGCCCTAGGAAACATACGCGTGCGTTTCAATGCCTTTCTCCTCTCTGAACTGCATTCTGTAGAAGGAACTGTATAGCCCATCCTTTCTCATTAGTTCAGCGTGACTTCCTCTTTCGACAACTCTTCCTTGATCTATGACCACGATTTCGTCGCAGAGCCTTATCGTTGAGAGTCTGTGAGCGATTATTATCGCCATTCTATTCTCAAGCAGTTTCTTCAATGCGTTTTGTATAACCAGTTCGGTGTATGGATCAATGCTTGAAGTTGCCTCGTCCAGAATCAGCAATCGAGGATTCATTAGAAGTGTTCTTGCGAAGCTTATGAGCTGTCTCTGTCCGATGGAGATGTTGGATGAACCTTCTTGTAGGATGTAGTTGTAGTCTCCTGGGAGGTTCATTATGAAGGCGTGGGCGCCGACGGCTTTAGCTGCTTCAACGACCTCTTCATCAGACGCCTCCGGTTTTCCGAATCGTATGTTGTCTCTTACATTAATAGCGAAGAGGAAGGAGTCTTGAAGAACTGTGCTTGTCTGTTCGCGTATGGAGGATATGCGGATTTTGTCTACGTCATATCCGTTGACGATTATCCGTCCGTTTAGAGGATTGTAGAATCGTTCGATGAGATTTATGATAGTACTCTTGCCAGCGCCTGTGGGACCTACAAGCGCCAGCTTCTTGTTTCGTTCAAGAGAGAAAGTTATGTCGTGAATGACAGGATTACTCGGGTCATAACCAAAGGTAACCTTGTCAAATGCGACACTCCGTATTTCACCAGGATCTACCGCCTCTCTTGGAAGAGGGTCTTCAACCTCAACCTTAGTCTCAATCAAATCGAACATTCTTTCAAGGCCAGCCATTGCTGCTTGATACTGATCGTAGGCAGTGGTTAGATCCATAAGTGGCATGAAGTACGAAAACTGATACTCAGTGAATGCAACAAGCGTTCCTAACGTAATCTCTCCGGTTCTCACCATGAGCGAGCCAAACCAGAGAATTAGGGCCGTGCCTATGATTCTCATAAAGAAGACTGCGGGCATATACAAAGTGGAAATCTTGACCGCATCAATCTGAGCTTTGACAGTCTGATCCTGTCTGCGCCCGAAGTCTACCGCGGCCCTTTCTTCGCGAACGAACGCCTTTATTACTTTCATTCCAGAGAGATCTTCCTGTATTTTGGCAGTTAATCCTCCAAGCGCAGAGAGGGATCTTCTATAGGCCCTTTTGGAATAGTCTCCAAGGAACCATCCTGCTGCTACCGCAAAGGGAAGAATCGAGACTGCAATCGCCGCCAGTCTTCCATTGATCGCAAACACCACTATCAACGATCCAAGAATCGAAGTGATATCAACGAGCAGCTGAGTCATACCTTGTCTAAGGAATATTCTGAGCTGGTTCGCATCGTTGACCAATCTCGACATTATTCTGCCGATTTCTCCCTCCGAGAAGTACTTGAGAGAGATTACTTCTATTTTCGATACCATTTCATCTCTCAGCTTTTCAACGGTGTGTTCACCGACGATTCTCATCTGAAAAACCTGGATGTACTGCGCAAAATAGTTCAGTATGGTTGTAAACACGAAGATGGGAACCCACCAGTAGAAGCCTGAGAAATTCTTTGGCGTGATTATTTCATCTATAGCGATCTTGTGTAAGTAAGGTGCAACTAATCCTGTTAAGGCACCTGTCACGATGGCTGAAGTTCCGACTAGTACGTTTCTACGGTACCCCTTCGCGTAGCTCCAGATCTTCTTGGCAAGCACTCTGTCAGATGATCTTCTCTTCCGAGATTCTTCGTACCGAGTGGAGAAAACGTTGTAGGCGCCTGACATCTATCGATCATCAGCTTGCAGTATTTCTTCAGCTGTTTTTTCGAGGAACTGTGTCTCGTATATTCTCTTGTATATTCCGTTCCTCGCCATGAGTTCATCGTGTGTTCCGATTTCTGCGACTTCTCCCTCATCAAGAACCATTATTCTATCCGCGTTCTTGATGGTGGAGAGTCTTTGAGCTATCATGAAACAGGTTCTACCTTTCATCGCTTCTTCTATTGCCTCTTGAATTTGACTCTCTGTCTTCGCATCTACAAAAGAGAGGGAATCGTCGAGGATCAGGATCTTCGGATTAGTCACCAATGCTCTAGCGATGGTTAATCTCTGCTTCTGACCTCCCGAGAGATTGATCCCCCTCTCTCCGACAATAGTATCATAACCCTCCGGAAGGGCCTCGATGAAATCATCGATTCTTGCCAATTTCGCTGCAGACATAATCTCATGCTTCGATGCGTCAGGCCTACCGAAAGCAATATTCTCACCAATAGTACCTGTGAAGAGGAACACGTCCTGCATGACAATCCCGATTTGCCGCCTCAAAGATATGGTCTTGTAGCCAGCAACATCAATGCCGTCTATCAGTATGTTACCGGAGTCTACCGGGTAGAAATGTGGAATAAGATAGATTAGCGAGGTTTTCCCTGAACCTGTGGATCCGAGAATTGCTATTCTTTCTCCAGGTTTGGCAGCGAAACTCACGTCCTTCAGTATAGGCCTGCCCTTAACATAGCTAAAAAAGACGTTCTTGAATTCAACCTGGCCGCGGGTTATAGTGAGCTCCTTCGCGTCAGGTCGTTCCACAGCCTCTTTTGGAAGATCCATAATAGCATAAACTCTCTCTAGGCTAGACGACGAGTTTATCCAAGTGCCAATAAGCATGCTCAAATCTCGCAGAGGCATGGTCAGCCTCATCATGTACCTAGAGAACAAAAGAATCTCGCCAATTGTCAGAATCGATGTCGGAGACATCATCAGGTTACCACCGTAGAGATAGATCATCGTTATTCCAAGGGTCAGAATAGCCGGTCCAGAAGGCATGTATTTCGATTGAATCTTGCCAGCGCTGATCGCTGTGTTCACGTATATCTCTTCAACCTGCTTGAATCCTTGCTCCATCTCCCCTTCTCTTCTGAAGATGCGCACAACTTTCATCCCTATGATGTTCTGCTGGATGTAAGCCCCAAGTCTACCAATGACGAGTTGCATCTTTCGGAACAGGGGCATAGTTTGCGTGAAAAGCCGAGTATTGAAGTAGAATGCAATCAGCACTGGTGAGAAAGCGAGCAAGGTCATTGTAGGGTTCACCGAGTACATCACTGAGAAGAGCATAATCGCGGTGAAGATTGTGTTAGATGTTACACCGGTCCATGTTCTCAGGAACATTTCCAGCATCCGCAGGTCCATCGTAGCTCTTGAAACAAGATCTCCCACCATGGCAGAATCGTAGAATCCGAAAGGCATGTGTTCGAGTGAAGAGTAGTAGTCAGTCCTGATGTCTCTTTCAATCAACTGCGCGGTATACGCCTGTAGAAAAGTTATAGCGTAATTCAGGACTGCAAAGAGTCCTGTGGCAAAGAGTATCGCGAGCACAAGAGGAAGCAATAGATCATAGTTCCCTTGAGTAACAACTTGGTCTATTATCTGGGCTGTATACAGAGGTTCAAGCGCGAATACATAAGATCTTACCGCAGCCATTGCAAGTATTACCACGAAATAATGGATGAACCCTCTGTGGTACCCAAGAAGCCTAACGAACGCACTCGTCGTCTGAGAAAGACTCCTACTCGTTTTAAGCGACTTAACGTACTCCAGGATTGGCTTAGCTACGCTCACGATCTCAATCCTTCGGCCTCAAGGGGCCCATGACTTGCTCAAGACATCCTTCATAGCCAACAATGGCAGGATTATCTGCGCAGTATAAGGGGGTTCTAAGGTAAACGTGTAGGCTCGGAGATACGCTAGTATATCTGTGAGAACAAAGAAATGGACGGATGGTCTACGATATCGCAAAAGTCGCTTGAATGTTCTCGCGCTACCAAGAATGTTGGCCTTCGTTCTAGTCCCGTTAACATATTCAAGAACCGGTTTCGCAAGACTCATGGTCTACACTCTCTTTGCCCTGTCTCTGACAGATTGCTCATCGATTTCTCCGTCCGCCTTGCGATTGAATAG
>JALHTG010000077.1 GCA_022865705.1 Candidatus Bathyarchaeota archaeon | reverse complement strand
GTCTAGGAGATTCTATGCGGGAAAATTGAACATCAAGAACATATCCATAGGGACTGAGGTTGTTGGCGAAGGCGACGACATTAGAAACGTGTCGACAATAGATATCAGATTGGAGAAACTAGCCTAGGCACAGCTATGTGATAGCCCACTTTTCAACCCCCTATTTTACTATGTTTGGCGCCCGTACACACAACTACTGTCCTGACAGTTCGAATTATGATGGCCGCACGCGTGCGCTATATTTCTATCTTGTGCAAATCAGCCCCTCGTCGTTTCAGGAGAGTTATATGAAAGAGCTTGATTTGTTACAGTGGTCAAAGGATTGAGGCGGTGACTGTGTCGAGCGAGATGGTTGTCAAACCAGCCGAAGGAGAGGTCTTTGACATTGAACTCGAGGAGGATTTTCTTCGTGCCAATAGAGAGATTGCTGAAAAGGTTCGCAGAAGACTGGAGAAGAGCAAGGTCTTAGCAATCGATGTCATGGGCTCTGTTGGTTCCGGCAAAACCTCTCTAATCGAATCCGCAGTGGAGAAAATGAAGCACAGATATCGAATTGCGATGATTGCGGGCGATGTGGCTACGACTATCGATGCCGACAGAGTAGAGAAACACGGTGTTCCAACAATTCAGATAAATACTGGCAAGGAGTGTCATTTGGACGCGAACCTTGTGGATAAGGCTCTAAGTAGACTAGCGCTCGACGATTTGGATGTTTTGTTCATCGAAAATGTTGGAAACCTCATTTGCCCCGGAGATTTCCCAATTGGTGCACAAAGACGCGTGGTCGTCGTTAGCGTTACGGAGGGTCCCTACATGGTGGTAAAGCATCCTTTGATCTTTCAGACAGCAGACGTCATTGTGATAAACAAGATTGATTTAGCAGCTGCCATGGAGGTCGATCCTGACATGCTTGCTAAAGATGCGTTGAAGGTGAATTCAAAGATCAAGGTCATCAAAGCTAGTGCAAAGAACGGACAAGGGGTCGACGATTTCATCAAAGCACTCGAGTTGGAAGTCTGACTATTTCAATCGGCCGCTGCCTGAACCTTGATGCTTCTAACCGTGCATTGATTTCCCTCAACAACAGCTGCTTCCGATGATCCACACTTCGGGCATGAAAGGATCGGAATAGGTACCATGGAATGAATTTCCTTTCCCAGATACTTCACATGACCATCGTAACCGCATTTTGGGCATTTGACTTTGGCTTTCTTTTTCGAGATGAGTACCTTGACGTTCTCCGATATTGTTCCTTTCGTCAGGACCTCTATGCCGAACTTTAGTTGCTCATGTCCTAGAAACGTAAGCTCACCGATATCGAGGTTGATCTGCACCACTCGTGACGCTTTACGCGAATTCGCTACGTCAAGGACGGTTCTCACGATTCTTTCTGCCATGGAGAATTCGTGCAAGAAGATCCTCCACTGATCACGATCGGAATCGGTTGTGTTTGCTCGGCCAGAATCCTCGTAAGACGAGTCTTTTCAAGCTTACCCAATCGACTCAGCCATGTCCTGATTCTTGCCAAATTCTCTTCCTTTCCAAAGATTCCTCTGACCAAAGCAACTCAAAGGCTTCTTTCACGCTGCCCTCGAATTCCTAGCAGATCCGGCAATTCCTTCACGCTACGTATCACCGTTGATCCGAGTTGCTTCGTCTGCTCCTCTCTCCATGATCCAGTTAGGACACCAACAAATGCTATTCCAGCATTTCGCGCGCACAGTGCGTCGACCGGATGATCGCCAACCATGACAACTTCGTGCAAGCTGACTTTCATTCGTTCGATAAGCCAGTAGATCTGTGAGGGATCTGGTTTTGGATTGGCCGAGTCATCTCTCGTAGCCACCTCATCAACGAACTCTGACAATCCAGTAGCTACCAACACCTTCTCGGTGTATTGTCGGCAGGCCCTTGTGAGAATTCCAACCTTCATACCAACGCTTCTCAATCGCTTCAGAGTCTCCACAGCACCTTCGATCAACGTAGCTTTTGACACATACTTCATCTCAGTGGCGTTCATTATTCTGTTGATGTCTTCTGTCACTTCGGGAATGATATTGGAGAGCCTACGACTCTGCAGATTTTCAACGACGGCTTGAGTCATTTCGTAAGTTGGTCTATTCCCGTCGAATCCTTCCAGGGACGGGAGTCTCTTTTCGAGATAGTCGACTATCTTGATTTTCATTTCAGGGAAATCGATGCCAGATCTTACGAGCGTATGATCCAGATCAAATATCACTGCCTTCACAGGTTCTTTCATGAAGATGACTCAGCACCATATGTCACATATGACTAGGGGCCTCAATCATCATGCGTTCTTGCAGAGTAGCCAAGTTCACCTGGCTGCTTTGGTTCTCATTGCCGTTTTTCTCAGGACTCTTCCAGAGAGAGAACCAGTGTGCTTTCCCTTCTCAACAACTGTCTTTCCATTCACTATGACGTATTGTATCCCTTCGGCGTATTGGTGTGGATCAGCGAAGGTCGCTTTGTCTGTGACTTTTTCAGGATCGAAGACAACTATGTCAGCGTACATTCCCTCTTTGATGAGTCCACGATCTTGAAGTCCTAGTTTCTGCGCTGGCAGAGAAGTCATCTTCCTAATTGCGTTCTCAATTGTCAACAGTCTGCTTTCTCTGACATATCTCCCAAGCACGCGAGGATAGGTCCCATAGCTCCTAGGATGAGGTTTTCCTTTTCCCAGAATGCCGTATGGTGCGAGCGAGTACCCGTCGGTTCCAAACATTACTGCTGGATGCCTCATGACTGAGTCCACATCTTCGTCCAACATGTTGAAGTTGACGACTGGAGTCTCTCCTCTTGCCTCAACTATGAGATCTAGCATTGCTTCAACGGGGTCTTTGGATCTCATCGTTGAGATCTCCTGTAACGTCTTTCCTTCATATCCTGGGTTGGGAAAGAACCGTGTTAGTACCGCTCTCTCAGGACCTCCACGATCGTGAAGGACGGCTTGTGTTTCCTCGATGATTCTTCTTCTTTGTTGAGAATCCTTGATGCGTTCCAGGAACTTGTCGAATCCACCTTCATGGGACCATTTTGGAATCCAAGCCATGAACCCTGTTCCACTCGCCGTGTAAGGGTACATATCGCATGTTACGTCAACGTCTCTCGTTCGTGCATCTTCAATGATCTTGAGAGCATCTTTCACCTTCCCCCAAGCTCTTCTTCCAAGTGCCTTGAGGTGAGATATCTGAACAGGAACTCCAGCCTTCTCTCCGATCTCCACGGCTTCCGCAATTGCGGCTGGATAAGTTCCTCTGTCCCCTTCATCCCTGACATGGGACGCATAGAAACCTCCGTACCTACCTACCACTGTCAGTAGATCCACGACTTCGCCAGTGTCAGCATACGAACCTGGAACATACCTCAATCCCGTGCACATTCCGAAGGCACCTTCAACCATGCACTGTTCCACAAGCTTCTTCATTTCGCTCATCTCCTTCTCGGTGGGTTTCCTATTGTCAAATCCCATAATGCAGGCCCTCAGGGTTCCATGAGGAATCAAGAGAGCAACGTTCAGAGAGATTCCCTGTCGTTCAAGCTTCTTCATATACTGCCCCATTGTCTTCCAGTCAAGCTTCAACCCCCACTGCTTTGCATCGTCTTTGATCATCTCAACTGCTGCGCCTTTCAATGGTGCAGGCCCTGACCCACAGTTAGGAAATACCTCCGTTGTTATACCCTGTCTGACCTTGCTCTCGGCCCTTGGATTAACAAGTAACTGCAGCTCAGAATGAGAATGAATGTCTATGAAGCCAGGAGCCACGAAAAGGCCTGATGCGTCTATCGATTTTCCTTTCGAAGCAGAGACTTTACCTATGCGCGAGATGTTCTCATCTTTGATCTCCAGATCTGCTTTGAACCAAGGATTTCCAGCACCGTCGACAATGTGCCCATTTCGTATGATTAAACCAGTCATGATCGCATCTCTTTAGCTTGAGTCCTTGAGGAATCAATAAAAGAGTATGCTCTCCCAACGCACGAAATTTCCCATTCGAGAACTAGAAGGCGGATTTGAAACAAAACTATTGCAGGAATTCTGAGGAGGAATCGAAAAACCTAGGGGGCTGTATTGCACCCTTCCAGGCTTTCCGAGACAAGTCCACTAATGCTGGG
>JALHTG010000076.1 GCA_022865705.1 Candidatus Bathyarchaeota archaeon | reverse complement strand
CAGCTTGAGTTAGAAACGCCTCCAAAGTATCCGCTTTCACAATCAGATGATCCCTATTCCAATCCTTTTAGCGCGCGCGCTACTTATGCGAGCGCGAGCGTAGCAGATAGGAGAAGATGAGATCAGACTATGAGATCCGAGGCGCTGGGCTAGCGCGCCAATGCTTCCCAGTCGATCCAGCAGAAATCTGGGAAGACGGCCCAGCTGTTGAGCTGGTCTGGATCTTTGATGCGCGCGCCTGCGATATCCTCTCTCACGTTATCTTTCCGAGGGCCGTCGTTGTTTCGCGTTCGATGTCTATGGCTTCGATTCCTTCCTTCCGCGCTGCTTGAACTAAGGCGTTGTCCGCGCTGAGAAACAGTTGGCAACCAGCCTCCTGGCACGATGATAATTGAAGAGCGTCAGCTTCGTAGATATGATGTGTCATGATCAGCCTCCAGGATTCGACCATGGCCCTTGAGGTTACGGGGAGCAACAGTAGCGAGTTCAGTCTCAGCATCTTCGTGGACTCGCCGACGAGGTCGGACAGGGCCGACTCGAACTCGTTTGACGTTATCAGCTTCCTTGAATGGTACCTGTCTAGGACTCCGATGGTTTCTCCTATGTTCCAGACTGAGAAGGCCGCAATAACCGAGCCGGCTTCTGACCTCTCGTAGACTGTGTCCGTAACCTCAGATCCTTTTTCCCCGATGTACCTCTTGACGATGGCGCTAGTGTCGAGGTATATGAGCTGCGCGTTCATCCCTCATCGCCCTGACTGTCTCGGCCGCAGATGTCTTCAGTGTGGGTCGCCTTTTCTCAACCTCTTTCACTGAAGGGAATGTTGCGGTATCAATTTCTTGAGCCTTCGCAAAGCGTTTCAGGGAATCGGCGGTGTTGAAGGATCTGATGGCCTCCTCGATGGCTGCGCTCAGCTTCCTCGTGCTCCCGTACCTCGAGGCTACGACTCTCTTGAACTCTTGGAGGGTCTCTTCGTCGATGTTTACTGTAGTCTTGATGTCCATAATGGTTCTTCGCAATCTAGGTGGCATGCCATACTCTTAACCGCTTCCATTCATACTCTTGAAATCTCATCACCAGTGAGGTTTTTTTTCATCATTTTTAACTCATCGCCGCCAGAATCATCGGTTAGTGAGTCTAGCGAGTGCATACCTGTGAGCGCGCGCGGTTGACGGTAAGGGCTGAGAGGAAGAGGTTTTCTATTCGAGATTGACTTCGTTGTTCAGTCGTACTGTAAACCTGAGATTCTTCGAGAATTGAGGCAGAAGGCTAAAAAAGCCCAAGTTTGACACTGGCACGAAAACATGAAATCAAGTGCATGGTAGGCAGTATGTACTTCAACTTTTCAGGAGAGAAGCTCCAGAGCGCGCGCGCCTTGGAGTCTAGAAGATTCTTTACGGCGATGAAGGATTCCACATCATTCAGGGTATGGCCTGTCTCGATGAGTTCGGTTAGAAGTTTTGTGATTCGAGTTTTTGGCGCAGGGTCTGTCGTCCTGACTCCTCTTGTGTAGAGCTTCACTGTTGCCTCAGTCCAGACACCATCTGTGAGATCGCTGATCTCATTGTTGGTGTTCCCCATTTCTTTGAGGTGAACCATCAGCTCCCTTGCTCTTGCTTGATCTTTCTTGTCTAATGGTTTCCTTTTTGAAAGGTTGCGCAGTTCACTAATCCATTTTTCGAGATTTGTGCTAGCACTCATATGATACACCTTTGCAATAATCATCCTGCATGGCTTTTCTCATGCTAGGTACATCTCCTTGGCTCGCAGACAGATATTGGCGTTGTCGAGGCGGCCCAGGTTAACTTTACCACCTGTCTAGCGCGCGCCATTTCTTACCATAAAAAATGGTTTCAAGCACATATAAGGGGAACCGTAGACGACTACGTCGCGGCCCACGGCCAGAGCAGATGAGATCTAGGCTTTTCACCTCCAAAATCTGTTGTATGAAACGGATCATTAGCTTCCTTCGGCTATCTAGTTGGGCAGGTTCTACTGAGTTGGTGAGCAGTTGTCTCTTGTTCCTGGCTGGTGTTTACAGCTCAAAGTATCTGGGAGGGTACTACGAAGGGATAATGTGGATAGTCGGAGGATGACGGAGGGATAATGCGGGATAATCGGGGAGAATAACTGAGAATAGTGGAGAATAGTGAGGATAGTGAGGTTCCTTCACCCCAAACGTCAAAGAGCTGAAAATCGCTATGTAGGCCTGTATAGTAGGATTCTGGAGGGTTCAGTGATGATTCCTCCTCACATAGTAGTTGGTTGTTAGTGAGTTACTTTGTTACTCTTGGACTATCTCTTTGAATCTCAAGACTATCTTGATTATCCTTCATTAGCCTCACATTATCCCTCCGAGATATTACACTATCCTTCTGTGCTTTAGCAACTAGCGCGCGCTACTTTCGCGACTTTCACGCGAGCGCCTGAAGATTCTTTCTAAAGGGCGTGAGGGGCCTGATATTCTGTAATATGAATTATAGAATATCCCGCGCGCTTGTTTGCAATTGTTATGGAACGTGGTCCATAGCTCACGCTAGATAAATACTTCTCCTCCTCATGAAGAACGAAGACTTAACGCTCTCAAAAGAAAACGCGCGTTTAAGGGGTCGGGACTCTTCCTGCACTAGTTGGTCTATTGTAGCCTTCATCTGGCCTTCTTGGATTGTCTTGCGCGCGCACTAGTGTGGCATATTTCAGTCTTTTCATGTTGATAAGCAGAGTTGCCTGTCCTTCATACGACGAGGCCAGTCTTATAGCGATTAACAGGATAATCGCAGTTGTGGCCAGCGCGCGCGCTGCCAACAGGGAAAAAGCCGAAATAGAAAACGGTGGAGCTCGACGATTGAATAGACAGGAAATAGGCGACCACGAAGGAAATGAGGAAATGGTACTTGGGACCCATTGTTGCATCATCTCGTCAGGAAAGAGCTACGTGGCAAGCGCGCGCTATGTGGGGATTTCCAGGATACCGTTTACTACAATCCAATTTGAAATGAGTTCCTGATGGGTTTTGTAGCGATAGTCCATGAGGATGAAGTTGCACCAGTCGTCCCTATGCCTTATTCCACGGCCTAAAGCCTGGTTAGCTGCTCTAAAGGCATCCATGACATACCACTTATCACCCAAGTCTTTTCTCTTTCTGTTGAAGTATTCTATTTGAGCCTTGACCACCGGGTCGCTGTAGTCGGCATATGGAACACCTATCAAAACAACTCCTCGAGCCTCTTCATATGGAAAGTTGGACCCCTCCGCGTTTCTCCCCCTAAAGACGCCACACAGAACAGCTCCATTCCCGGTCTTGGCTGACCTCTTGTACTCTTCCACAATCTTCCTGTTTTCCTCTGCCCGAGCTCCCTCTACAAACACTTGTTTCTCGTCGAGATAGGGGCAACTAATGGTCCCTTTTATTAGCCCTGTTTTCATCCAAGCGTCCAGAGCATCCAGCATGAATTTTCTCTGGGGAAAGAAGATTAGGACACCGTTCGGGATCTTGGCAACCAGTTTGGAAAACCTTTCGCCGATACGCTGGATCATTTCATCGCTCCTTTCTGTGAAGCGGGTTGTTACCGAGGGGTCGACTACGACTCGCACGTTTTCTGGCTTTGCCACTGCAGAATAGGTCCGTGTCTCTGCTTTTTCAAGCCCCAGAATCTCGGTGAAGAGTTCCATAGGGGATAGGGTCCCTGACATTATCAGAGCCCCACGGGCACCGTGCACAAGCGGTTTCATGGCTAGGCTTGGATCTAGGCAACGATACTCGATCAGGTTAAGATCATAAAATCTCTTGTAGATGGTCACGTAGCAGCTTCGAGGACTTGACTCCACAAGGGAGAAAAAGCTGAGCACACCGTTTAGATAGCATACTGGATGTTCTCCCCGTTCCACCTTGTATTGCCTGATCTTTTCGACGATGTCTGAAAGGGAATCGATGAAGGAGACAAGTTCTACTTTGAGAGTTTCCTTGAGGCCTTCATGTAACTTGAAGCCAGGCTCGGCTGCAACTTTTCCCGAGACCTTCCTATCCAGAAACACTGTTATCTCATCGATGAATTCGGAGGAGACCTCCATGGCTTCGAGCTCTTTTTTGGCGTTGCTTAGGGTTCGGTCTGAGAGGGTGTCACTTAAGACTTCTTGGCCGATCTGGTCGGCGTTATGGGCTTCGTCGAAGATCAGGATCTTGTCAGTGAGTACTAGCTTGACTTGTGACCTGATCTCCTCGTTGAAGACGTATTGATAGGGGGCTACGGTCACAGTGCAGTTTTCTGCTACCTTCCTTGCTAGGAAGTAGGGGCAGATCTCTCTGTTTCTACCTTCCGTCTGAAGCTTCGTTGTTGACAGTACGGATGGAAGAGGGGGAAGTTGTAGGATCTCCGTCTTGTAGGGGCATTCGTCAGCTTTCCTCAGCATTCTGCAGACTTCTAGGGCCTCGGCGTTGGATAATTGTCTGCATTTGTCGTTTAGACATAGGTGTTGTCTGCTCGCGAGGTTCACGGCCGAAAAACTGGATCCAGAACATTGGTTTATGCGTTCAACTTCGAGGAGGACTTGGTGAACCTGCTCATGAGTTCTGGTTGCATAGACTATTCTGTGGCCCATTGGGAGAATGCTAGCGAGTGCACTCACGGTCTTCCCGAAGCCGTTACACGCTTCAGCCACCAAGATGCCGTGGTTGCCCACCACATTCTTGACGTCTCTCATGAACTCCAGTTGTTGCGGGTAGGGCTCGTAGGGGAAAAGGGGCCATTCCACATTCTTCTGCACCGGCTCGGGGAACCCTTCAACCTTGTCGCGATAGGATAGATACTTGCCGCAATTAAGGCAGAATCGATTGTGTGTGAGCTGTTCGATTGTGTGTGCTCGACCGCACTTAGGACAGATGAACAGGCTGTGCAGGACTCTCACACCACGACTTAGCGATCGCTGTTGCGACGGGTTCCGACGCATCTATGACGTATGTACTATAAGCTTTTCTGAGTCAGCAGGCGAAGACAGAATTCATTTGCTTCAGCAGCATCCCCGGGACGAACCTCACGGTAGTTAGCGCAAACTGTATTGTCTCTGCCTTTGCACTAGCGGCTGCTCTTTGTAAGGAAATCGTCGATGAGCTCTGCCAGTTTCTTGTTGACGGCGAAGATTGGGCCGTGATTGCGGCAGTTCGGGTTAACGCATGGCACGCGAACGAAACCATTCTTGACTAGATTCCCTATCCATACAGTATCGAGCTCACAGTCGGCTTCTGAACCACATACACCGCATTTTATTGGCCATGGTCCTTTGAGCAGCAGGAATACGTTCTGCCCGATCCTGTTTTCCAGGTCCTTGATTCTGGGCTCGACGACTGTGCTAAACCATTGTGGCCATTGACGGCGATCCACCTCCTTGCTCAGTGCCTGCTGAGCCATGTTTGGCAGACTAGACCTGTTGAGCCCAGGTGGAATGTAGCGGGATTGGCCGGCCAACAAGCCTAGGACCACGTCCAGCTGCAGGAGGGCCTCGGCCTCAACTTCTTTCTGTTTTTCGTTCGTCCGCCAAGTCTCGATAATGGCAAGAGATTTCTGTTGCGCCCT
>JALHTG010000010.1 GCA_022865705.1 Candidatus Bathyarchaeota archaeon | reverse complement strand
CTTGTTTGAACCATAGTGGTGCTCTGAATATCAAATCCTGTGGAGTATTCAAATCCTTTGAATATCACAGCGGTGTACTTGACATCATACCTGTCTTTTCCTGGGGTATAGTTGAAACGGAAATCTCGCCTTTGACCTGGGTCTATGTTCGAAACTGTGTGAGTAAAAACCTCGGATTTGTATCCTTCGCTGACCTCGAACTCAAGGGAGACAGATGCCAACCGAATCTTGGCACTGTTGGTGACATTTCCCATGATCTCTACCCTTGTGAGTTCATTGGTATCTTTGAGGTGCCATAGGTAGAATTCCCATATTGTTCTCAAATCCGGAGGCGGCGGGTATATGAACGTCGAGACACTGGTTCGCCTTACCGTAACGTACTCGGCTGTATAAACTGTTACGACTTCCGTGCTGTAGGTTGTGGATGTCTTTACGGATTGCTGATATGCCCGCTGAGTGTGAAGCTGCCCCAAGCTCGCTACCATAACGAAGCCAATGATGACCAAGGTTGGCCGGAGGTGCAAGCCGATGCCCCTGCGGGACCCAGTAGCAGTCCTGCTGTAAAAAAGACTTCCCGTGGGTTCCCCCTTGACTAAAATTGTCCGAAATGTGGGACGTGCGCGGGTTCCCTAGACAATGGGCTCGAGAGACTTCTAGGTGGTATGGGTCCGCGCGCGTGAAACAGGACCTAGGAGCGCACAAGACACGCCTCGAAGAACTGCTCCGAGCCCTCGACTGACACTCTTTAAACCGTATAGGGGTATGGGGTTTCGAGAGCGCCTCAGATTAGCGCGCGAGGCTGTTGCAATAATCACTTGCGCATGTCTATCTAGTATGGTAGCGCTGGCAAGCGTGTCGGGTGCTAGTGGCCAAGATCATATCAAAGAAACCTATTATTGCAACACCCTAGCGCGCGCTTTATTGGTCCCCCTTGCATCCCACAGTTCCTTTCACTCTGCGAAGGAAGTTCTTGCACGTAAAGCACTCAGCAAAAGACACCGTTTTGCCTTTCACAGGACAATCTAAGGCTTCTTTCTTCATTCGAGCAAGAAGCTTTCCGCGCGCTGCGCCCTTCAGGTCCTGAATGACCTCCTTCGAAACCGGGATGGCTTTCTCAAGCATCCTAATCTCTATTGAGTACTTGGCATCCGTCTGTTCTGTCATCAAACCATTCGAGCCTCAATGTTGGCTCATTTGGGGGCAGCGGACTAATATGAATCGTTTTCGCCTTCTTGGCAGTTCGACCCGAGAAGATACGTTGATTTGACGCATCTTTGTGAAGAAAACTGCGCCGATCGTCAACAACATCATGACCAGTGTATGTGAGTTTCCTCACGAAACCTGTAGTGTTCTGGGAAAACCAGCTATACTTGATGCGAAGGACGAATTGGTAAAGGGACAGTGATGTGCACAAATTGTGCCACGCGCTACTCGATAGGAAGGGCAACCTACTGCTCAAATGGTCTGCGAATACTGTCGGAGAGAGAAAATATCCCTTCGCCATCAATATAGAAACATGAATGACCGTCGAGTGTACGTCCAGCGTATGCGGACGGTCGTAGTGACGGTGGTCTGTGGTCAATGTCACTGGTGGGAAGGTTCCTCATCGAAGACAACAAGGTGAGAACAGACTCAATAGAATGTACGAGTCTGCGATTCAACTGTCGCAGATGTGGAGCATTTTGCTGCCGACTCGGTGGTCCTGTTGTGAGTCAGAAGGATCTTATGAGACTGAGAAGGTCCGTACCTAAGATCGACCATTGCACTGAAACCGTAGCGCTAGGGCCTCACGTTGTTACAATGCTCGTCAGCAAACCTAGTGGCGAATGCATTCTCTTCTCGAAACGGAACAAGAAACAAGGTGTCTGCTCGAAGTATCGCTATCGTCCAGATGTCTGCAGAACCTACCCATTCGAGCTTGTCAAAGAAGGAACCCGTCTAACACTTCGCGTTCTTCCATGTACAGGCCTAAACCGCAAGAAAGGTCGCCTAATAGACGAGAAATTCGTCCGAAACCACTTAAGGTTCGCAACCGTCACTTAAATACACGCCATCGCAATAGGGGCGAAGCAAAGAATCTCGCCACCTCAGGACTGACCCAGATGAAGGTTCTGCTAACCGCTGGAGGAGGAGGACACACCGGATATGCTCTAGCCCTGGGGCAAGCCCTGAAGCAAAAAGCACTATTGACGTTTCTGATTGACGAAGAGGATTCACTATCAAAAGACCGCCTTTCCCCTATTGGAGAGATAGTAGCTGTCAGAAAACCCAGGCATCCCAGAACACCACTACTGACGTTCATCTACAGATTCGTCTTGTGCAGTCTCCAATCATTCTGGATTTGGATCAAACACAGGCCTGACGTAGTCGTTTCGACAGGGTCTAACATTGCAATACCGATATCCATCATAGGAAAGGCATTGGGATCAAGGATTGTGAATGCTGAAGATTCCGTTCGAATATTCTCAGCCAGCAAAACCTCAAGATACTTAGACCTGATTTCTGATCTCACGCTCCTACAGTGGAAAGAACAATTGAAGTTTCATTCCAAGAAGGGCAAATATGTGGGTCTTCTGCTCCCTGATGTGGCTCCGTCAACAAGAAACGGTCGGATAATCATAAGCCCTGGGAGTTTCGGCTTCAAAGAACTCTATGACATTGCAGTAAAGACCGATCTCAAGAATGTCACCATGACGATAGCGGATCTGAATGTATCAGAATACCGCAAACCTGGGTGGGTCGTCGTGAACAAACTCATTGGGCTGGACGAAGTTCTAGCGTCCGCAAGAGTGCTTGTGACTCACCTTGGATATACGATCTGGGAAGCTTTGAACTATCACGTTCCAGTTGTCATTGTTCCGAACCCAAAATGGAGGAGAAGCTCCGTACATGAAATGGAACAAGTTGCGTTCTTCATTCAGGAGAGAGGTTTTGGGCTCTACCTGCCATTCGATGGGCTAACACCAGAAAAACTTCAGGAATCCGTTGCCCATGCTGAAAGAATGGACGTACCGCCAATAGAGAGGGGATCCGAAAAAGCTGCACGATTGATTCTAGAGGAAGAAGAATGAGAACCTTTCACCCGCAGACGATAGAATAACGTCCTACGCGCGGTTCTTGCGGCGTCGGGGGTTCTCTGCGTGTGCGCCAGTCTGCCCAAAGAGGCTGCGCCCTTTCACAATAACTATCCCCTTTCTCTGCTTATTCTGTTCTACATGAATTGTGTTGTGTAGCTTTCTGTTGGCTATCCTAGTTCTCAATGCGATGGATAGACTGTTGAATTTCATGCCAATTGAAGGCACACTCACAACCTTCTTGTCATTCTTCAACTTTAACGCGGCATCTATGGCACCATTAAGTTTGCTCCCCGCAGCCCTGCGTCGCACCCAAACTGGCCTAGGAACGATTCTAAACTTCACAGAATCACGATTCATGTTCGCCCTCACTGATAGTACACAACTCAGCGAATATATAATATTTAAGCGCGTGAGCCTATTGCGGTTCTAGCCTTTGTATGTATATTACGGCCGGCCTTTATATCAAAAGATGGTAAAACGTGAGAATCTGTCTCGTTCACTCTGAGCCGGAAAAGCTACCAAGGATTCAGCTCGAGCATCGAAGTCTAACAAAGGCAGGGTATGACGCCTACATCCTAGCTCCTAGGCTGAGATCGAGGTTCAAACCGAAAATCCTAGCGGCACTCATTCGATACTCTGCCTTTCTTCTTCAGGCGATCTGTCAGCGAACCGATGTATACCTTGTTTCCAACTGCCCCGACATCTGGGGGTTCGCACCGATCGTTCGGCACAAGAGGTGGGTCTACGACGTGCGTAGCCCATGGGCGGAGGAGCTACGTGCCTTCGGCCATAGTCGATTAGTCGTCTGGGTTGCGGAGGCAATAGAGCGATACATGACGCGACATGCTGATGTTGTCTTAGTGGTCAACAAGGTCTTGGAACGACGCGCCAGAGGGTGGGGTGCCAAGGAAGTCTACGTACTACCTAATTATCCTCCCGCTGATTTTCGGCCAACAGTGGCTCCAGAGGAATTCAAGAAGCAACAGGGCCTCTCAGGCAAACGGATAATCCTCTTCGTGGGCAAGTTATCTGTAGTCGAATGCACACTTGATCTTGTGCATGCCGCGACGGACTTGTTGAAGGAACAGGATGGGACAGTCTTGGTGATGGTAGGAGACGGGCCTGAGAGACCAAGCATTGAGAGATATCTTGAGGACAAAGGAATAGCAGATAGAGTCAAAATTACAGGATGGGTGGCGTACGATCTTGTTCCAAACTGGATTGCTATTGCAGATGTTTGTGTGCTTCCTCGGCGTGAGGACTCGCCATCCGCCAAGTTCTATTCACCCCACTCAGTCAGAAAAGTTGGAGAGTATCTCGCCCTAGGTAAACCTGTCATCTCAACCCCGGTGGGAGAATTTGCCCACTCTGATCTCCCCATCACGACGGCGTCGCTAAGCGATTTCCCTGCCGCAATCAGAGAGGTGTTGAGAAACCCTATTCACGTCTACAGTGCGAGCGATTTCACATGGGAGAAATCAGAGGAGGTTTTGTTGAGAGCTTGCAGAGATCTCGAGACAGTATGGGTATGAACCGTAGCGCACGCGCTGGTCAGAAAGAAAGAATAAGATCAGTACTGGCTTAACAGTCTTTGAGGATCATCGAAGAGGCTCTGGTCAGTTGAGTCGTTTGAAGATTATGCCTGTGGTGGGGGTTCGGCCGCAGATTGTGAAGGCGGCTCCTCTAATCAAGCTCTTGAACAAGAGTAAGATGGTTGAGCTTCAGCTTGTTCATACAGGGCAACACTATGATTTCGAAATGTCGCGCGTCTTCTTCAAAGACTTCAACTTGCCATCGCCAAAGATGAACTTGGGGGTAGGAAGCGGAACTCATGCGCAGCAAACGGCTGCAATGATGATCGGAGTAGAGAAAGCGATACTTCGGTACGGGCCTGATGTGGTTATTGTCTTCGGAGATGCTAACACAGCTTTGGCTGGAGCCATAGCGGCCACAAAGCTTCGTGTGCACATTGCACATGTGGAATCTGGTTTGAGATCTGGGAATCTCACTATGCCCGAGGAGATGAATCGCATACTTGTAGACCACTGCTCGGACATGCTGTTTACACCGACTAGGCTTGCCGTGCGAAATCTTCTGAATGAGGGGATTCAACGTCGATTGATCTTTCACGTTGGAGACACAATGCTGGACACGTTGATACAATGGAGAAGAGCAATCGAGACGTCAGACATTTTGGACAGGTTGGATCTGAAACGGGAAAGCTACATCGTGCTGACAACGCATAGAGTTGAGAATGTGGATGATCGACGACGACTAAGGGAGATTCTTTCTGCAGTCATGAGAACTCGCGTATTGACCGTCTTTCCGGTGCACCCAAGGACGAAGAAGAGCCTTCTCAGATTCGGTCTTTGGTCAAAGGTAACCAAGTCCAATGGATTTCTTCCCATCGCCCCCCTTGACTATGTTGATATGCTCAGTCTTGTGAAAGACTCTAGATTGCTTCTCACGGATTCTGGCGGTATGCAGAAGGAAGCATTCCTGCTGCAAGTGCCATGTCTGACACTCCGAGGCGAGACGGAGTGGAAAGAGACTCTGATAATGGGCGCAAACAAACTTGTCGGAGCATGCAAATCCAGAATAGTTCGGGAGACAGAGAAGGTTCTTGCTGACAAAAATGCGAAAAAGAGGCTGTCTGGCTTGAAGAATCCTTTCGGAGACGGACACGCCTCCAAGAAGATCATGCGGACGCTACTTCGTATCTGCAGGTAGACATCGCAGTCAAAAACGCCAAGAGAGGACGGACTGCGCTTCGGATCTCGCACTATTGCTTAAATACCCAATCCAATGAATTTGATTCCCTGGTGGGTTAAGTGAAAGGTGGCAACCTTAACGAGCCTTTGCGACTTCAGAAGAGACCCATCATCTAGTTCTATCTGTCCTCATCTGGAGGTTCTTACGACTTGACTGAAGAGTATGTAGCGGCGGAGAAGATACTGGCTGGAGGAATGGAGTCCAAAGAAGCAACGATTAGGGGATGGCTCCACTCGAGAAGATCTGGGGGCGGAATACTATTCCTTCTCATACGAGACGGGTCAGGCATCATCCAGTGTACGGCGAAGAAAGATCAGCTCCCCGACAGGCTCTTCAAGGAACTCGAAGAATTGCCACGCGAGTCAACTCTGGAATTGTCGGGTGTCGTTCGAAGAGACGTTAGATCCCCAAGAGGATTCGAGTTAACACTGCATGACGCCAAGATCTTTCATAGACCGAGCGAGGAATTTCCCATAGCGATGAAGAAGCACGGACCCGATTTTCTCCTGGACCATAGACATTTGTGGATCAGAAGTCAAAAGATGCAGATGATCATGCGAGCAAGGGCAGAGATGCTTGACGCGGCCAGAACATGGTTGAAGTCAAGTGGCTACACAGAGGCGCAGATGCCAACACTGATTACGGCAGCATGTGAAGGAGGATCGACACTTTTCGAAGTGAAGTATTTTGACGAAAAGGCATACCTGACTCAGAGTTGGCAACTCTATGCTGAGGCTGTGATCTCAAGTCTCGGAAGAATCTATACTGTTGCTCCTTCCTTCAGGGCGGAAAAATCCAAAACTAGAAGACACCTGACGGAATACTGGCATCTGGAAGTTGAAGCACCTTGGACTGACTTGGAGGGCATAATGAAAGTGCAAGAGGAGCTTCTAACAGCCGTATGCCATCGACTATCACAGACGGCAGAACATGAGTTGAGAACATTGGGGCGGGATCCAGAATACCTGAGAAGTGTGGGTCCTCCGTTTCCAAGGCTCAGATACGACAAAGCGATTGACATATTGAGAGAGGAAGGGTTGGATGTTGATTGGGGAGTTGACTTTGGATATAGAGAAGAACGAAAACTTGCCATTCGATTCAAAGAGCCTTTTTTCGTCACCCACTTTCCAAAGGGAGTCAAAGCATTCTATCATATGCCTGACCCTTCCAAGCCTGAGGTCACCTTATCCGCTGATCTTCTTGCGCCGGAAGGATACGGAGAGATAACCGGTGGGGGACAAAGGATACATGATCTGGATCAATTGCTGCAAAGGGTCAAGGAAGAGCACCTTGATCCAACGGCCTACAAGTGGTACATAGATCTGAGGCGATACGGAACAGTTCCTCATTCAGGCTTCGGAATGGGAGTCGAGAGGACCCTGTCTTGGCTCTGTAAGTTGAGACACATAAGAGATGCAATACCTTTTCCTCGCCTCATCAATAGAATCTATCCTTAGAGAGAGTCTTGTCCTACAAAGCTGACCTGCTAGGAATTACCAAAACACCGAAGTCACTCTCGTGGTCTTTCATCAGGATGACCTTGATCTTCCTTTTGCAGAGATGATCTTCACCAAGACCTAAAGGGAATGAGCAATCCATTAGTCATCGCCTTCGATCATTTCCAAGATTGAAATAGTTGTTGGCGTGCCTTAACATACCGACTGAAGGTCCCAGGTGTCTGTTGTGTCAACGATCGGAAACAGCGCAACTAAGACATCCAAAATAGAGTACCCACCACAGCTGAAATGGATGCTCAAAAGAGCCCTTGAGGATCCTGAAACCTTCTGGGGAGAAGTCGCAAGTGAGCTGCACTGGTTCAGGCGTTGGGAGAAAGTCTTTGAATGGAATTACCCGAACTTTTCATGGTTCAAAGGCGGAACAACCAACATATCATACACCTGTCTGGAATACCAAGTCAAGAAAGGAAGAGGAAACCACGCAGCAATAATATCGGAAAACGGCGAAGGTCTTCCAACCCGAGTGCTGACATACAATCAGCTTCTCCATGAAGTCGAAAGGTTCGCATCAGCTCTGAAGGCCTTAGGGGTTAACAAAGGTGACCGGGTGACAATCTACATGCCGATGGTTCCTGAAGCCGCTGTTGCGATGCTGTCGACTACTCGGATTGGCGCCATTCACTCGGTTGTTTTCGGAGGATTCGGGTACGGGCCCTGGCAGAAAGAATAGACGATGCAGAATCACGACTAGTTGTCACAGCAGATGTTGGCTACAGGCGTGGCAAGGAAGTCAACCTGAAGGAGGTCGTGGACAACGCTCTGAAGAATGACAAGAATGTAAGGAAAATCATCGTCCTGAAGAGGGGCCAGAAGGATCCTTTCATGGTTTCAGGAAGAGACATGTTCTGGAACGAGGCCGTGGAAAAGGGAAAGGGAGTAGTCGCAGAGGTCGAACAGACGCAGGCAGAAGACCCTGCTTTCATATTATACACGTCTGGAACTATGGCGAAGCCGAAAGGTACTGTTCAACCTCACGGGAGTTATCAGGTTCACATCTATGCCATGGGCAAATGGGTCTATGACATGAGAGAGACAGACGTTTGGTGGTCAACTTCTGACGTGGGTTGGATAGTCGGTCACAGCTATGTTGTGTATGCCCCCTTGCTCTTTGGTTGTTCTACAATAATGTATGAAGGTGTGCCCGACCATCCTTCACCAGATATCTGGTGGCAAATAATGGAAAGGAATCGTGTCACGCAGGCTTGGATTTCTCCGACAGGTGTGCGTGCACTGATGAGGCACGGAGATGCGTGGTCAGAGAAGTATGACCTGAGCTCTGTGAGACTCGTGGTTTGCGCAGGAGAAGTCCTGAATCCTCCGGCATGGGAATGGCTCCAAAAGAAGGTCTTCAAGGACAGAATTCCGGTAATCGATCACATGTGGCAGACTGAAAGCAGTGGTCCTATGCTAGGCAACCCATATGGAATAGTCTTACTGCCAATAAAGCCCGGCTCAGCCACGATTCCGCTTCCAGGCATCGATGCTGAAATAGTCGATGAGAAGGGAAAGCCTGTTCCTATCGGTGTCGAGGGAACATTTGTCTGCAAGCGCCCGTTCCCAGGTCTAACCCCGACTCTGTGGCGAGATCATGATCGCTACGTACAGGACTACTGGGAAAGGATTCCGGGCGTCTACTATACCGGGGACGCTGCAATAAAAGATGAAGACGGATACTATTGGTTCTTGGGGAGAGTTGATGAGGTCATAAAGATCTCAGCCCATAGGGTCGGCACAATCGAAATAGAAAGCGCATTACTTCAGCATCCAAGTGTTGCTGAGGCCGCTGTTGTTGGCCGTCCGGATCAGCTAAGGGGTGAGGTGGCGTCTGCGTTCATTGTCTTGAAGAACGGATTAGCGCAGAATGATGCCTTGAGGCAAACCCTAAGAGAGTTGGTCAGAAAAACCCTAGGTTCAATAGTAATCGTCAGCGACATCTTCTTCACGAACAAACTGCCTAAGACCCGAAGTGGCAAGATAATGCGCCGACTCATTAAAGCGATAATATCAAACAAGCCCCTGGGAGACTACTCGACGATAGAGGATGAGACCGCAATAGAGGAACTGAAAACCGCCGTAGGGAGCGCTTGAGAGGTACTACTTCGGTCCCCGTGTCTTCTTTCGCGTCATGTTCGCCAGATAAGCGTCATAGCAACCTTCTTTCTTCAAGTAGAGGCCGTACCTCACAAGTGCGACAAGAGACCTGGCCGCATCCTCCGGCGAAGAGTAAGATGGTATTCCCATTTTTTCAAATCTCGATCTGACGTACATGGCCATCTCTGTCTCACCGATGTCACATGCAACCACTGGCTTTCTGTATTGGCTAGTGACATTTGCTATTCTGTCGACAAAGTCCTCGTCAAGGCCCGGGACATGATGGAGACCAATCACAATTAGCGAATGTACGTCCGGATCGTCAAGAAGGATCTTTGTAGCCAATTCAAACATTTCAGAGGAAGCAGATCCGGTAAGATCGACAGGGTTAAGAGTTGCCGCGAATTTCGGTATCTTCTGCTGATCTTTCAACACCTCAAATTTCTGAAGCGTGACGTCTGAGAGTTTCCTAATACTGATTCCTCTTGTGTCACATTCGTCCGCGGCCATTACTCCCGGTCCTCCCGCATCGGTAAGTACAGCAATCCCGTCCCCCTCAGGTGGAGGCTGAGTCGAGAACGCCTTAGCTATGTGAAAGAAATCGTCCATGTCTCGAGCTCTAATGACTCCCGCTTGAGCAAACGCGCCATCGTATATCTTGTCAGTTCCACTCAATGCCCCCGTATGAGAAACCGCAGCTCTTGCACCTGAACTTGTCTTACCAGTCTTCAACGCGATGATCGGCTTCGTTTTGGTTACCTCCTTGGCAATCTCAAGGAATTTTCTTCCTGCCGCTATTCCTTCAGCATAGAGAAGGATGACCTCTGTTTCCCTGTCTTCCATAAGGTAGGCCAATAGCTCAGGCTCATTGACATCTGCCTTGTTTCCAAAGCTCACGAATTTGCTAACTCCCATCTCACGGCCTGCGAGGTAATCTAGAGCTGCAACACCAAAAGCTCCACTTTGAGTGACAATCGCAAGATTGCCTGGCATTGGCCTGGGGGTGACTACCACTTCATTCCCATTCTGGAGGATCTTGGTTTCTGGCAGAAAGATCATATCCACTCCTGTCCGTGAATCATAGACCCCTAGGCAGTTCGGTCCCAGCAACCGCATGTTCGCACTTTGTGCAATACCCTTGATTTCTTCCTCAAGTGCAATGTTTCCCACCTCGCGAAAGCCTGATGAAATTATGACCGCAGCTTTCACTTTCTTGGCAGCTGCTTCCCTCATTACTTGTGGGACAAACTGGGAAGGAACAACCACAACTACTACTTCTATGGGGTCGATTACGCGTGACAGGGACGGATAACACCTGTAGGATAGAACTTCAGTCTCGTTGGGGTTGATCGCGTAGAGACTGCCCTTGAAGATTCCTCTCGCCCTGTTTTCGGCGAAGTTCTTGAAAATGACATGTCCCGCCTTATTCACGTTTCGAGATGCGCCGACAACCGCAACTGAGTGCGGATTGAAGAAGACTTCTATCTGGTCCGTCTGCAGCTTCAACGAGTACCCCGGGCCAAAGGATTGATCAAAGAAAGGTTAAGCTTTTTCCAGTGCATAATTGATCTCTAGCGAGCGACCTTGGCTATCGCCTCAAAGGATAGAGCTGGTCAAACGTTCTGAGCTTGAGTATCGATCTTTTTCAGCTGGGCTTTGTACATCTCCAGTATCTCAAGCGAGGTGTTGGCGTCTTCAGGTGCTTTGTCGGTTCTATAGTTGCCAGTGAATCTTGGGAATCTTATTGCGAGTCCGCTTCGCTGTCTTATCACGTTTTCTTGGCAGGTGTGGATAGGACTGAGCGTTATCTCGGCGCCTATGACCTCGAGCACAAAAGACGGTGCAAACCAAACGTCTGCAATCATTTTTGATTTCACGCGGGCATGCTTATGCGATACTCTGTGTGGCTCTAACGCTTCTGGAAGCTTCTTGAGATCGTCATCTGTAAAGCCTGAGCCGCATTTGCACACAGTCTCGAAAACGTCGTCTTTGTCATTATATGAAGAGAGGAGTAGTGCTCCAAAGCTTCCGGCCCTTTTTCCTCGACCTGCGAATGCCCCAACCGCAACCAAGTCCGCTGTGTCTGTCATTTCTGATTTGTATTCTCTCTTGTATTTGATCCAGTGAAACCCGCGTGCACCGGCCTTGTAGACTGAATCTGCGCCAAGGGACTTGACCATGATTCCCTCACATCCGTCGCTTATCGCTTGTGCCATGTATTTGTCCAGCTCCTCGTAATTGTCTACTACTGTTTGCCGGGAGATTTTCACGCGCTCCGTTTCTCTGACAACCTTGGCCAAGGCCTGTCTTCTCTCGGGATATGGGTGATTCGTGTAGTCCATCGAATTCAAGAAGAGAAGATCAAACATGAAGAGTGAGATAGGGACTTCCTCGGTCTTTTCTTGAATGTCATGTTTCCTTCCTCTCCTTTGGGAGATGGCCTGAAAGGGCAACATCTCATCGGTGTTTGGGTCAACTGCAACACATTCCCCCTCTAGTATCGCGTTTTTGACTCTCAGGCTGTCCGACATGTAGCGTGCTGCGTCTGGGAATTGGCTGGTAATGTTCTCCAGTCGTCTTGAGAAGAGAGTGGTCTTGTTCGCAGTGATGTGTGCCTGTATTCTCAATCCGTCATACTTGTACTCCAAAGCAGCAGTTCCACCTAGTTTTTCAAGGATTTCTTTCGCATCTGAAAGTCTCTCCGCAAGCATAGGCCTTATCGGGCGTCCCACTGCTATCTCAAACTTCTCGATCTCCCGAAGACCGCCAAGTGCAGCAGCTTTGGCGACGTATCCCAAGTCGGATGACAGGTTGTATGCTCTCTCGAAAGCTTCTCGTGCCTCTTTTCCGCCGCCGTATGCGACTGCTAAAGCATCTAAGATCGTCATGTCTGCCACGCCTAGTCGAAGCTGGCCGACGGCAGTCCTGATGACGTACTTGGATTCCTTTCCTGAAGCATTGGTTAGTAGTCCGCAAAGCAGTCTGACCTTTTGGTCTATTGACCCGGGACCTGTTGCGCGAGAGATTCTGTCGAATGTTTCATAGATCTTCTTGACGGTCAAGGCTTCTGTAATCAGAGTCGCCTGACGCTTACCAGACGAGAATTTCTCTGCCGTGATGCCCAGGTCACCGGTCCTTTTGTAGTCTTCTTCAACGAGGTGATCGGGTTTTCCGGACACTTCTGCGATTGCCTTTATGCCAAGTTTCTCTGCCACGCCGAGTTCAATTCCCATGAAGTCGGGGTACAGAATGCCTGCTGTGAGGTAGACGATTCTGTCTATGTCTTCTTTCGGAGTTTCCTTTATGAGTCGAACAAGCAGATCAGTCATTTCAAGTCTTTTTGTTGTAGCTTCTATCTGCTCATAGATCTCTACTATTTTCGAATACAACATGGAATCCGTAACCCCGTATATCTAGAGCACCCTTTACATGGTCTATTGGTCATTCTAGGCCAACCGATTATTTCAGTCGTTAGTTTTCGTCCGGCCGGCCGTGACAAACGGAACAAGGGCCTTTCAATTCTACCATAGAGCGATTGAAACCCTTCCGACGAGACAGAACCGGATAGGCAAAGCAAGCGACAGAGATGATCATCACGAGAACAGCCTCATACGCAATCGCCACATTAGGAGGGCCCAAACCTGCAAGGCAGCTAACAGCGTAATCTCTCGCCAAGCTAAACATGGCTTCCACGAGCGCTAGGCCAAGCAGAACCAAAACTAGATTCGTCCAAGAACCGATCCTAACCACTGGGCTCCCCACTCCGACCCAGCATAGATCTGTACCTACCCCCCATAAGAGACTTTTCACACATGCCGACGGCCCGTCGATTTTTGTAATGCATCACGAATTTATGACCCCTAACCCATTCCTCGCTAGCTAGCTTGCCGTGTGGCCATTCACCTTTAAGGATCCACGTCTTAATATGACCGTCATAGTAGATTGTTTCACCGGATCTGAAGAATTGGGGGACTGGTGTAAACGCCCAATATTCACGTGATACATCAGAAAGCAACTATGCTGGGTTTGGGTTCATTCCTTTTGAGCGAGGGGTTGGCCTTTGTGCAGGGGTCCGTCCGCGCTTCGATACGTCTTTACGATTTAACGCAGCGACAAATCGATGCATATCAAGAGGTGACACAGTTAGCCGATAGATTGATGATGCCATACCAATTCTTGTGGAATATAGGGGTGTTATGCGAGGGCATCGCCCTCCTTCTGGTCATTGCTTCTGCCGTGACGCTTCGAATGAAGAAACAAAGCGCACGCACCATACATTTCACTAGCTCGCTCGTGGCGGGGCTTTTGATTCTTCTCTCGAAAACTCTTCTTATCTATCGTGAGGGACGCGCCACAGTAGTTCTGGCTCAGTTACCGACACAGAGTTATTCATTCGCCACCTATTTGACAGTGGAGCAACGGTTCATTAGTGAAGCTGGGTTCTGGGCTTCACCGACATACACAATATTGGCGGGAATCATTGGACTTACGATAATCGCGCTCCTTATGAGTGCCACACTGACATCGTGGAGCTATGACGTCGCAACATCGGTTGACACCAAAAGAATTTCTTCGGAACCCACGTCCATCGCCAGAACAGACCAGAGTACGAAGTTCTGTCGTATGTGTGGCTTGACGATTCCCAGTGACAGCAAGTTCTGCGAAGGTTGCGGAGCGATGCTCAGCGCACCTGACACCATTGGCGTATCTCGGAACACATTCAATACAGACACCAGTTCCGTGAGTAAAGGCATCGAAAGACATAGGCCAGTGCCCACAGAAGGTGACGTAGCGGTGCCCATAATACTTCTAATGGCTATGTTTCTCCTTGGATTCGTTCCAGACATGGCTTTTGTGCCACTTCAGTACGTGTGGAGGGACGCGTTACTTGTGACACTTTTGCGCTTCTTGGTAATCGCGCTTGTTGCCTGTACTATCGCCATATTCGTTAGGAATGACGGCCGAAAATATGGCATAAGTGACACTTGGGTTGTGGTGCTACTATTTGCCATCATAGGGCTGCCGCTATACAGTTACCAACTTCACATGTTAAGGAAGACAATGCTTAGCCAGTCATGAACTAGGGGATACGAGCACGCTCTTATGCGTGCTGCTCCGGGTGTGGGGCGCGTCATCATTCGGAAGAAACCAAATCTCATTCATGCCCCTTGCGGTTCAACGTATAGCATCTGAAGGTTGGGTCCGAGGCTTACCCTCATAAGTCGCCATGAACCTCTCGATAAGTACCAGATCCTCTCTAATTTTAGGTAAGTGTTTCCGGCACCTAGTTGCGAGAACCGTCATAAATGTCTCTTTCTCTCCGTCTACGGCCGGCCGTAACCACATCCACGATAGCGGTTCCTCGCCTTTGGGGGGTACGTTATGAGAGGTCAGTGTTGGCGGTTAACGGTTTTGTGGTCTCCCAATACGTGTGCTAGCCGCTTTTCCTTTGTGTTGTAGCAATACGTGCAAAGGGGGCAACCGTATGGATAACCCTCTTCATCACCGCTAGGACTGATGGGGTACGTATCCAAAATCTCTTCGATGTGTTTAGGAGCGTCTTTGTCGCCCTGTCTATGCCTTTCGAGGAGAGGCGTGAGTTCACGTTTGACCTGTTCCCTTATTTCTCTTTGAATGTTTTCTTCAGCTTCCTTCAGTTTCTTCCGAGCGTCGCGAATGGGTAAACCTAGCTCCGCACATCTTCGGCCAATCGTGGTGGTGGACATGTTGAGGCCATGCTTCTCTAGGTATGGTGCCATCTCTGCGGCGGTTGGCGGTTGGTTTGAGTGGCTTTTCCGAAATTCAGCGTATGCTTCCCTGAAAATCTCATGTTTCTGTGATTCTAGCATCAAGTGGGGGATTTTGAGGTCAGGGTTTTGCAGTACGAGTTTAATCCCCTCGACTACGAGCGAAGTCATGTTTCCATAGCCCGCCCTTTCGCGCAAGGCTTGGTGAAGGGATGCGGGGATCAAACAATGTAAGGCCCTGTAACCGGTGGGTTCCTTCTCTTCCTCCTTGGTCAACTTGTTTACTCTCCCTTACCGAAATATACCCCGAGTATCATGGTGACGTATACTATTGTACTATGTATGTTTGTACATCTGTTATCAGTGGTGGCCCCCAGGTATATTGGGGGATATTCTTTCTCTTTCAGAGGAATAGAGAAGAAGACGCGCGGGAAAAACGACTGGCGTGGGAGCTTATAGTCTCCTTCTTGTGCCTTCGTGTGTTTCTACGTGTGTTCTAGAGGCGGTTCTTTGGGTGTCCGGTGTGCGTAGCACATTCCTGTATGGGTGAACCGTTCATTTACAGGCGTAATCCTGAAAAGAAGTTCATTCCAATCACGATTCAGAATTTCGCGGAGAGTTTGAATATGTTTGGGGTGAAAGAGGTGCGGGACTACCTTGGAAGTTTGGTACTGACCCACGAAATAGTATCCATGACGTTTGATTGGGATAAGGAGTATGTTAATGATTACGTTGACCCTATTACAGCGAGTTGTTACTTAGTGGGTTCTAAAGAGTTCTTAGATTACTTTAAGAGTATAGTTGCTATACATGAAAATAGGCTTTCGTGCTTACAAGGTAAGCAAGAAACAGAGCCGGTTGAGCCTAAGCAACTAGAGTTTAACGCAGAAAGCGGAATCGTGCCTCAAATGAAACCTGTTTCCGCTCAAAAAGCAATCTTATCCATTCTAAGCAGTAGCGTGCGCCTCAAGTGCCCTGACTTGCGCCGGCAACTTCGTTGACTATGGTAAGGATGATGTAGCCGCCGATAACTAGTACGAAGACACCGATGATAAACGGAACCAGCTGACCGCCCGGATTTCCTTGAAGCTCAGGGCCTCGCGCGCGCGCTTCATGACTGGCGCAAGGGGCCCCCACCTATCCTATCTGATCTCATCTGTTCCCTTTTTTTCTCTCGATTCCGCTACCCCTTGGGTAACCAGGCGCATTACCAGGCGTACTTGTCCGCGTTCTTACCAGTCCCCGTCCGCTTCAAGACAGTACCCCGTTTTTTTCCGCCGCGTAGGTATGGTCGGCTGTGTTTTTGGGGTCTTTTGGGTGAAAGGGGTTTGAGCGTGATAGGGGTAGAGGAGGGGTCATGTGTAGTTGTGGGTGGGTTTTGGGCGAGTTTGTGTGGTTTCAAGGGTGTTTGCGGGGTGGTTTAGGGGGTGGGGTACGGGTAGTTTCCGTGTGGATAGTGGCGTTTTGTGAGCGTTTTTGTGCGGTTTTTGGGGGTTTTGTCGTGGGTGGGCCCCATGAAATGTGTTCGAGGGAAGCAAAGGATGAAAGGGACCCCAGTGTTTTGCTGCTGGAGATGAGTCCGAGGGTAAGGCCAAGAGGGGTAGAGCGTAGCGATAGTTGTAGCATTACCGAATGATGCATTTGAAGTCCTATGAGAGACTATCGTCCAAGTGTCCACTCATGTCCAAATTGGACAATAATGGACATATGGACAGTGCTCATCTAATAATGGATTTCACTCTCGCTCGGAGGCTGGGGTCTATCGAGAAAATCCGAAAGCTCCCCCTCTTTCTCGACACAAGTATCCCTCTTTCTTCCAAATCACGTAGCTTGTAACTCAGAGCAGATTTGCTTAACTCTGTAGCCTTGGATAGGTCCTCATCTCTAGTGTAAGTCTCTTCTGTCTTTAAGAGATAAGAGAGGATTTTGTACTCTCTATCATCAGGACGTAACGACATAAGATATGCTTGCAGAGCATCAGTGACCTTCGTCCGTTGATAGACGTGATCATCTATGCGAGACTTATCTGTGAGTATCGCGCCGATGACACATGCTGATAGATCTTTGAGAACCATTCTAATGATTCCCCTATTCTTGTCGTAAAGTTCGTCGAATAATCTCTTGTCTAACAGTGAAGTCAGTGGCTTCTTCTTGTCAATGGCCTTAGCTCTGTACATCTCTTCCAGAAATTCGAAGACGTAACGTTTTGGTAACGAATGTACAGGTTCATACACGAAAATGTCCGGGTGAATTGGTTTTCTCCCGTTTCTCGTCTTCATGACCAACAGTAAGTGACAGAGTCCCGCCGGATAGAACGTGTCCTTGACAATGGTTAGGAGACGTCCCTCAAGCTTTTCTTCCAGTTTGTCAATTTCGTCGATCGCAATCACGACACCTCTGTAATTCAGTTCCTTCAGAAGACCTATGCCGTCTCTCAGCAGTTGCCCGAAGACCAAGTGAGACAGAGTTTCGACTCTGGTTATCTCAATGTGCTTCTGCTCTTGCTCTGAAACCTCCGCCTTCAGAACAGGGATTCCGACAGTCATCGACAGCCCATCTGTTTCCACCTGCCCCTCTCTAATGGTAACTTGGCCCGACGAATACAATACCGCTAGTAGCGAAAGTTGTCTCAGATCACGCTTGGTCCCTAGTATGATTATGGATTTGAGACGGTCACGAAAACTCTTACTACGCGAAGCCTCTCTTGCTATTTCTTCGCCAAATGTTCTCAGTAACTCTCTTTCAAAGAGGTTCGCATCTAGTGCGGATGCCTCGGTTACTCGGTACTTGATTGCGAAATAACCACGCTGTCTGAGATCATGAAGAACTTTGTTGAGTAAGGAAGATTTCCCAACTCCTGCCTCTCCGTGCAGAACGACCTTGTAGCTAGTGCTCGTAGTTATCCCCAAAAGGAGTTTCTTGGTAATCTCTTCCCGATCCTTGAAGAGGACGTTATGCTGACTAACTGTCTCTTTGTCAAGAGTTTCTTCGAGAAGTTCAAAATCCTCGAACGGGTTGCTGGTCAGGTTCAATTTACTCAGGTCTAGATTCATTGTCCAACACTGTCCATTCTGGACACGTCTGGACAGCTGGACATTTAAACCTAGAAGCCGTCCTACGTAGCGCACGCTTACAGAGTTATCAGCATTAGAATTCGGCAAACAACTCATACCGGTCTACCAGTCCAACATAGGAGTACATGTCGGAGTACCGATGGGAGTAGTGATGATGACGACGCAGATGATGGAGCAGATATTGTAAGAGCCGCAGGCGCCGCCAAGCAACATTACATAGGCGTATCCATCAAACCCCATATCCAGAAAGTCCATAAGGCAAAGAGCATAGCGCCCACCGAGAATTGAGTTGGCTAAGACCCATTTAGAGCTTTCTTGGTACCGCGCTAGAACAGGCGAGGCGACTTTTTAAGTGATTCAGGATACATACTTAATTCATGGCAAGATTCCAATTCACCGCTGAACAGGTTGAGAACCTGAAGTCATGGAAGAACAGCCTGTCATCGGAGAAGGCGAGGAATTGGGCAACAGAAGAGGACAAGGCGGAAATCGAGACATCGAGAATCCTGAATGACAAAGGGTTCATCGAAGGGCAAGATCTCACGCCTGACAAACTCGACGAATTGTTTTCTCACATGAAATGGTTCTCTGCAAACAGGAACTTGTCGAATCTATTATACCGCAACAACGCTCCTGAAGAATTCAACAGGGCACTGAGAAACCTGATCCACGGGAAAGAGTCTTTCCCAGAGCGGGTCAACGGTTTTTTCAGGCTCAAAGGAATCGGCATCCAGACTCTATCACAATTCTTGGTCGCTGCTGACACCAGGAAATTCCCTTTCGTGACCTCACAGACCAAGGACGCTCTGGGAATCAGCTCAGAGCAGGATGACGCAGCCCTTTCGGACGCCATGGAGATATTTGGCATAGGGAACCCGGAGGCATTCCTTGACAGGACATTGGACTACTTGAGAGACTATGTCATTTTCCAGTCGGTCAAGAAGCTGCTGAGCTTGGAGAAGTATACGCAAGTCAACAATCTTCTATGGTTCGAGTTCGACAAGGAAGAAGAGGGCCCGGAGGAAGTCATGAAATCGTACAGCTCTGTCTCCATCGAGAATGACCTTAGAAATTACCTTGCAGACAACATTTCGATAGTGGAGAGAGGGCTCGTTTTGGTCAAGAAGGAATTTGACACGGGAGAAGTGGGAAGGATTGACCTTCTGTGCAAGGACAAAAGAGGCGATCACGTTGTGATTGAACTGAAGAAAGGCAGAAAGAGCGATGAAGTCGTAGGTCAAACACTGCGCTACTTGGGTTGGGTGCAGAAGAAGATGGGCACCAAAGCTAGAGGAATAATAATCGTGAATGAACCCGACGAGCGACTGGAGTACGCCTTGAGTCCCCTGAGGAATCTGATAGAAGTCAAGTTCTACAAAGTGAACTTCGAGATAAAAGACAAACCCGGAAGTTAGAGCGCG
>JALHTG010000075.1 GCA_022865705.1 Candidatus Bathyarchaeota archaeon | reverse complement strand
ATCCACGTCACACTATGCGTCATGGCTTCATACGTGATCGCCATCGCAGCACTCAAACACAGGCGACCAGACCTAATACGGTCACCAACCCTACCCCACCAAATCTACATGCAAAAAGCAATACTGCAATAGCCTCGCGCGGTCACAGTTTCTCGCATACTGGAAATTCGCTTCGCACACAGGAGCAAGAGTTCGAGTCCCCGCGGGCCCGCCAACAATATCACGAATTCATTTCTCCACGCAGAACATGTAGGATTTTGGAGTAGCACATTTTTCAGGTTCTCTTTGAGGCAAACAATCTACTATTTCTTCTTCGTCCTGCTAACACCTTAGCAGCTATCAATGGTGCAGCGAAGTATGATACCCCAATCAGTACTGAGGCGGCTATTCCTGAGACAGTGACAGCAAGCTCGGGCGAGAGGCCAAATGCATGAAAGATCGCTGATGCGATGTTAAGTGCCGCTATCAACGGGTAGATTAGGGATCTAACAGTGTGCGAAAGTAGAGGGCTTTCTGCCACGGCAGATGCAACTGTTGGGCTGAATGAGTAGTAGAAGCGGTTGAATACTTTCATGAAGTTGGTTCCAGCGAATGTTGACTGCACTGTCTTGTCTCGGAAGGTTCTGAGGAGCTGCACTTCAGGCGCCAACTCTGAGCCATAGGCGGCTGAAGCGATAATGCACGGCCCTTTCGAAGGTTGTGGAGCTTCCGTTGTATGGGATAATGTGATCGTGCTTGTTAGAGTCTGCTCCATGACCACATAAGTTACGTATGTGGCCGTTCCTTTTCCAGAAAACGTTCTCCAAACCGAGCTCAACGTTGAAGTCAACGCCATAAACGTGGTTGTTACGGTAGCAGATTTCGGCACCATTGAGACTGCGGCAGTTGCATATGTTGTTGTGTAAGGCGTAACAACGGTGAAAGGCCCACGGACACCTAGAACTGACGTAGTAATAGTTGTCACTCCAGTTGACGTTACCATTCTGCGGAAGTAGGAGGGAGAAAACGAAGCATAAGCGTACGTAGTCGCAATAGTAGTGGTTTTCAATTCCCAAGTTGGCACCCAGAACTGGGTCATGGTTGTGTAAGTTGTCGTCACGGTGGTTGGTTTGGTCGAGGTTACTAGATACGGCTTGTATGTCATCAGGAGCGTTTTCGGTTCATCGAGACTAATCTTGACAACAATACCTGGCTCAGTAGACGTTCCAAAGTATGCGAAGCCCTTCGAAGCATCGATGACAGCTGATCTAAGATAAAGTTCGCCCGGATCAAGAGTTAGGGCGCCCACGCGTGTAAAGTCTGAAAGCCTAACCTTAACAACCAAGCCGGGATCCGTGGTTGTGCCGAAGTATGCAAAACCTTTGGCGGTGTCAATTACTGCTGAAGTAAGAGCGGATTCACCTGGATTAAGAGTCAGGGTGCTCACGCGTGTAAAGTCTGAAAGCCTAACTTTGACAATGATGCCTGGCTGAGTGTGTGTTCCGAAATATGCAAAACCATTTGCAGAATCGATGACGGCTGACCTGAGATAGCGTTCGCCTGGATTAAGGGTAATTGCACCTACGCGGGTAAAATCTGAAAGTCTAATCTTAACGATTTTGCCTGGATCCGTGTTTGTTCCGAAATATGCAAAACCATTAGTGGTATCGATGACCGCTGAAGTAAGCAAGCCTTCACCCAGGTTCAGGGTCAACGCTCCCCAACGAGCCGGCGCTAAAGCATTAACCTTGACAACAGTGCCCGGATCCGTATACGTTCCGAAATATGCGAAATTACTGCCAGGATCAATGACAGCTGATTGGAGATCACACTCGTTGTCATTCAAGATACATGCCCCCTGCCTCTCCAAAATACCGGTGAGACTGACGGCGACTACTCTTCCTGGGCATGTCGCTGTTCCGAACAATGCGGTTCTGAACTGACCGACAGTAAAAAAGACGGCTGAGCTGATACTGTCTTCTCCCTCATTCAACATTAGCGCTCCTGTACGAGTGAAATCTGAGAGTCTAATCCTGGTAACAATGCCCGGATGCGTGCCAGTCCCAAAATATGCAAAACCTTCGGTGCTGTCGACAACAGCTGAATAGAGTTTGTCTTCGCTTTTGACTAGAGTCAGTGCGTCAACATAAGTGAAATCCGACAGACTAACCTTAACGATTCTTCCTGGATTCCCACCTCCTCCGAAATAGGCGAAACCATTATCGATGTCAATAACTGCTGAGGCGAGATTGGTTATGAGGGGATTTGTCAGCACTAGCGCTCCGACGCGCGTAAAGTCGGATAATCTAACCCTAACAATGACTCCGGTATCTGTTCCGAAGTATGCGAAGCGGCTGGCAATATCGATTATGGCCGAATAGAGGAACTTCTCACCAGACTGTAGAGTCAATGTTCCAGCAAGAGTGAAATCTGACAGTCTGATCTTGACAATCTTGCTTTCCCATGTCCCGAAATATGCGTAGCCGTTCGCAACGTCAATAACGGCCGAAACAAGACCGGTGTTGTCCCCCACGTTCAAAGCCAATGTACCAGCACGAGTGAAATCCGAAAGCCTAACCTTAACAATGATACCTTCACTCGTCCCAAAATACGCGAAGCCATTAACGGTATCGATGACAGCTGACCAGGGAAAACCTTCGTTAAGATTCAAATGCAATGTGTCGACAAGAGCAAGTTGCGAACCAGCCGGGCCAATCTTCACCTTGACTATTCTCCTATCGTAGGGGGTTGTGCCTGCTGCTCCGAAGTACGCGAAATCCTTGGTAGAATCAGAGTCAACGACACCACAATTGATCTTTTGTACTTGCAGGTCTAATGAAGAACCTCGATGCAGTCCGTCCCCCCCTTTAACAACTTGAACAAGATATCCTGCCCTGGTCCCAAAGTAAGCTATACCCCATTGAGGATCAAAAACAGCTGCAGTAGGAACATCTTCTTCATCGTTCAGAGTCAACGTTTGAAGGACATGAAACTCGTTGAGAGTGTATTCGTAGCTGCTCTTGTGGCCTAGAAGCACCTGGACAATAATCCCCGGTTTCGTTGCAGTCCCAAAGTATGCGAAAGGATAATCTCGGTCTTTGACAGCGGAGGAAAAACCGTTTTCGCCCTTGCTCAAACTCAACGACCCGACGCGCGTCTGGGCACTCACAGTCGGCGTTTCGGTAGACACGCCACCAATGAATAGCATTGATGCAAGAAGTGAAAACAGAATCATACGCAGAAACCATTTTCGTCTCGGCACAAGTAACGTTGCAGAGCTCCTCCCTGGCCAAGTTGTATTCGGTCGAACATGTATATGGATTGCTGATGTTGCGTGTGTTACATGTCTTGGTTCGGCCAGTAAATTCTAGCCGTCGTCGCTGGAGCAAGAGGAGTTTTTTTGTGCGCGTGACCATCGCAATTTGAGTCACCCTAGCCAGCAAGGGCGTCTCTTCGTGACATCACTGAGAACAGACAATTGAGGATCCAGAAGATTATGAACTCATACGAATTTTGTACCCGATTCTGGACGCGAAAACGCGTTGGACCCCGCCCGGTCCACCACTACCTAGGCGAATCTGTTGGGTTCAGGAATTTCTTTTAGGGCAGCAGTCCATTGTGTGAGCGTGGATATTTCATGGGGTGCGTGATAGACCTAGCTTCGGTATCCAAGGAGTACTTGTTGGGTGAAAACTCATTCAAAGCGCTGGACGATATATCCTTTCAGATAGAGGAAAAGCAGGTAGTGGTGCTCTGGGGGCCTTCTGGTGCCGGTAAGACAACGCTTCTGAATATCATTAGTGGGTTAGAGAAGCCTTCTCATGGAGAAGTTAGAGTTCTTGGATTGAGTTTGGAAGATTCGGATGAGGATTTCCTCGCTTTGTTCAGATGCATCAACATTGGTTTCATCTTCCAATCATACAATCTTGTTTCAAGCCTAACTGCGCGTGAGAATGTTGAGCTGATGATGGAGCTGGCTGGATGGCACGACGATGGGAGAAACGCAAGACTAGCTAGCGAACTGATCCGCTCGGTTGGGCTATCAGATCGAGCAAACCATCTTCCGGCACAGCTGAGCTGGGGAGAGCAGCAACGTGTTGCTATCGCTAGAGCTCTTGCAAACGACCCACGAATAATCTTGGCAGATGAGCCAACCGGAAACCTTGATTCAAGCACAGGACGTGAGATTATCGAACTTCTTAGAAGATCAAGTGAAGAACACGGCAAAACAGTGGTGATCACCACTCACGATGAAAGAATTGCAGGATTAGCTCACGTCATCTTCCATCTGGACAAGGGAAGGTTGAAGGCTGTTGATAGGCCCGATAGGATTCGCCATTAAGAACCTGAGACACAAACGTTTCCACGCGTTTCTTGCCTTTCTGGGGTTAACCATATGCGTTGCATCATCAACATTTCTCCCCTTATTGGGTCAAAGCCTAGGATTGAAGTTCTTTTTTGAATCTTATGCGAGGATGACCTTTGGCTTCTCCCATGTCCTATTCACATATCTGTTGGTTGCCTGCCTCTTTTGCTTCTTGATAGGAATAGTATCGACATCGTACCTAGCATCATCCATGCTTGATGAGCGAATGAGAGACATAGGTGTGATAAAGGCTTCAGGCTGCCCCACCAATCGTTTGTTCACTTATTTCATGACTGAGATTGCAGTAGTAATTCTGTCAAGCTGCTTGATAGGCACATTTGCAAGCGTGCTTCTCTACAGAGCGTGGTCTGGAAGACCGCTTGTACGACTCAACCCACTCGATCTGTCTCTAAGCCCTGTGGAGATTCTGATAATCATATCCGTCCCAATCGCATTCTTTCTAACATCATATTTTGTCGGAAGTCGTCATGCAGAAAAGGCAATTCAAATGAGCGCCGTAGAGGCCATCTCTTCACAGCTATCTAGTCTGAACCTGAAGAGAATTGGTGAACCGATTCTCATCAAGAGGTTCGGCTGGATCATCAAGCTTGCTGACAGGAACGTTTGGAGAGATAAAGGATTCATGCACACGATCGCATGTCTGTCCGTCTGCATATTTCTGACCACCTCGATATTTATTGGAGGATTCGTGTCCGCTGACACGACCAGAAGCTACTTGGAGCGCGCGACACCCCGTCAAGTTCTAATCATAGGAGAAAGAGAAATCTGCGATCAGTACGTCCAGTTAGCTGAGTCTTTTTCAACTGTGAATATGGTTCCATCTTTTGATTACCTGAGCAAGAGGTATGTGATCAATCCTCTATTGGCAGGAAGACTGAGAGAGATCCCTGGGGTTGAGAAGGTTGATACACGACTCATAACGATGACAACAGTGAAGGGAGGAGTTGAAGCGCATGTTAGCGAGGGGCAGTTATACGGTACGCTGGATCTTGGATCGAGCGAATCACTGATAATCGGCATCGATCCTAGCCATAAAATAGGAGAATGGATGACCACAAACGGCTTTCTCGAAGAAAACAGTCAAAACACAGCGATTGCGGGAGATTCTCATCTTGCAGATATTGTCCATCCATCATTGAAATTCTGTAAAGTTGAGATCTTTGGCAAAATGTATGACGTTGCTGGTATATGTGTTGACTCGTTGAACCAGGGTCGGTTTCTCTTTATTCCACTGAAATCCATGCAGGAGATGTTGGGAGACCATGGATGTAATATCATCTTGGTGAAAGTTAACAATGATGAGGCAACGGTCTCAAAGGTAAAGAAAATGGCGCAGGAATGCGGGTTAGTGGTGACCAACTATGACAAAATACTGGACACGAACCTGGCCTTCCTTGATCACGTATGGTCTTACGTTCTAGTGCTTCCCGCCTTCACTCTGGTCTCAACATCGGTGATATTCTTCAGTTATCTGGCTGCATCCAACTCAAGACGGTTCAAGGACTACATAATCTTGCGAGCGATTGGAGCTGAAAATCATAGCATCCTCAGGCTTCTACTCTGTGAAGCCTCTCTAACCCTGGTTACTTGTGTAATGTTCGCCCTGCCAGCTAGCCTCTTCTTCTGCACGTTTCTACTCATACGCGACGCAAAGATTCTATTTGACAGGTTACTTCTGTCCACCATCCTTTCTCCGTCTCTCTTATTCGGCGCGTGTATTGCCAACTCGGTTCTTTATTCGAAGAGAGTCAAATTAGCAGAACTCAAGGATGTGGGATTGTAGGGTATTTGCTGAAGAAGTTGCTTGAGCCAAAAGTACGGCCTCATATGAAGCGCGCGCTACTAGCCGTCAAACCCAACATGGATTGGTTTGAATGTCTGAAGAAGCTTACAGTGCAGCTGTCAAGGTATATGCTTTGTATGGTGCGTTCTTTATGCAAGTTGCTCGAGAGTTCGGGAAGGAGAAGGCTGTTGCTCTTCACAGGAATGCACATGAGTTGATGGGAATTAAGACTGGTCGGATGATAAAGAAGCAGATGGGCAGTATCAGGTATGACTTGAAGACTCTGGCTGAGATTCTGAGGAAGAGCAACGTGAGCATAGGTATCGATTCTCAGATGGTGGAGGGACTCGGTTCGTTGCGTAGCACGAACTGTGTTTTTGTCGTTTGTTCTGGGTTGGTTTCGGCTGGTTCTCCTGGGTTGCATGATTCTTCTCAATAGAGAGCGGGCCGCCTCTGGACCGGCAGATCAGCCTGGTATGATCCGCGAATTCTTGTAGTTCATAATGCGGTCTGCATTGCCATGTTTTTGATTATGCAAGTGAGGCTTCTGTATTTTCTGCCCGCATCAACAGAGACACATATGGTTCGACCGCTTTCGATGGTTCAAATTCTGTCGGCCGCACCAAGGTATCCACACACACAAGATTACTGACGACGAACGACGGTTCAAATCCTAGCGGCCGCGCACCTTCACCGGGGGTTCAATCCTGCTCAAGCTTTCTGGATATGAATTCACCAATGTTGATTCAAAATCTGCAAGTACTGTATATCTGCATTCTTTCATGAATCGGCATTCGATACATGGCTTCCGGCAATCTGGAAGAAGTCCGGCCAATTCCCGGAGAATCTCCTCGCCACGCATAGAACTAGTTCTTTTCAGATTCTTCGAATTTGGTATCTCGAAATGTATGTGCCGAAGATACTTGTTCGCCAGATCAGTCTGATCGAATGCCAATGCAAGCATGCCGAAAAATGCCCAACGACTCCACCTCTCTAAGGTCAACGTGTCGATCTGAAAGAAATCACATAGGCTATCTCTCGAGCAAACATGCAATATGAATTCTGGCTCTTCCATAATTTGAAGATCATTCTTTTTGATACTGGAGAAATCAGTGAGGAGTTTCTCTTTGAACTTATCCACAGGATGGCTTATGTTTGGAAGCCAAAGCCGACGGCCAATGTTCAATTCTGGAACAAATATCCTCACAGCTGGAAATCCAAGCCAGCCATGGTCTCTCATGTAGATGTTAAATCCTCTGGTACGTGCAAGTTGAAGAATGAAATCTACCTCATCTTTCACGTCGGAACTAGCGAACTCCTTTATCTCTGAGCGACCGCAATCTTCCATCAAAAATGCTAGACTCCTACTGGGAAAGCAGTTGTACTTGGCGAAGAGTTCGCTAAAATAGTCCTGTTTAGATACGAACGCTCCCAATTGAGGAAAGGTCTCGTAAAGCCTGTCAACCTCCTCCACGTACAGTGAATTAGCCAAATCGCGCATCCGCAAATTATCGACGCCTTGCAGACATTCTGTAATGCATCTCTCAACTGCCACATCCAAGGAGGAGGCGGCTCCGAAGCAGACCATCAGGCCCCTGTTTTCTTCTGTTTTCCTGTCCTTCGAAACAAACAGAACAGCAACAACTGGAACGTCAAAATCAAGAGAAGCGTCCTTTATTATGGCCTGAAATCCGAGCTCAGCTATTTCTCCTAACAATTCTCTGATCTCAGGAGAGCAATTGGTTTCGGGAATTGTAGGTATCCTAATCATATCTTTCAGTATCCTGAAGGCACAGTAGCGTTCGAGGACCTCGCAGAAAGCCTGGACAAACGCTTCCTCGTAGGTATTTCCTCCTGCGAGGCCAGTAGATGACATGAACAGGCCGGCAGAGATCCAGGCGGTCCCACCAGAGACCACGTCTAGAAACGAACTATAGATTGAAGCGGTGTCCGGTACGTCTTGCGTCCCTTGGTAGGAAACCGAATTCTGCTTCAACATGCGATAGAAATTCAGGTTCAATTCTTTGACTTCTTTCGTTATCACCTCTGAAGTTTCCACCTCATAATGACGGGAAGTCCGAGGCTTGTGGGGGTTCCTGGAAAAGAAGAAGCCTGCCTGGATCCGCTCCAGCATTTCTCCGTAGAGGCTTGCCATTGCGTCCACCAATGTCAATCCCTTCCCTAACGCTCGAAAATAGCGACGATACCTGTGGTACACACCGCCGTCTGCAAACCACGCCGAAGGCGTGTTAAGCGATGGAAAGTGAGCTACTTTGAACGGTGAATCTCGGAAGAAATTCCTCAGCGCGGTAATCAACCAAGTGACAGTGTCATTTGGGAACAGCGTCCGATCCTTGTAGATCTTACGTTGTGATTGAAAACCTCGAAAACTCGGGACGAACCTCTTACTCGATACGATCTGTTCGAAAAGCTTCGATCTGCCCGACAGATATTCAGCAATTAGCAAGTCATCTGCCCGGGCCGCGGCATCCACTTCAGCCTTCCATGAATCCATATGTGGTTCTCCTGAAATCTGATCAGTTCATGCCGTACTTGGGGACGGTGGCGCTGGGGCTTGTGAAATAAGCGCGCTTTCCTGCTTCCCTGAGTCTGTCACTCGCACCGGCGCGCTCCATGGCTGCCGCTTGACGTTCAGTGATTTCAATACCGAACTGTTGGAGTACCTTCTTCGGTTGTCCCAACAATTCATCTGCAAGGCTCCCATCATGTGAAATCGATCCGCCGACACTGGTCAGCAGCTTCTCAAGATCAGTTGCCCTTGGCTCAGGTGTCAAAACTGCCCTTGGTTCAATTATCCCAGGTTTCCGATGGCGAAAACTTAGACGCGCTGCCAATGCTCCACTGACTAAACCTGCTAGGGCAACTCCGCCGGTATATCCTAGAAACCGTAGCCCGCCCGCATCCGTCAAATCCAATGACAATGGACCGATTCGGATTGGAGCTGCGACTGAGACTGTCTGCGTTAACAGGCTGCTCACTACTGAGGTTTCAGTTATCACTCTGCTTACCACTGATGTTTGTGTTAGAATGCTGGTCACAGCACTTGTCACGACACTTGTCAGAGTTGTAGGTATGCCAGTAGCCACTGTAACCATCACGGTTCTCTCCCAGGTGATGTAAACCTGCTGTGTAACAGTCACAAACACGGTCACCGTGACAGTTCTAACCTGCGCGACAACAGGCGGCGTAATCGCATCCAAGATCAGAAGAATAATCGCGACCAGAAAAGCAGCCGGGAAATAGAGTTTCAACATTACATAACGTAAGCTGGGAGAATTCATCTTGTTTCCCCAACCAAGTCTGTGGCATTCAGATACTTAGCTTTTTCAATAACATAAGAAAAAGACGTGTGGCGCTGCTCTGCGCCTTACCTTAGTCTCTCGGCTACCTTCTGATAGATTCTGAACGGTCTGTCCATCACGGCATTCTGGCGCAGGTAATGAAGAGTGCTCTTGCCGATTCCAACCTTACGAGCTTCAGATTGAGAAAGAGTAAGAACCAGTTTCCGAAGCTCAAGGCTATCTGTTCTATGGTTCGGCATCAGTTCTGGTTGTGATCTCTTGGTGGACAAAAATCATTTCTTTAGTGCCGTCAATCCTCCTTTCCATTATCATTGGCCTAGCTCTTCTGTGGTTCTTTACCAGCGTTCTTCCTGCCCCAAGGTCTACTTATCGGTACCGATAGCAGTTGCAGCCGGAAGATGCAGAGCTAGTCTTCTTTGATCTTGAATTTCCCTGAATAGATCGCTTCTACCTTGGTTAGGCGTTCCTGCATCTTGCCTTCTTGTTTGTAGCGTAGAAGTAATCACAAAGTTTCCTTGGTGGGAAGTACCTCCAGATTTTCTCTGCCACATCGTTCAGTGTACCTCTGGCCTCGGCCAAACCCATCTTTGCTCTCGCCCGCAATAGGTCTGGAGTGACCTTTCCGGCGATCTCCTCTACGCGTAGAGGCGGAAGCTGTGAACCTCGGTTCAGCAGGGTACGCTGTTTCAGCCAAACTTTAGAAGCAATCTCACGATCTCCGAGAAATCTTTCCAGCTCGGACGACACGATAGCGTATAGTAGAAGAACGTCCAGCTGGCCGAAGGGCTTCAGGGCATCTTGCTCTTCGGTAAGACTCTTCAGTTCCAGCATGTCTTACACACTACCCATATCATTCACTATCTATGTTCTAATATTGCTAGCGTGCAATCTTGGTGCAACCAGTTCGATGGATGGAGGTCATAGGTAATTGAATTCGGCTGTGGATCGGTTGTCGAATAGGACCAGGTCACTGGAACCATCGGGAATCATGGCTATCTTTGAAAAAGCTCAGGGAATGGGAGACGTGATCAGGCTAGAGGTTGGAGAACCAGACTTCGATACACCGGAACACATCAAGGCCGCAGCAAAGAAAGCTTTGGACAAAGGATTTACTCACTATACTTCAAGCGCTGGAATACTTCCGCTTCGCGAAGCCATTGCAGAGAAGACCAAGCGAGAAGTTGGAGTAGATGTGGATCCGAAGAAGGAAGTTGTGGTCACAGACGGTGGAAGTTGCGCAATTACGCTAGCCATGATGGCAACTCTGAACCCAGGAAGCGAAGTCTTGATCTCTGATCCGGCTTGGCCTTACGGCCCCGGCATAAAGATGGCTGAGGGAATGCCTGTTCGCTATAGGCTCTTGGAGGAGAAAGACTTCAGAATCGACCTAGACGACCTCAAGTCGAAGATCTCCGACAAATCGAAGATGATAGTGATCAATTCACCCAACAATCCAACAGGAGCCGTCATGGATCAAGGGCAACTGGAAGCTCTTGCTGAGATCGTCGTTGAGAAAGATCTGCTTGTGCTATCTGACGAAGTGTATGAGAAACTAGTCTATGATACCCGGCATGTGTCTGTGCTTTCTCTTCCCGAGCTGAGAGACAGGACCATCCTGGTAAACTCGTTCTCAAAGACCTATGCTATGACGGGCTGGCGCGTTGGTTACGCGATTGCAAATCAAGACATAACTAGGGAGATGGCTAAACTCAACCTGTATCTGAACACCTGCTCGACATCATTCGTCCAGACTGCCGCTCTTGAGGCACTCCAAGGACCACAGGACTGTGTCAGATCCATGGTAGATCAATACAAAAAGCGCATCGATCTGATGTATGGTGGGCTTGAGAAGATGAAGATTCCATGCGTCAGACCGAAAGGGGCCTTCTATCTCTTCCCGGATTTCTCACAGGTCAGATCCTCCTCGTATGAAATGGGAATGCTGCTCTTGGAGAAGGCGCACGTATCTACAGCGGCGGGCATAGTGTTTGGGCAGACCGGAGAAGGCCATCTTCGATTCTCATGTGCAAACTCGATGGAGAACCTTAGGAAAGCTCTTGAAAGAATCGAGAAAGTCCTAAACGATTTGCGAAGGGGATAAAGGAAGCTTTGGCCGGAGATCTCGCGCGCCGTCTATACGAATTTGCCTCTGGCTAGAATCGGCCATACGGCCTCCACTTCGCGGTTTCGCACAGCATAGAACTTGTCATGTAGGTTAATGGTCGTATCAAGATGACTCGGGTAGATCTCGATCTTCTCGCCGATATCGAAATGGTTCTCTGACTCGTTGAAGTGTATCATTCCATGTTCATCACTTGGGATCGTGCATTTCGTGTTTTTGAAGTCCTTCAAAGAGGGGGGGCCGTAGTCAGTTGAGATCGATTTTCCGCCTGCATCGAATACGACTCGATTCGGTTCAGGTGTACTTGTGATCGTTGCCAGAAGGGTTAGCGCGATATCGAACCATGGAGCGCAAGGCTTGTACGAGGCATCCATCAGCACGTATGAGCCAGGTTGTATCTCGTCGTAGTGCTCATATTCATAGCGATGTGTGCCCGTCCCAGCTCCAGTCACTGTCTCTACGTCGAAGCCAGCGTCCTCAATCTCGTCTTTTGTCGTGTCTACTCGTTCTGTCACCTTCTTGATCTCTTCCATTTTCTTCTCGAAACCGATCTTGTGTTCAGCCATCTGCAGGTAGCCCGCATAGCACTGCAAGCCTTTGAACTCAACACCTTGCATCTTGGAGATTTGCCTTACGAGCTCCACTGTCTCTTTGCCTGGTTGAACTCCGCATCTCTTGCCACCTACGTCTACTTCAACAAGCACACCCAGCTTCGTGTTCTTCTTCAGAGCTGTTTCCGACAAGCATTTCACATTGACCGGATTGTCGACGATTACTTGAATCTTTGAATATCTCTGCAGATTGATCATTCGATCAATCTTAACTGGGTCCACTATTTGATTGGTGATGAGAATGTCCTTCATCCCAGCTTGAACCAATACCTCAGCTTCGCCAACCTTTTGAGCACACACCCCTATCGCGCCATATTCGATCTCCTTCCAAGCAATGATCGGAGTCTTGGGAGTCTTGAAATGAGACCGAAGCCTCAGATCCTTACCTGCCAACCATTCTTTCATAGTCCTGAGATTCTTCTCCATGAGATTGAGATCGATGAGAAGAGCCGGAGTCTCTATGTCCTCAACCTTCAACTGATCACGCCTTCTTCGTTTTGTCATTGATCGGCAGGCGAATGTTCTTATATACTTTGAAAACAGAGCCAGCTGACTTGTTGATGACCTTGGCCAGACCGATTGAATTGAAAGACTTGACACGATTCGTCTCAGCGATTGATCCCCAGCTGTCGCCTGACTTCGCGAAGATAGCTTTTGTTGTCATCAGGGCAGATGAGAAACGGGACAACTACGATTCGACGATATGGATGATCGACCGGATCTCAGGCAAACCTTTCATGTATTTCGGCGAGGGGAGTGGCCTCTGGCCTAGATGGTCGCCTGATGGGAAGCATCTTCTGTTCTTGTCAAAGAAGACAATGAAGGAAGGGGAAAAGGGGAATGAGCTATGGGTAGCATCAATTGGTGGGGGGGAGCCGAGGTTGGTTCTGAGGCTGAAGGGCGGCGTAGAGGCGCCTTACTGGATGCCGGACGGAAATCGAATCATCTTTCTTTCTGCGGTTGGAGAGGAAGAGGAAGGAGTAAGAGTTGTTAGAAGGATACCCCTGTGGTCAAATGGAGCTGGATTCACCTATCATGCGCGTAAGCACCTGCACATCGTTGACGTCAACTCTGGAAGTGTCAGACAGCTGACCAAGGGCGACATGAATGTTGTGTACGCTTCGCCGTCGAATAGAGGTAGCAAGATTGCCTATGTTGCATCCACTAATGATCTGAGACCGATGACGACAGACCTATTCGTCATGGATGTTGATTCTGGTGAATCGAAGAAACTGACAGGCAGTAATATGAACATTGGGGCGGTTTGTTGGAGCCCGGATGACAGACAACTTGCTTTCAAAGGACACAATCTCAGAAGAGGATTCGCCACACACGTAACCATTTGGTTGATACCAACTGAAGGAGGAAACCCTATGGATCTCACCGGAAAGCTGGATAGAGGCTCCGGCAGAAGCGTCTACTACGATTTGAGGGGCCCTGTTACGTATCTTCTAGCCCCGGTTCCCATTTGGAGTCAAGACCACATATACTTCACCATCTCCGACAGCGGCCGCTATAACCTTCACAGGATCAACCCGAAGAGCGGAAAGATAGAGTCGGTGATCACAGGTGACTTTCTTGTCGACGACTTCTCCGTCAGAGGCAATGCAGTTGCGTATCTTAAGGTGACGAAGACCACGCCAGCTGAAATATGGGTGAAAGATGAACAAGGGGAAAGAAAACTCACCAATTTGAACGATTTTCTCTTGGCTGAACTGAAACTCCCTACTCCTGAACACTTCGAGTATCAATCCAGCGACGGCAAGAAAATAGATGGGTGGGTGATGAAACCACGGATTGTTGGAGAAGATCAGAAAGTTCCAGCCATATTGGACATTCACGGGGGGCCCAAGAGCGTTTTCGGATACTCGTTCATGTTTGAACATCACTTCTTCTCATCGAACGGGTTCGCAGTCATCTACCTGAATCCAAGGGGGAGTGACGGCTACAGTGAGGAATTCGCCGACATTAGAGGCGCCTACGGAGAAAGAGATCTCAAGGACATAATGGAGGGGCTCGATTATGCTCTCTCAAGATTCTCATTCATTGACCTTGACCGACTCGGTGTTACCGGATTATCTTATGGTGGTTTCATGACGAATTGGATAGTCACACACACCGATCGCTTTAGGGCGGCGGTGTCACAGAACAGCATATCGGATTGGACAGCCATGTTCGGAACAACAGACATCGGATTCTACTTCTCTCCTGACCAGATAGGAAACGAGCCGTGGACTAACCCTCAGGGATATCTCAGCAAGTCTCCTCTGACCTACGCTCCGAAAGTGACGACGCCAACAATGTTCATCCATAGCGCTGAAGATTTCAGATGTTGGATCGACCAGTCAATAACCTTCTTCACCGCGCTCAAGTATCTAGGAAAGGAAACCGAGCTGGTTCTGTTCGACAAAGGAGAACATACTTTCAGAAGCACCTCAAAACCCAGCTTCAGAATGAAAAGACTTGAACACATGCTTCGTTGGTTCAGGTCACATCTTGATATGTGTGATTAGAATCATTCGTTTTGAGTTTCAGGTTCTTGCGTGAGGATCCCGTTGGCTTTTAGCTGGGAAGGATTGCGCCTACTAGTCGTAAGACGTATCGTTATGAGCTTGAGGTTTTTCTTGGCTGGTTGAGTCAGAGGGCTGGCTGGGTGTGGATGCGAGGGGGCTTCTGGAGCGGCAGAGCCTAGGCCCCCTGTACCCACAGGTGTACCCACAGCCCCCTACCCGGCAAAGAAGCTCAACAGCAACCAACGCGCCACATCCATTCCTTTCGTGGTTATTGTAGGTTATTTTGCTCCCAAGACCTTCCAATGCTCTTTGAATCTGCATGCTTGCTCATCAAAAGCCACGTCTCTCAGTTCTGCTCTGATGCCTAGCCTACTCAGAGTTGCAAGCATGACGTTCGTCATGAAATGAGAAGGATGCCGGCCCTCCTTCAACAGTTTCGCAGAGGACGTAGTCACTGAAACTCCGTGCATCTCCACGAGAGCCTCATCGTCGCTAAGCCTGTTTATCACTATCTTCTCCATGTACCCAGTAGACTCCAAGTACTTCGCAATTCCTATCAAGTTGTCCAGCGGCTTGCGATTGCTGTCGATCTTGACAAACCCTCTCCTCACGGCCTCGTCCAGATGGTGTTCACCCACTTCTCTGAAGAACTCAACGGATTTCTGGCCCCAGTGCTCGTTGACAACTCGGCAAATCGCGTAGTTGATTGTGTCTAGGAATTCAGGCTTTATGCAATTGCCCATGATCTATCACAGCTCGCCTATTGTTTCGTTTAGCGGCTTAAGTGTTACCTAGAACTGTGCGATCGATCAAACTATGCTAGAGACGTTCTAGCGCTCCTTCTATATCAGCAATCAGATCTTCGACACCTTCTATTCCAACTGATAGGCGTACCATACGATTGTTGAGCCCGACCCTCTCCAGCTCCTGCGGCGTCAAATAGTAATGTGAGGAGTAGACCGGCATCGAGATTAGCGATTCGACCCCGCCCAGGCTCAGGCCATGAATTATGATCTTCAAACCCTCCACGAACTCCACGGCCTTCTTCTCACTCTCCAACTCAAAACATACAACGCCGCCGAATCCTTTCATCTGTCGCTTGGCTAATTCGTGTTGAGGATGTGACTTCAAGCCTGGATAGTAGACCCGTTTCACCTTCGGATGCTGCTCCAAATACTGCGCCACTCTCAGCGCGTTGGAATTATGACGCTCCACTCTGAGAGCCATCGTCTTGATTCCTCTCAGAGTCAGGTAGGCAGCGAACGGGTCAACAGTTCCACCGAAGATCTTGAGCGTCTTTCGCGCCGAGACTATGAAGCTTCGCGGCCCGACTATGGCGCCACCTATCAGATCGTTGTGCCCCCCGTAGTATTTCGTTGTACTTATCAAGACGACTTCTGCTCCCAACTCGATTGGAACCTGGTTGACCGGTGTTGCGAACGTATTGTCAACCATGAGCGTTAGGTGATGTTTCTTAGCTATCTCGACAGCACGCTGAATGTTTGCGATTCTGAGATCCGGATTCGTCGGGGTCTCAATGAACAATACCTTTGTTCGCTCGCTAACTAGTTCACTGGCTGCTTCGATGTTTCGAGTGTCCACGAAGTGTGTCTTGACACCCAGTTCTGGCAGTTTGTTCTTCAAGAAAGAGTAGGTTCCTCCGTAGACCATATCAGTGGATATGAGTTCATCCCCCTGCTTTGCCAGCGTCATGATGGCGGTCGTTATGGCGGCCATGCCGGAAGATAACGCCAAAGCGTCCTCACCGCTCTCCAGAGCAGCGATCTTTCTCTCCAGTGCACGTTGGGTTGGCGACATTGGTCTCGAGTACATGTAGCCTTCGGTTCCATCCTCTACCCCAAGGTTGTAGGCCATCACATCCTTCATGGATGAGAACGCGTAGACAGCAGACTGATAGATGGGAGTCGGTATGGATCTGGTAGTTGGATCTAGAGCTTCCCCTCCATGGACACAGGCTGTGGACAGGCTCCTGTAGGTTCTATTCATGATTCGAACATGCCTCAGTCAGTTAGAGATGTGATTTGCTTGATAAGACTTGAACATGACGTGCTGACGCATCTTGGAGCAGGTGTCTCACGAATCTATGTCACTGAGTACGTGCTCTTCGAAGAGCCCTTCCTGGTCGAATCCCTGTGAATTCTCCCTCTCGAAAGACAACGCGGCCGTTAACGATCACGTACCTTATGCCTTCGGCAAACTGTCTCGGACTGTCATACGTGGCCTTGTCCCGTATCCGCTGAGGATCAAAGACCACAAGATCAGCAAAAACACCCTCTTTTACAGTGCCTCGATCCTTCAATCTGAACTTTGAAGCTGGTAACGAAGTCATCTTCTGAATCGCTCTTTCCAACGTCAAAAGTCGCTCCTCCATTACATACCTTCGCAGGACTCTGGGAAATGATCCATATGCGCGCGGGTGCGGATTTCCGATCAGCAAGCCGTCTGTACATATTGTTGAGCTTCTGTGAGCGATAACCCTCCGAACATCGTCCTCAGAGATGTGAAACACAACCATTGAGACGGCTTCATCAGATTCAAGGAGAAGATCAACGACCACATCTGCCGGAGGCTTGCCTAGATCCTTTGAGATCTGTGCAATGCTCTTCCCTTCGACCTCCTTTCGCGCCTTACTGTAGGTTATGACGATCTTGTCCCAGCCCCCTAGCTGCGAATAACTCTTCCAAGTAGGAGATCCCTCTTCGAGCTCGCGAATGATCTTACTCCGCTGTTGAGGATTCCTCAATCTCTCTCGCAGAGCCTTTGGCCCGCCTTCAAGCGCCCAAGGAGGCATCGAGGCAGATAGCATCGTGCTGCCCGCGGTGTACGGATAGATATCGCATGATATGACGGACCAGCGTGATATCTCCGTGTCGATTCTCTCAAGAGTCTCTTTTGTCTTTCCCCAATTGTCCTTTCCTATTGCCTTGTGATGAGATATGTGGAGGGGAATCTTCGCTCTCGTTGCAGTTCGGATTGCTTCATCAACGGATTCAATCAATCCATGCGCTTCGTTTCTGATGTGTGTTACATAGATCCCATTGTGTTCTGCTGCGACGTTACAAAGGTCTACAAGTTCGTCCTCGTTGGCGTAGGAACTTGGCGGATAGATCAATCCAGAAGACAAACCTATTGCACCTTGCGTCATAGCGTCTGCAACAAGGATGCGCATTCCTTCAAGCTCACTCGGATTTGCTTCTCTTCGCTCAAACCCAACGATCATCGCACGTATTGTACCATTGCCAACGAGCGAAGCCACGTTCACCGTTGTTTGTAGCTCGGAGAGCCGCTGAAGGTAGGAATCAAAGGTGTTCCATTTCCAATCGTCGAGCTCTCCGGCAAGGCCTGAAAGGTATTTGGCCAATTCGGGTTGGACTTCTTTCTGAACTGGAGCCACTGAGAATCCATCTTGGCCAACGATCTCCGTCGTGACTCCTTGAGTGATCTTCGACTCGGCAAAAGGATCGGAGAAGAGCATTAGATCCGAGTGACTGTGTGTATCAATGAAGCCCGGAGCAACAGCCAGCTCTTTGGCGGAAATGGTCTCGTCAGCACCCAATTCCCCCTCTGAAGAGATTAGTCCTATCTTGTCACCCGAAACATAGATGTTCGATCTTATGGGAGGATTCCCCAATCCATCGAAAATCAACCCGTTCATGATGGCAAGCTCATATTCCAAACGAAGCCACTTCCAACACTCAACCACCACATGGTGTCCAGCCCCAGAATAAGGAACATCCATCTAAATACGATATGATCGCCGTAACTGAGCCAGGATTGAAGATAGAAAGAGAGGAATGATTGATGCCAGAACTTCCTGAAATCGCAAACCTAGCTCGACAGATGACTAAAGAACTTCACGGAAAGCGAATCGGCAAGATCGAGCTGACTCAGCCCAAATGTCTCAATATCTCAGCGAAGAGATTTCGTCGGATAATCGGCAAGACTGTGAAGGAAACCAAGGCACATGGAAAATGGCTGTTCACCAGATTAGAGCCCAAAGACAACCTACTATTGAATCTTGGAATGGGGGGAGACCTACGCTATCACAAGAATCGTAACACTCTCCCAGAAAAATACCAGCTCAGACTAACGTTTCGCGATACTACGGAACTGACTGCGTCATTCTCGTGGTTTGGTTACATACATCTTGCTTCGGATGAAGAGTTACCCAAGCATAAGATGACAAGCAAACTGGGAATTTCCCCCCTTGACGAGAAATTCACAGTTGACAGGCTGAGTTCTATTCTGTCTGGACGGCGAGGCAACATAAAGAGCTTCTTGTTGGATCAGAAGAACATCGCTGGGATTGGCAACGTCTACGTTCAAGATACATTGTTCAAGGCCAGACTGCATCCGCTTCGAAAAATCCAAACGATTACTCAACCGGAGATCGCAGCACTCCATCAAAGCATGCGAGAGGCTCTGTATCAGAGCATCAAGCTCGGCGGTCTGAGATATGAAAGAGATCTTTACGGTCGTCACGGAAGATATGGACCTGAACAGTTCATCGTAGCGTACAAAGAAAGCAAACCATGTCCGGCGTGCGGAACTGTGATTGTGAAGGCTAGAACTGGAAGCACTTCAAGCTATCTATGTCCGAAATGTCAACAGCTTTGACTGCAACAAGCACGAGTCGATTCAGATCTAGTTGGCTTTCGGAATCGCTTTTGAATGTTTAGTGGCTCCATATGGACAGACAAAGACGCAAAGTCCGCAGAGTCCCTCTCCGAGAAGCTTTTCTCTTCGATCTGTATATTCGTCGCAGAGGTGCGCCTTGAATCGCACTTCTCTTGGCTCAGAAGGATCGAACGGGACACCTGTGAAGGCTTTTGCTGGGCAAATGTCAACGCATCTCGTGCAGTTTCCGCATCTTCTGGCGAGAGGAGCTCCAGATTTCAGTGGTGCGTCGGTCAGCACTGTCGCCAGTCTTACTCTTGGGCCATGCTCTGGTGTGATGAGGAGGCAGCTTTTGCCGATCCATCCTAGGCCGGATTGATGAGCGGCCAGCTTGTGAGAGAAGGCTCCCTCTAGCTTCGCCGAGTTGATCATCTGCGAAGCCGGTATGGGACAAGCGTTGAACCTTTTCTCCTGGATCTTCTTTGCTATCAACAGCGTTGTTCTGTCAAGGCTTGCGTTTGCAGAGTTGTACAGCCCTCTGTAGGTAAATATGACTGAAGGCTCTTCATGGTGGATGAGCTCGTCTACGACGGCATCCAGTAGTCGGATTCCTATCGATATGGCTCTCGGGTATTTTGCGACAAACTCGCCGCCTTGTTTCCGAATGAAATCGCTGGTGATTCGAAGATCGGCAACGCCGAATAGATCAGCTCCCGAGGCCCTTACAAGAGTGGAGAGTTCCTCTTGCAGCTTGTTCATTCTTACTCACGTTGAAGGAACGGTTTTGCTTAGACGTTTGGTATATTGGTTGTGTTGTTGAGAAAATGCTTCCAGACTTCTAGACTGATATGGAACTTTGGGAATGCACCCTCTCGGCCAGCATCGCCAGAGCAATGACAATTGTCCAAGTTACGACTATCCTGGTAGAGGTCTGGTTCACATTTGAAGCGCCGCGCTTGACGGGATCGAAGGTGAACACAATTGCACATATAGTGAAAATGATGATAGTCAGAACAATGAGAAGATCCATCACTCTGTCTTTTCTGAATTCCGGAATGCGAGAACGTTCCTCTTTGTCAGGAAGAATCTTCCAGAACACAACGACACTGCTGATCAGTATCAGAAACATGATGGCTATTCCTAGACCCGTGCCTTTTGGGATCCCTCCGTATCGTTGGAACAGGGGGACCATCAGGCCGTTGAGGGACAGGAGTGTCGTCCACGCTTTCTTCGACAATCCGGTACGATTCCAGTCTCTCGGGGCAAGTCGATTTGCCAGGTAGAATGTCATCACAGTTTGGACTGCTCCCCACCATACGGTAATCACAAACAGGACACTCGTCCAATTGATTCCCAAGAACAGAGGTGAGGCGAAAGCGGCGCCAGAAACTAGGCATTGATAGACTATTCCATAGGAGAAGGCCATGACCATCAAATGATAGTCCTTCAGCCTATACTGTGCAATGAGATCTTCAAGCATAGCGAAAAGGGTGAAGTAGGTGGTGAACAGAATCAAAGGAAGAATCGGCTGAGTCCGAAGGTTATTGATTCCTCTCATTGAGTATTCGAACAAAAGATTGAATGCAGTGGCAATAAGGACGATTTTCCACATTCCGTCCATACCCTTGATCCAAGATAATCAGCATAGTTACCTGTTGGCTATAGATGTTCGTGGTCTACAGATTCGAATCTCCTAAGACCGCGTTTGGCTTCCTAGCCAAGTGTGGTTTCATGATGAGACCAGCAAGCGTTTCAGTTTGACAAGTGAACTGGGATGCCGTTTAGACCAATTCGTGAGAATCGCACCAGCAATTATTGCGCCTGCGCCGATGAGTGTTGTTAGGCTCGGTATGGTGTTGAAGACGAGAGCTTCTCCGACGAACGCGGCGACAGGTTCCAAGTACAGCCATACTGCAACCTTCACAGCTTCTGCCTTCGATAAGGCAAAGTTCCAGAGGAAATAGCCGCCACAAGTGCAAGCAAGAGAGAGGTAAAGTATGCTTAACCATTGCTCAAGTCGGAGGGATTTGACTAGACTCCAATCTGAAGTCACGGACATAGGAATCAGCACCAAAGTTCCTAGAATTGTGACATATGCAGTGACTGTCAATGGTCGCTTTGTTCTTTTTATGAAACGTCTACTCAGAGTGGAATATAGAGCCCAGCACACAGCATTGAGAAACAAACAAAGAACACCGACATAGAATAGCACGTCAACTTTCTCTAGGAAAAGCCCAGGCATAGTTGCAAGCGCAACACCAACAAGACCTAGACCCGTTCCTAGTACCTGCTGAACATCGTAACTTTCCTTCAAGACAAAGATGGATACGGTTCCCGTGATGATGGGTATTAGTCCCACGACAAGCAGGGCTGAGAGTCCTGCGCCGGCGTATTCGACTCCAGTGTACTGAAGCAAGAAATAGAGAGATATGCCAAGGAAACCGAGTAGGCCAAGCTCCATCACGTCCGCAAGCTTCAGAGCGTTTCCATTTCTAAGTCCTCTGATCACTATAGGCGTAAAGACCAAAGAGGCAATCACAAATCGCACTGAGGCTAGAAGTATGGGGGTCAGTGTCGACAGGACCATACGTGCTGCCACAAACGAAAGACCCCACAACACTGCGACCGCTATCGCTGAAAGCATGCCGAGTGGCGCAGATCGAGCCACATGTCTCACCAGATATTTGCAGCTACACTACGTTTCGCTATTCTATCAGATTACACCGTTGTTCATTCGAAGTGCGAGCGAATGAGGCGGTGAAAGAGGCCGCAGGATTCTGCTTAAGCGGCTTGGTGCGAATGAGACGGTTCATGGCGATCAGAAATCCAAGAATCGTCAAGGATCAGTATCGAGAATTGCGCTTGTTGCTGACAGAACCTCGAATGCTAGGTGGAGGCTTTCTTATCGGCCTTGTCCTTAGCTTTGCAATAGAGATCATAGGCTTTGTCGACTGTAGCGTCTTCGTGTACGATGCTGCGGACAGCCCTGATCATAGCAACGGGTGAATCAGATTGGAATATGTTTCTTCCCATATCTACTCCCACGGCTCCTGCGTGGACAGCATCGTATGCAAGCTGCAGTGCATCTCGTTCTGGCAGCTTCTTTCCTCCAGCTATGACTACTGGCACTGGGCAGCCTCCAACCACTTCTTGGAAGCCTTCGCAGTAGTAGGTCTTTACTAGGTGCGCGCCAAGTTCTGCAGCGATGCGGCAGGCAAGCGCGAGGTATCGTGCGTCACGAGTCATTTCTCGGCCTACTGCGGTAACGGCGAGAACAGGAATGCCATAGCGTTCTCCCATGTTCACCAGTCTAGATAGATTCAGCAAGGTCTGCCTCTCATACTCTGATCCTACGAAGATCGAGAGAGCCATGCCAGCAGCATTGAGGCGTATCGCCTCTTCTATTGAAGTAGTGATCCCTTCGTTTGATAGCTCTTTGAGAATGCTTGTGCCTCCTGAGACCCGCAGAACGATTGGTACATCGCAGCTAGCGTCGACTGACGTACGCAAAACTCCTCTCGTGAGCATGAGACAGTCGGCGTATGGAATGAGTGGTGTAATAGTCTTCCTAGGACTCTCGAGTCCCGTCGTGGGACCTTGGAAATAGCCATGATCCACCGCCAGCATTACGGTGCGACCAGTATCAGGTCTTATGATGCGTGAGAGACGGTTCTTTATTCCCCAATCCAAGGCAATGATCTCTTCCAGTGCAAAACAAGGCAGGTGCTGAGCTAGTTAAGCCTAATGGCGATCCTCGCCGCTACGGTGTGATGACAATTTTCCCGCAATTCCCTTGCTTCGCAGTTTCCACAGCCTTCTCGAACTCATCCAACCTGAACCTGTGAGTTATCAAAAAGAGCAAATCTAATCTGTGTTCTTCCATCAGCTTCAACGTAGCCTTGGTTTCCACTTCCGTAGCCGCATTACTGGTTATGATTGAGACTTCAGAGTTGAATATGTCGCTGAAATCATAGTCGAGCCTGGTACCTTTGGCTGGTACTCCGAACAAACATATCTTGCCTCCCTTCCTTACCGAGTTCAGTGCTTGAATCATTGCCTTTGCGTTTCCAGATGCCACAATGACCAAATCTGCTCCAATACCTCCAGTCTCTTCTCTGACTTTCGAAGGAACATCGATCTTGGTCGCGTCGTAGACTGCGGATGCGCCTGATCGTTCGGCAAACTGAAGCCGTGTCGAGTTGATGTCGCTCACCAAGATTTTCGGGCCACGCAAGGACAGTAATTGAACGTGAGTGACCCCAATTGGGCCTGCTCCCACAACCAGTACTGTTTCGTCTTCTGAGACATCGCATCTGTTTATGCTTCTCATGCAACATGCGGCAGGCTCAATGAGACTGGCCTCCTCGAAGCTTAGGTTAGATGGGAGCTTCAATACGCCCCCTCCCTTCACGTTCCAAGCAGGCACCCGGAAATATTCTGAGAATCCTCCAGGGTCGAGATTGCTGGCTCGATAGTGAGGACACATGGTTTCACTTCCATTTCGACAAAAATGGCATTTGTAGCAAGGTACATGATGATGAGGAAAAACTCGGTCTCCCACATTGAAACCTTCAACTCCATCACCCATATCAGCGACTACACCTGAGGCCTCATGCCCCAACACAGGCTGAGATGCAACATACCGTCCGTGTAGCTTCTCAAGGTCCGTCCCGCAGAGGCCGCACGCCTTCATCTCCACCAAGATGTCGCCTTGATTCAAAGCTGGCGGAGTTGTTTCCTCAACTGACACATCGCCTGCGGACTTTAGAAGTACATGCTTCATCCGACAATCTTCCGTTGAGCTCTTCATTTCCAAGAATGATTTAAGGAGATCTGATCGATTGCTCAGGAGGTAGCTCAGCGCGCGATGAAACGGCTTAACGAACTCAAGCGAAAGTTCAAGCTCATTGGAGAAGTGCGCGGAAAGGGTCTGATGATCGGCGTTGAACTAGTGAGGGACCAGAGAAAAAAGACTCCGGCTTCTGACGAGGCTGCGCAGATAAGGGGACTGTGTCTCAAGCGAAAGGTTCTGATCGGTCACGGGGGAATAAAGGGCAATGTGCTTCGAATTCAACCGCCACTTGTGATAACAGACAGTGAGATTGATACTTTGGTCAGTACCATTGAAACCTCGTTGAAAGAAGTCACTAAGTAGAGACACGCGCGTGACTCAGCGCCGCAGAACCGCCATGATGACAAAGAGGCTTCCGTCGTCTCTCCTGTGGCAAGGAGCTTCTTTGATCATTTGGCGCTCTCGAGCAATGACGCTATCTTGAGCTTGCGCTTGTTCCTTACCTCGGCCACTTTCTTGAAAGCTCTCGGAATTGTGGCGAGCAGAGATTTGCCACACTCAGCGGCATCCGAGTAGAACCTGCAGGCTCTCTCCTCAAGTTGCACTGCAATCTTCAGAGCATCAGCGCAGCTTATGCCCTCCGTCAGATCCGTTTGGGCAGTGTAGTCGCTCACCCTCAGGCCTTTGAATGAAAAGCATGCTTCGAGAGCGTCTGTTATGGTCTCTCGGTAGGTTCTTGTTACCAAGACCTTGTTTTTTCGGCCTTCTTGTACAAATGAAAGGAACAGTTCCTTGTTCTGTCCGAATCTTTCTGCGAGCTTCTCGTAGAATCGTGAGGAGTCATCCTCAAGCTTCTCGGAGAAATTGATTATGGCAGAGGCTGTAGGTACGGATTCGCTCACCTCAGAACCACCTTTGAATGACAACTTTGCTCTCAGTGAAGAACCTGATCGCCTCTTGTCCCTGTCCATGGAGAACTCCAAAGAAGGAATCCTTCATTCCGCTGAATGGGAAGAACGCCATTGGAGCAACTATCCCAACATTGATGCCGATATTGCCACACTCGACTCGGTATTGGAATTCCCGTGCCATCTTCCCATTTGAGGTGAATATTGATGCCGAGTTGCCAAAGGGGCTACTGTGGATCATCTCAATTGCCTCGTCGAAGCCTTTGGCTCGCATGATACTCGCGACTGGTCCGAAGATCTCATCTTTGCCAATTGCCATGTCTTGAGTGACTTCGTCGAAAACCGTCGGATTCAGGAAGCAGGTGTGAGGCCAATCTCCGACGAGGTTCACTTTCCTGCCATCAAGTCGAAGCCTGGCTCCTTCTTCAACGCCTTTCTCTATGAATCTCACAACATTGTGCTTCTTGTCTTTGTCGCGCAGAGGGCCCATCTGTACTAATTCATCAAGCCCGTAACCCACTCTGATCTTTGATGCAGTATCCACGAACGCATCGACAATCTTCTTGTAGAACGCATCGTACTCTTGCTCACTGAGGCCTTCACCAACAACAACGAGATTAGCTCCTGCCAAACATCTTTGACCAGCATTGCCATAGAAAGAAGTCATGCAAGTTGCTATGGTCCCTGCCAGATCAGCATCTGGCATCACCAGTAAGAAGTTCTTCGCACCGCATTGTGCAATGACTCTTTTTCCAGTTTCACCACATTTCCTGTAGATTACATCATGCCCGACTGGAGTAGATCCTACAAAACATATTCCTTTAATGTCTGGATGATCCAGCATGCCTGAAACAACGGTTCTCCCGCCATTAACCAAGTTGTACACACCGGCAGGGATCCCGGCTTCTTCAGCCATCTCAGCTATCTTCACCTGACTGATTGGATCTTCACTAGAGGGCTTCACCACAATGCAGTTACCTGTTGCGAGAGCGTAGGGAATGAACCATAGAGGCACCATGAATGGAAAGTTGAAAGGACCTATTATTCCGAAAACACCTAGAGGCTGTCGGATAAGGTACTCGTCGATACCTGATGCGATATCTTCTAGGTTGTAGCCCATCATGAAGGAGGGAATTCCGGTTGCGACCTCCACGTTCTCGATTCCACGCCTTGTTTCTCCTCTGGATTCGTCAATCGTCTTTCCATGTTCCATGGTTTGGATTCTGCTAAGCTCCTCGAATTGCTCCTCCATCAGGTCTTTGAGTCGGAACATGCATCTTGCCCTAGCGAGCGGAGGAGTCCTTCTCCATTCAGCGAAAGCTTCCTTAGCCGCCTCAACAGCCGCGTTGATCTCATCTTTGGTTGAGGTAGGAACTTTCGCAATGACTTTTCCCGTTGCTGGGTTTACGACGTCCACAATTTCTCCTTTTGACTCCAACCATTCTCCGCCAACATAATTGCGTAGCATCAGTGGTTCCTTGATCGGTTCTTCCAGAATTGTCAATTCAGACTCACGGTTGTCAAGATGGTTTGCAGTTCGCACTTAACTATTTTGTTCAACATCCTTCCCCCGTACAATCTATGCAGAGGAAGAAATGTCTCAAAAAGGGATTGGAATCTGCTAAGCCTCGAATAGCACGCCACTCACTAGCTCTACCTAGCCTATTTGCCTTGTACACTTCAACCCCCCCTCGCCTCACCTTTTACACCTTCTACCCTTATGTATCGAACTCCACTTAGCAACTGAGCAGTACAAGGAAGAACTGGAAAAGTTGCAGGGTATCGAGGTTTAGGTCCTATTCTTACAGGTACCGCATGTGAGGTCACTTGTCGGCATGATCAGGGGTCGGATTCCAGATTCAATTCTGGCTAACATGAGCCTCGAAGAGAAAACCGGCCAAATGATGATTATGGAATTTCATGGAACAACACCATCGTCCGACATCAAAATGCTCATACAGAAATACGCGCGCCAGCTTCTTGCTAAACTCTTTCGCTTAACATGAAGATGTATGCTTGGTTTTGGCAAGAGAACGGATGAGCTTTACACTCACTCATGCGGCTCTTGAGGAAGAGTCATTGAATGAGTGTAAGGCTCTGTATGAT
>JALHTG010000009.1 GCA_022865705.1 Candidatus Bathyarchaeota archaeon | reverse complement strand
CGGGTATGGCCCTGCGCCATGATCTGAGTGAGCAGCTACCCTGATCCCCGCCTCAAGAAGACTTCGTGCAGCAAACATACGTTCCAACCTTTCAGCACCAAAAGCCGGCAGTATCTTGCCCCCGTGGTAGTATGGATATTGACCGAATATGGTCGGAAGGACACCTAGCCTCTTTATTCTTGCGATAATCCTCGGATTCACAACTGTACAGTGAATCACTCTATTCCTCGGATCCTTGCGCGGATACTTCTCTTGGGCCTCTTCTATGCAATCGAGAAACATCTCGATTGCTCTTTCCCCATTGGCATGAACAGCGAAGCGGTAACCCTTGGCGTACCCATCCATGATTATCCTGCGCAACTCTTCCCTAGTGATGGCCAGTTCTCCGAGATAGTCGCGCCTGTGGAGATATGGTTCGGCCACGGCCGCTGTCCTAGCCGATATGGCCCCGTCGGCAACGATCTTTATTCCGTTTATCTTCACCATGTTGTTGCCGAAGCCTTCTCCGATTCCGAGCGCTGCGAGGTGAGGCATCAGTTCGTACCAAAGATCCATTCTCATTCTGATCGGAAGCTCACCTGTTCTTGCAAGCTCTTGGATTCCTCTGATCAGCACTGCTTGATGGATTCCTCCGTCGCTAGCACAAGTTAGACCAGAGGCAACGTATTGCTGTGCCATCCATTGTACACCTTCCTTCGCTTCGTCGAGTGTTGGCTCTCTTCCATATGCTATCGGTTGTAGAACTTGTCTGGCTCTCTCATGTATCCATCCAGTCAACTCTCCTGTCCCAGGATCTCTTTCATATCTGCCTCCCAAAGGATCAGGTGAGTCTCTCGTTATGCCGGCCGGCTCGAAGGCCTTGCTATTCACAATAGAGAAGTGGCCGCCAACCGTGCTCACCATTACGGGGTGTTCCGGCGCTGCCTTGTCCAGATCCCACTTGTTGGGGTGACGTCGCTCAAGGAGCTTTGAGTCATCCTCTTTGACAACGTTTATCCATTCGCCTTTAGGCTTTCTCTTTGTCTGTTCGGCAACCTTGGCCTGAATGTCTGCTATGGATCTGACACCCGCCTCGTAGCTCGCATCGATGACCCCCATCACGCGTTGCATACCTTCTGAGTATGACACAATGTGGCAATGTGAATCGATGAGTCCAGGCAGAACTGTTCTTCCTTTGAGGTCTATCACCTTTGTTCCAAACCCTGCCAAAGGTTTCACCTCATTGTCTGATCCCACTGCCAGGATCTTGCCAAACTTTATTGCGACGGCTTCTGCAATGGTGTCTTTGGCGTCTATAGTCACAACCTTACCATTGAACAGGACCATGTCGGCAGACATTTCTGAATCATTCAACGCTTTCAAGCGTCATTGGACTTACAACTTTTGAGCTATTTGCTGATCAGCATTGCAGGACAGCTTCTGCCAGGAAGAAGCTTTGACTGCGTTTCGTGAAGGGTAGGTTTCCGCTCGGCAGAGCACGTTCAAGGGGCCGTCTCTGCTCGGATAGGCCGATCAAAGGCCAAACCATGGGAACAGGTCTCACTTGATTAGTTCCGTCGTTGATTATTGGTGGCTGAGGTTTGGGCTAAATGAGGGTGGTTTCTGAGCGGATTGGTTTGGAGACTAGAGGTGAAGTAGATATACTCGACATCACTGGCGAGGTTCAGAGCATAGTGAAGAGGAGCGGAACTGAGAAGGGCATTGCGGTGGTGTTTGTGCCTGGGTCCACAGCCGCTGTCACGACTATAGAATATGAGCCAGGGCTCTTGACAGATCTCCCGAGCACGCTGGAAAGGCTGGCTCCGAGAAATGCTACCTATGAACATGAGAAACGTTTGCACGATGGGAACGGACACTCTCATGTCAGGGCATCGCTGCTTGGACCGTCCCTGACGATCCCTATCAAGGATGGAAAACTCACACTTGGGACTTGGCAGCAGGTTGTCCTGGTTGAACTGGACGCCAGAAGTCGATCAAGAGAACTAGTCGTTCAAATTCTAGGAGAATGAATGAAAGTCTCACTAGGATACACATTCCCGTTAGGTGAAGCAATATATGCTGTGGGAAGATATGACGCGGACTGTACGCCTTAGGAGATGTCGCTATGACTGATCGTGAGCAGTACCTGAAGGACCACTTGCATACGTGGCTTGAGTCAGCAATATCTGCTCTTGAGAAACAGGTTGATGAAAAGGAAAGGGTGAGCATACTGAGTCCTGCGGCCGAGCCTGTGCTCGTCACGGTCGTGTCGTTGCAGACGCGAAGGCGATAAGGAATAGTGGCAAGAAGATCGATGAGTTTCTAGACAAACTGAGCCACGAGACGTCGGGCCTGGTGGAATGGAGAAAAGAAAACGAAACGGTGCATCTGGTCTATAAGAAATGTTTCTGTCCTTTGAGACGAGAAGGATTTGTGAGTGTGCCGAACTTTTGCAGCTGTTCCGTCGGCTGGATCAAGGAGGTCTTCGAAACTGCTTCAGGGAGGCCTGTGAGAGTTGAGCTTGAACAGACTATAGGTCGAGGAGATCCTGTCTGTAAGTTCATAGTTCGATCATAGCGCACTTCTGCGTTCTGCTCTCAACTCCCTGACAGGAACACTGACCTAGCACACTCTCGGTATCGGTTCTCCTATGGGTTTCTCAATAACTCTGGTGCCGCCCACCTGAGTCCTCAGCAGCACGTATCCCGGGTGTTCTGCTCTCACCTCTCCAGCGATCGTGGCTTCCCGACCATATTTCGTTCTCCGGATCGCGTCTAGAGCATCCTTCGCGGTCTTCTCAGAGACACATATTATCGCCCGTCCCTCACACGTGATCTCATATGGATCGAGACCAAGCATCTCCGATGCAGCTCGAACACTGTCCTTTATCGGCACTTGATCCTGATTCAGCCATATACTCGCATTCGACTTGGACGCGATGTCGTTCAGAGCTGAGGCAAGTCCGCCCCTTGTCGGATCCTTCATAGCCGTCACTTTTCCGTGACTCAGGGCAACCTCGACGGTTTTCCATATGGGAGCGACATCAGATTGAATCTCAATGTTTAGGTGGAATTCCTTTCTCGCGGCCAGCAAGGCTATTCCATGGTCGCCTATGGAGCCTGTGACTATCACCTTGTCGCCTGGCCTTGCCCCGCTGTCAAGTACAACTCCGCCTTTGTCGGCCAGCCCTATCCCACATGTTGCAATGATCATCCTATCAAGGCTACCTTTGGGCATGACCTTGAAGTCTCCTCCTATTATGGCAATGCCAAGCTCTCTTGCCACCTCTTCCATCGACTTCGCGATTCTCGTAAGGTCGGCGAAGCTGAACCCCTCTTCCACAATCATTGAGTCTAGGAGAGCCACTGGTTTTGCTCCCATCATGGCGATATCGTTTGTAGTTCCAGAGACAGAGAGCCTTCCTATGTCGCCGCCCGGAAAGAAGATAGGACTCACGGTGTGTCCATCCATTGAAGTCACTATGTCACATTCGTTCATTCTGAGTGACGCGCCATCGTCTAGTTCGTCCATGCCGACACCGCCGAGAGCTCTCCGCACGGAGAAATTTGGCATTAATATCTTCCGAATGATCTCATCCATCAATGTACCCCCGGCGCCGTGGGACAGCTTCAGGAACTCATCCTTCAACATTCCACCTCTGTATTCGCTGAACTGTCCTGCAGAGATAAGAATTTCATGGTGGGACAGTCACCTACTAGAGGAGCAAGGTCGAGGCAGGGTGAACGTAAAGTGAAGAGGATCACAATCGTGGTGACTGACCGGTTTTATGGCAAACTGGAGTATTTGCAGCGATATTGGGGAATGGACTCATGGGCAAAGGTTTTGGAGAACCTTGTCAAGATCGCTGAGTGTTTGATTAGTGAGGAATAGCCCTAATTTATTCTGATGGTCGCTGAGTCGTTTTAGGTGTGAGCACGCGCAGCAAACCATAAGTACCTAGTTTCATTTTTGAAACTCGACTGTAGACCATCGATCCGTCTTCTCATCCTTCACAACCAGTTCAAGTGCTTTCAACTCAAGAAGCGCTCTGTAAACCGTAACCCTCGGCAATCCTGAGCGAGAAAGCAGCTCATAGAAGTGGAGCGGCCCCTCATCCCTCAAAATCTGGTAGATCCTTGTGTTCGCGTTTCCCGCCTCCAAACAGACCTTGCGGTACCTGTCCTTCAGTTCTCGGACCGCGGCTACGAGTGCGTCAGCCAGCGCCTTGAGATCGTCGACGATGGGTGAGCTGCCCCCAAGGCTCCACCCATCAAAAGCACCGAGGGGCCTACTATCGTTTCAACTGGTCTCAGGGCGGAGAAACCCCTCGGAAAAACGCACGCAAACCCGAAAAGGCCTAGGGCAAAACTCCACGACGTCAGCAGATATAGGCACACGCACATCTACATGCAAAACTCGACACGAAAACCCTCAAAACCAATGGAACTTTACCGAGCACCTGAACGCTCCGAAGAAAAAATACGAACAGCAGCGCGCGCTATCTTGGAGAAGTTGAAAAAGGACGCAAATGCTTTGACTTCAGATGCAACATTAGGAGTTGCCATCTACTCCCGTCTTCAAGACAAGCTAGGGGCAGATTACAGGTGGATGGATCAAGCTTTTCACCCTGCATGTAAGTCTCTTGGGATAAGCAACCGCAATGAAGCAAGCGTCAAGCGCGCGCTGCATCATAGCCCTACTCGCAAACGCGTTATCAGCCATCAAGCAAGGACTGGGCCACAAAATACGCTTATCAATCCACTTCACAAGATTGACATGGAGAAGATAGTTTTGCAAGAAGCTGGCGCGCTCAAATCTGCAGTGGAGTCTTCACTGTTCGTGAAGCAAGGACGCTCTATCTTTCAAGTTGGAGAGGAATTGCATCAGAGCAACTAGGGCGATGAAAGAATGTGGGGCGTATCTGGAGTTAATGGGTGATTCAAGAAGACCCCGCGGGCTTTAGCCCGCGGCAGTTCAGGAGTTTGTCAGCCTTTTCCAGATCATCAACCATGTCTTCAAGTTGAAGATTCTGAAGGCTTGATTTGCTCTGGCGGCCAGTCCTCTTGTCCCAGTCGTGAAGTTGATAATATCTGTCAAGCATCTTATCCCATTCAATTTTTTCCAAGCGCTCGCCTTTTCTCGGTCCAGACTTTATTGGGTCCTTCATCAGCCTTTTTGGAGGATAGTCATGTGTCCGATCAAACCCCGCGTGGAGAGTGTTAAACGCCTTCCCCACGTTGTGTATTCTCTCACCGGTCAACATCAGGTCTTTACCACTCATCTCCCATCCCGTGGCGGCTGAGACTATCCCTGCATAAATGTCTGGACCAAGCAGATCGGGTCCTTTCCAATTTTCGGCGAATAAGCAGATGCCTAGACTGTCAACTACTGCATTCAATCTTTCAAAGTAGATCACGAGTTCGGGTTTGCCCACATAGAGTAATGGATCTGAGGCATCTTCAATTCCCCATATGCTCCTACAGACTTCGGCAGAGATCTCCCGTACCTCCGTGCCTGGAGCTCCAGTTGTGTGGCCGCCACCTCTGAGAGCCACGACCACACCTAAAGCCCAACCTTTGACCGCCCGCATGAACTCCCTGTTATCCATACCCTTGATGTGAACAGCGTATTCTTCTGACCCTTTGCCTACGATTTCCGATGCTCTCTTCACGCCTTCAGCTAATGTGTTTCCAAAACCCTCTCTATGAGCCGTCTTCTTAAGAAGCTCCATAACAACCTCATGATTTCCCCATTTCAACTCAAGTCCATCCACGTCTTCACTTCTTAATATTCCCCTCTCATAACATTCAAAGGCCCATGCGATTGCAACAGTAGACGCATCAACGTCTAAGCCATACTCTGTACAGAGTGACTGTGCCTTCAGTATTGCAGGGGGATAATCTATGAAGAGGTTTGTGCCGAAATTCGTGATGGCATTGGCTTCCATCTTTTCAAAAGCCAGAGGAGCATAGGGGCCTTCAGTCACCCTGTAGAATTTGCTGCAGTGATAGGGGCAAGCAAAGCAGGCAAAGCT
>JALHTG010000008.1 GCA_022865705.1 Candidatus Bathyarchaeota archaeon | reverse complement strand
TTCCAATTTGCCTGTGCTTATGTGACCTCCATTCGGTATGGCAAGTGACATCATTCTATCCCCTGGGCTTGCGAATGCGGTGTAGACCACCAGGTTGGCACAAACCCCTGAGACAGGTCGTACGTCAACGAACTCGGCGCGAAATAGTTTCTTTGCTAGGTCTATACAGAGAAGCTCGACTTGATCAATGTAGACGCAGCCTGCGTACACCCGTTCGCCGGGCCACCCCTCAGCATAGCGATTCCCAAAATCGCTCATGACCGCCTCTCGGACAGCCGCGCTGGGGACGTTCTCGCTTGCAATCAATGGTATGCTTTCGGAAAACCATTTGTGATGCTGCTGCAGTAGCTGAAAGACCTTGTCATAGGATTCTTTCGGACTAGACATATTGAATCAGCAAGAACTCAATACACATCAGTCTTTAATGTCTTTTGAGGGGGCAACCTTTCCTCTCTATGAAACAAGAAAATTGATCTGAGTTCCCTACCCGTTTCTATCGTCTAAGATTCCAATCCGTAGTTTGATATTTGCTGAGCTGAAGTTCTGAAGCGAGCCTCAGCTCAGTCGACGTAAGGGCTTTTTCGCAAAGCGTCATATTCAAAGCCTGCTGGAACCCCATCTTCATGCAGTCTTCCGTTCTCTCAAATGATACTGGTTTTCCCAGTACAAGTCTTAGAGTGGTGACCTTGGACTCTAGCCTTTCGAGGGGCATGCACGGATTTGGCCGCCCCATCTTCAGGATCTTCGTCATCGTTTCGAGATTCGAGTCGAGAAGTATGGTTCCATGTTGAAGCAGGGCATTTCCTCTTCGCGTTTGAGCTCCACCGGATATCTTCTTTCCATCTATCGTTATGTTCGGGCACTGTCGCCCTGTTTCGTCAAAGCTGAGCTGCGCCTTAAGGCCGAGCTCCTCACATGCCAAGATGATTCCTCCACAGAGGTGGCTGTATGACAAGATCAAGTCGGACGGAACAGCACTAAGATCGACAATAATGCTGTAAGTCAGCTCTCCGCCGGAATCGTGGTAAACCGCTCCACCGCCCGTCGGTCTCCGGACGAGATCTATACCCAATTTCTTGCATGCGTCAACTTCAACCTCTTTCTCAGCTTGTTGGGAGAACCCAAGTGATACCGCAGAAGGCTTCCACCTATAGAACCTGATCGTGTTTTGAACGGATCCTTGGGTTCGTGAGATGAGGACTGCTTCATCTATGGCCATGTTCGCGAAGGCATTGTTGAAACCAGTTCTGAGTAATCTCCAGTTCTCAGCCACGAACATGCCCCTCGAAGATTCGCTTTGTTTCTTCGATCTCTAGGTGAGTCATCGGTCGAGGGTAGTTGTAGATGGGCCCGGTGAGTTTTTCGTTGTAGAATGGCCTATTGCAGTTTGGACAACCGGATGTCAAATAAGGTAGACCAGACTCAATGACGCGCTGTAATTCCTCTTTCGAAACTCCAAAGTTGATGAGAGTCCCAGAAGAGTCAAATTCCATGTCTTCTAGTCTTCCGATCTTGTTGACCAGCAGGAAACGCGCCGTCTGTATCTGTCTGTATTGGAAGAGCGAAGGAGGCCGTTGTTTCTCTAGCCGGGTTCCACGAATCGGGGTGAAGGCGAACAAGGCGGGGTAGATCCCTAGGTCGATCAATTCTTGGATCAGTCCTAACATCTCTCTATCAGTTTCCCCAAGTCCAGCAATCAAATGTGTGGTCACTCGACCACTACCAAATGCTGAAAGTGTCTCACGAAGAGCCTTCATATGACCCTGCCAAGTGTAAGGGCCTCCCGCAACCCGCCCCTTCACTCTATCAAAAAGCTCTGGTGTGGCAGCATCCAACGGGATAGTGATTCGATCCACTCCCACGCGGCGAAACCTTTCGAGGTTCTCGCTGTCCAGCGGTTGGCAAGAGACAGAAACATCAATCCGCGTCTTAGAAAGGATCTGAGTAACGATCGCCAAGATATCCTCAGTCACATTCGCGTAGTTCACAGCTTGGATACAGACCCTTCTGACCTGGTCTCTGCATCTTGATAGAGCATCAACAGTGTCTTTCAGACTGAACGCTGGCCAGTTGACCCTTGAAAGCAGATCTGATCTGCCCCGACTCGTTCTGGCCTGAGGGCAGAAGAGGCAGTTGGCCGAACATCTTCTCGGATAATGAGTCAGCAAGTAGATGGTTGTTGGCTTTACTTGTAGGAACCCTTCCACAATTCCGAGAGTGAGCGCCGATCCTGCTGAGACTCGAACCATCATTTCATGATCTTGAGCTGCCAGATGCTGTGAGGCCGTGGATGGATCCCTCAGAGTGAACAAGACTATCGTCAACAAGAATATAGTGTTGCCGCAAGAAGCCAACAGGCCACAAGATCGATCGAGAGATTAGGAAACGGAGGCAACCATGACTAGTTCCACCGAAAGGAGATGCCCAGAGGCCTCCAGAACATAGGCTCACCGGCTCCTACTGAGCTCTGATTGCTGTTTTCACCAAACGAGTGCACTTGTTAACTAGTTCTTCTAGCTTCTTCTGTGACCTCGCCTCACAGTACAAGCGAATCCTCGGTTCTGTTCCCGAGGGCCGTAGAAGAACAAAGCTACCATCAGTGTAGTTCAAACGTAGTCCGTCATACGTCCAAACATCTTTGACGTTTCTTTCCGTTGCCAGCTTCGCTTTGATGATCTCCATAGCTCGGTCTTTGATCTTGTCCGGACATGGAAAAGCAATCCTTCTCTGGGGATAGTCCGGAATATCACAGAGTACTTTTGAGAGAGGGGCTCGAGCTTCAGAAAGTTTCCTCACAAGCTCACAAGCGGCGTGAATCCCATCTCCCCACGGTCCCCAGAGGACATCGATTATCTTCCATGGCTCACAGCAGAGAATCGGTTTCTCTCCGGTGACTAGGGCTTCATGAGTTTTCCCTAATCGTGTCCTTTCAACTCGGCCACCGTGTCTCTGCGCCACCTCATCTATCCTGGGAGAAGTATCTACAGATGTTACAATCCTGCCAGAGCCGTGGCGTTGTAGAAGGATCTTAACAAAGAAGGCGAGGAGCCTATCATTCGTCACATAGCGCCCCTTCTCATCGATCACAGACAATCTGTCAGCGTCGGAGTCATGTGCAATACCTAGGTCTGCGCCAAGCTCTGGTACAAGTCTCTCAAGTTCGATCAGTGTTTCCGATGTGGGCTCAGGGGATCTTCCAGGAAAGGTTCCATCCACGTTGGCATTGATCGCTGTTACTTTGCATCCGAGATGAGAAAGCAGTCTTGGTGTGACATTTGATCCGACACCGTTGGTACAGTCAACGGCTATGTGGAGAGAGCCTTCAACTGGTCTGATCCCTTGCAGCACTGTCTGAATGTATCTCTCTACAACGTCTTGTCGATGGGCGACAGAACCCATCCTATCCCAAGTCATCAGTTTGTAAGATCGGTTGAGCATAAGTCGCTCAAGAACTGCCTCTTCACTACCGGTGTACTCCCGTCCCTCTGCGGTGTAGCACTTGAGCCCATTGTCTGAGGGAGGGTTGTGTGATCCGGTTATTATGACGCCTGCATCCAGCTGATTCTCTCTTACGCCGAAAGCTAAGACCGGAGTGGGAACAAGTCCGAATTGAACCACCCTACACCCACCCGCCATCAATCCTGAGGCTAAGGCGTTTTTTAGACACGGGGAGGAAGTTCTTGCGTCGTGGCCAATTGCGACGCTCCCTTCATTCTCAAGCGAAGTTGCGACTGCAAGTCCCAGGTCTAACGCCAACTCTGGCGACACTTGACTTAGGTCGCCGCGGATGCCTGACGTTCCGAAAAGTTTCTGCACTTCGTAGGCCTCAGAAGCTTAAGCTGGGTCGCCAGTATCGTTTTCCTCTCTTCTCTCGATCCCTGTCCCATTTGCTCAGAATCTTCACCGCTTCTACCGCGGTTCTACAGACTTCGTCTTCCCCTGCGATTCGGAACTCATCCGTGATTCGATTCGCGTATACTGCGCATATGCAGCCCGATCTCAGCCCATAGATTCCTGCAAGGGTGAATATTGTTGAGGCTTCCATTTCGAATGTTAAGACGTTAACGGAGCCAAGGGAGCTCACAAGATTCTCGCTATCCTTGGGCAAATAGTTGTGAAAGCCTGGTCTACCTTGTCCGACGTAGAAGCTATCTGAGGATGCCGTATACCCCACATGATAAGTGAACCCAAGCTTCTCCGCGGCTTCAATCAGAGCCAGGGTCACTTCGTAGCTTGGAACTGCAGGATACTCAGATCGCACGTATTGTTTGCTCGTTCCATCCAGTCTGACCGCACCAGTCGCAATAACCAAAGCTCCAGGTTTGATCTCACGCTGAAGCGCTCCGCACGATCCAACCCTGATGAAAGTGTCGCCCCCAATGGCAGCAAGCTCCTCAAGAGCTATCGCAGTTGCAGGACCACCGATTCCTGTTGAACAGGCCGACACCGCCTCTTCTCCAATGAGGCCGGACCAGACACGATATTCACGGTGCATTGAAACCTCTTTGGACGAGTCCCACAGACGACCAATCTTCGGAACTCGGTCAGGATCGCCTGGCAAAAAGACATATCTGCCCACGTCTCCCGGTTTGCAGCCAATGTGATATTGGAGGCCTTTCTCGGAAGTTGGGTGTAGCGCGGAGATTTCGCTTCGTTTCAACCAGAATCCTCCTAAGATCGTCTGGATCCTAGATCATGTGAGATTACCCAGCTGCAACTAATTAAGACGGACGGAGATCGGTCTCCGAACAGCATTGTGCATAACTTCCCGTCTATCGACCTTCTTGATATAGCTTTTCGGCCAGTACCAACACAAACCTTCTTGTCACGTGAACCTCTGTCCCTTCCATCCACTCCGAGAGAAGCTCTCCCCATTGGTCCTCGCTCAAATGCTTCTTTTTGTACTCAGGGCCAGCGGACGACAGATAGAGTTGATCGACGAAAGTCTCGAGTCTAGTTCTGAGTGAATAGCATATTTCCTTTGAGGTTTTCACCCTGAATCCTGTTCTTTCCAATTCATTGCCCAGAGCTATTGAATTCAAGCGGAACATGCCACGGTCTTTACCTAGGACCTTTCTCTGCAGATTGTCCGAGAGATTGTTGAACTCATCATTCGAGGAATAGTCCGCCACAACGAGCTTGCCTTGAGCGTGGAGAACCCTCTTCAGTTCACTGAGAAGACGGGCTCTATCAGTGTAGTCAGAGAGAACGAAGTAGCACGAAGCAGCAGGTACTGAGCCGTTCTGGAAAGGAAGATGATCAATGCTAGCTCTCAAGAAATCTGTTGAAGAAAGACTACGTTTTGCCCTCTGGAGCATCGTTGAGGCGAAATCCACGCCTATGACGCGATGCTGTTCGGCCAGGGTCGCCGTTGGTATTCCGTCGCCACACCCAACATCTAGGATCGGGTCTTGAACGTCTTGAAAAAAAGCAAGAGAATCAGCCATGATGCCTTCTAATGCTTCGTTTCGTCGTAGGAGACTGCTTCTTTCTCCAAACGTTATGCCTCTCCGTTGCCATAACTCCATCAGCATTCTAAGGTTGATGGCTGTGTCCTCCGGTTAGAGACATCAGTATTGGAGCTCCCCCGTTCGATTCTGATCGTGTTCTAGAGCGATACGTCTCGAGTTTGGTCGAACGGTGGTATTCGGGTTGCAGTCAGGCGTTGCGCACTTGGACCTAGGTTTTGAACCGTGGAAGCAATCTCTGCAATGTTCGCGTAAGGACTATCGCTAACCCTATAGAGATACCCGCTTGCAAGAAGAGGTCTCTTCCATATGAAAGAATTGCAAGAGCCCACCCTTTGATGAAGATGTTGACATAGAAGTAAACAGAAGCCATGACTATGCCACCCAGCACACAAACAACAAGTTGAATCGGAACGCTCCTCCTCTTCCCTAGTCCAGCGATCAAACCCTCAAGGCCATGCGCAGGAATCGAAACGAACCATCTTGGATAGCCAACCCATAGATCGGCTGCAATACATCCGACGACGCCTGTAAGTGCTCCTACCTTTGATCCGAACAAGAGTGAGGCGATGAAAATGATGGTGTCGCCTATGTGTGTGAATCCGCCTGTAGGTGAGGGCACAAACGCTAATCCAGTCAGGATTGCTGTTAAAGCAGATAGCACTGCGGAGTTTGTTATCTCCAGCGTGGAGAGAAACGGTTCCTTCGATGGCTCAGAGGGAGTCATGAAACCAAGAATCCCACCAAGGATGCTCAACGAAGCCCCAGCAAAGAGGATAATCGTGCTCATTGGATCAACTGCAAGTGTGAAGATTGGACCTACGAGTACAGTAGCAATCGCGGAAACCGACGCAATGATTCCGAACAACCCAGCATACTTGGTTCGTCCCTTTGAAACCATGAAGAGGGCTGATCCGGAGAACCCGATGCTCATCACGGCCGCAGTTAGGTATAGACTTATGAATACTTTCATCGCGTCACTAATCTTGATACTGGTAAAGACGTTCTCAAACCCGAGTGACCTAAGTATCAAAGCTGCTCCATACGTGGCCCCTGCGCCGATCAAAACCATCGCTAGACCTAGAGCAGAAGCTGCAAACTTCACTCCCTTCAGTTCGACCAACCCCTAGTTCCCTAGGATCGAAAAGGGAGGGAGGAACTATATCAGGAAATCTCTCGTACACTGGGCCTTCCCGATAGGACCGATGTCAAAGTCCGTCAGCGAATCAACTGAACAAGTTGCTTGGAGGAGTTGTAACGAGTCATCTATCGAGCGTCTTTCTCAGCAAAACAAGGTCTTACAAAATCTTTTGAACTCGTAAAGAGACTCTGACTAATGCGGGGGAATCGGAGGAGTCGGTGTGCGCTCGCAGGTATCTGTGTTGGACTGCATTGGGAACACCTCGATGCTAAAGCTGAATGTGGAGTTTCATGGTCGAACGTATCGTCTGTTCGCGAAACCAGAATTCATGAACCCGAGTGGAAGCATCAAAGATCGAATAGCAAGATACATCGTTGAACAAGCTGAGAAGCAGGGGCTCCTCAAACCTGGCTACACGATAGTTGAGGCTACAAGCGGAAACACAGGTATAGCTTTGTCTATGGTTGCCGCTGCAAAAGGCTACAAGATGCTCGCAGTAATGCCTGAGCATATGACGGGTGAACGAATCAAAATCATGACCAGTCTAGGTGCGGACCTATGCCTGACGCCGACGGACGAAGGCTTCGAAGGAGCCGTTGCAAAAGCCGATAAGATTGCGAATAGCAGCAAGCGATATTTTCTGGCTAATCAGTTCAGAAACCCTGACAACATCATGGCTCATTATCACACAACTGGAAGAGAGATACTTCAGCAGATAGAGGGCGGCATTGATGCCTTTGTGGCAGGCGTGGGCACAGGCGGTACTCTGATGGGTGTTGGAAGGGCTTTGAGGGAAAGAAATCCAGGAGTACGGCTGGTTGCAGTCGAGCCAGAAGAAGCCTCAGTCCTCTCCGGACGAAAAGACATCAAGGATCATAAAATTGCGGGAATCGGGGATGGCTTTGTACCGGAAATCGTCGACAAAGCCATGATTGATCAGGTTGTTACAGTCAAGAGTGATGATGCAGTTGAAATGGCTAGAAGAATGTCGCGAGAACGTGGCCTTATGGTGGGCGTGTCGTCTGGAGCGAACGTATTGGCTTCGATCGAAGTCATGAACAAGATCGGTCAAGACATGACGGTTGTAACAGTTCTTCCTGACAGAACAGAGCGATACCTCAGCACAGATCTATGTGCCTTAGGAGATGGAATCAGGATAAGACAATGTTCACACTGTGAATGTCCCTTCGAGATTGTTTAATGATGTGGAATAATCCTTCGGATCTGATAGATTGTCCCCTTTGAAACACATGCCTCTGACGGAGACTCTGAGAAGCAGACTGGAAACGGTTATTACAGAATCAACTTGAGCGTTTGCAGAGAATCGAAATGTCCCGCCCTGTCATAATCGTTGATTATGATCCTCGATGGCCTCTTCTGTTTGAAGAGGAGAAAAAGCTCATCCTAGAAATTGCACGGCACAAGGTTCTGGCCGTTGAGCATATCGGTAGCACAGCAGTGCATGGTTTGGCGGCCAAGCCAATTATCGATATGATGGCAGGAGTCCATGGGTCCTCTGATGCAGATGAATGCCTACCTCTCTTGGCTCGTGTAGGTTACAATCATGTGACACCTGAGCCTGATAATCAGGAATGGTTCTATTGCCTAGGAAAAGGCCCCCACAGCGTCGGATACCATCTTCATCTGATAAGATACAGAAGCAATCACTGGAACAAACATCTGCTCTTTCGTGACTATCTTCGCAAACATCCAGACATCGCCAAGCAATACGAAGAGGTGAAGAAAAGAATGGCTGAGAAACTCGGATCAGAGCGAGAGACTTACACCGAATCTAAGACCTCCTTCATAGAATCAGTAGTCGCTCAGGCAAGCGAACGACATCCTCAGTAGCCCAGTAGACAGCAGTGTGCGCGCGAGGGGTCCTGTGGCCACTTTTCTAAGCTGAAAACGGGAAAACTAGACAGGGTTTGAACTGAAGGGTTGGCGCCCGGGATGGGATTTGAACCCATGCGGCCCTTAGGGCCAATGGCTAGCCAGTCTATGCCCAGTTAAATTCAGATCTCGAGGCTTACGAGAGGCATCGTACCTCACATCGCCTTAACCTGGCTTGGCTACCCGGGCTAAGGTATCAATAGACATCCAGGATCATCATTGAACGTGCATCGCTGGCTATAAAAACAGTCCCGTTGCTGGTGCCAAACATGAAAACGCCGTAAGCGCGCGAATAAGACCTGAAGACAATTCTCTGGAATGGTTTTTTTAGCCTGGCCAGAGAAGGTTTTGAAGACGATTGCAGTAGTACCATGGGTGCGATGACCACATGATTCCGTTGGGAGACGATAATCCTACCCGAATAGCGCCGATAATCACGTGGGTCCTTATCATCGTCAACGTCGTCGTCTTCATTTGGGAGATGCTTCTTGACCCGAGGGCCTATGAGCAGATGATCCAGAAGTATGGCTTCGTGCCCATCTTAGTCACTGACGGAAAAGCATACTATACCTTTCTGACATCCATGTTCCTGCACGGGGGGATATTGCATCTTGCAGGGAATATGTGGTACATGCATGTCTTCGGAGACAACGTCGAGGATCTTTGTGGCTACGTTCCCTACCTCGTCTTCTACCTGATCTGCGGCTTTGTGGGATCTCTCTTTCAACTTGCTGCCGAATGGGGTTCTTCAATTCCTTCGATTGGGGCGTCAGGAGCCATATCGGGTTTGCTTGGAGCATACGTTTACCTATTTCCGAATATGAGAATTCGGACAGCTATCACGTGGGGATTCTTTATGCGCATTACCAGATTGCCGGCGTACTATCTGATTGGATTCTGGTTCCTGTACCAAGTTATTCTGGGAATGCTTGCCGCTGACACGTCTGTCGCCTACTGGGCTCATGTAGGAGGATTCGTAGCTGGCTTGGCACTAGCCCGAATCTTCGTTCGAAGAAGAGAAGTCCATCCCCTCTTCCAGACTCCTTACGTTGGAGATGAGTGACGGCGTTCCAGAAGCCAGTCAAATCTGTCAAGTCAGAACCATTGCTCGATTCAGCAATCCTAATACGTCTGAGATACATCGGCCAGACGAACTCACTAGGAGAGATAGAATGTGGAACTGAAAGGAAGTAAGACTGAGAAGAACCTGCTGGCATCATTCGCTGGAGAATCACAAGCTAGAACTCGATACACATTTTTCGCGAGCGCGGCTCGAAAAGAAGGATTTGAGCAAATCTCAGCCATATTCACTGAGACTGCAGATAACGAAAAGGAACATGCGCAGCTTTTCTTCAAACACTTGAAAGGTGGAGACGTGGAGATTACCGCGAACTATCCTGCGGGAGTAATAGGAACCACTGCGCAGAATCTAAAGGCTGCTGCAGCAGGCGAGAAGATAGAATGGGGAACCATATACCCTGAGTTCGCGGCGGTTGCAGAGAAAGAGGGATTCAAAGACGTAGCGGAAATGTTCCGTGAAGTGGCTTTGGTTGAAGCGCAGCATGAGCGAAGATACGCGAAGCTTCTAAGCAATGTGGAAAACGGCCAAGTGTTCAAGAAGCCTTCCGTTGTCAAGTGGAAATGTCGCAACTGCGGCAATGTCTTGGAAGCCAAAGAGGCTCCTCTCAAGTGTCCAGTGTGCGACCACGATCGAGCCTACTTTGAACTATTCGTTGAGAACTACTAAACTCGCGATTCAAAATAGGTGGGGCAACATGCAATTTGCCCCACTCCCTTTTCCCTTTTCGAAGCCTAGTGAAACCTAATTCTGCAAAGGATAGTTTAGGCTAGATTGTTTTCAGTTCCTTTCCGATCTTCTCGAATTTACTCAGTGCATAGTCCAAGTGTTCTTGCTTCAGCGCAGCGTTCATCATTGCTCTTAGACGTGCCCTGTCTTTGGCAACCATTGGGTATACGATTGGAAGAGCGAACACCCCCTCCTCGAAGAGTCTAGTGCTCATTTTCTTGGCTAGGCCGCTTTCTCCAACGATTACAGGTGTGATCGGAGTCTGACTTTGTCCGATGTCGAAGCCCAGATCCTTCAGTGCCTTCTTGAAATATCTCGTGTTCTTCCAAAGGTTCTCCAAGTGCTGTGGCTCATTCTCAACGACATCAATTGCGGCCATGCAGGCTGCAGCCACAGGCGGAGGTGCAGAGGCACTCAACAACCAACTTCTGGACTTGTTAAAGGCGTAATTGACTAGATCTCTACTTCCTGCGACATATCCTCCGGCTACCCCGAAAGCTTTCGAGAATGTTCCCATCTCAACATCGACTCTTCCCTCTACATTGAAGTGAGAAGTCACTCCTCGTCCCTTTTCTCCCAAGACGCCGTCCCCATGTGCGTCATCTACGTAGGTCATTGCTCCATGTTCTTCAGCCAGCTTGACTATCCTGTCAACAGGTGCAATGTCGCCGTCCATGCTGAAGACGCCGTCAGTAATTATCAGAATTCGACGGTAGTTCTTCTTCTCAGCTTCATCAAGGACATGCGATAGATCATCGGCATCACAATGCTTGTAGACTGCGCGATCGGCTCTCGAAAGACGAACTCCGTCAATAATGCTTCCGTGGTTCAGTTGATCGCTGATTATCAGATCTCCTTCATCAGCCAGCTGCGGGATCAATCCTTGATTAGCTGTGAACCCAGCTGAGTATGTCAGCGAAGCCTCCGCATGCTTGTATTTTGCCAGCCTCTCTTCGAGCTTGATGTGTATGTCCATGTTGCCTGCGATTGCTCTGACTGATCCCGATCCAACTCCATACTTCTCTATTGCTTCTATGGCCGCCCTCTTCAGTTTCGGATGGTTTGTTAGGCCGAGATAGTTGTTGGAGCAGAGCATGAGGACTTTTTTTCCGTTAACTATGGAGTGTGGAGAGCTGCTGCTCTCTAGGTTTTGGAGTTTCCAATCCAATTGGTTCTTGACTAGGTTTTCGTAATCTTCCTTCAGGAAAGCCGTGGGATTTCTCATAGCGAGCGATCCTCGAATGTGTTGGCGATCATGTCGAGATCAGGACATAAAGCTGTTGTCTTCACATTGTTCGCAAGTGTGCGCGTTCCTCCAATGCTGAGTAATGTGAGCGAACGGCCGCGTGGGCAAATGTTGAATGCTAATGTCAGGTTTGCGTCGTTAACAGCCTAGAGTCGGCCTTCCGAGTATCGCTTGCTCAACTTCTCCAGCATATCCTTGGTCATCATGCTTAGGTTGTAGGTCGGCCTCCATCCCCATTCCTTGCGAGAAGCGCTGTCGTCGATGGATCTTGGCCAAGAATCAGCGATCGCTTGCCTGAAGTCGGGTTTGTATTCGCATGTGAACTCAGGTATATGTCTCTTGATCTCTGCGGCGAGTTCCCCGGCCGAGAAACTCATTGCCGACAGGTTGTAGTCTGCGTGATGCTTGAGTTTTGATAAGTCGGCCTCCATGAGATCCATTGTTGCCTTTATGCAGTCGGGCATGTACATCATCGGAAGGACCGTGTCTTCTCTCACGAAGCACGTGTATTTCTTGTGTTTGATCGCTTCGTAGAAGATGGCCACCGCGTAATCTGTTGTGCCTCCACCTGGAGGAGTCTCGCTGCTGATGATGCCGGGGTAACGAACTCCACGTACGTCCAATTCAAACCGTCTAAAGTAGTAGTCGCACAAAAGTTCACCTGCAACCTTTGCGACTCCGTACACGGTCCTGGGGCGAAGAATGGTTTCCTGAGGAGTATTCTCTCGAGGAGTTTCGGGACCAAAGGCCGCGATTGAGCTTGGCCAGAAGACTCGAACCATCTTCTGTTCTCTGGCGATCTCTAGTATGTTGTAGAGACCATTCATGTTTACGTCCCATGCGAGCTGGGGGTTCTTTTCTCCTGTTGCTGAGAGGATTGCAGCCATGTGGTAGATTGTGTCAATATCGTGTTTTTTCACAGACTCCTCAACGTTATCTCTCTTCGTAACGTCAACGAATCCAGACGGGCCTGATTTGAGCAAAGCTTCGCTCGGTTTCGTCTTATGTCCGACAGCTACAACGTTGTCATTTCCGTATTTCCTGCGGAGAGCCATAGTCAATTCGGAGCCGATTTGACCGAATGCACCAGTTACCAGAATTCTCTTCATAGTTATACTTGACATTTTGAAACCCTCACGTACTTTCGCTGCGCTTGGACAGCATTTTAACTCTTAGTGTTCTTGTCAAAGAATGCTGACTTAGTATTCTTAGAACTATCCTTAGTTTGGTCCTGCGTGAAGTTATGGCTGGACGAGGTTCTGAAGAGTGGTTTGAGAACTGAACGCGTTCGTTCGGTATGGGTAAGGCAACAGTTCACTTATCCTCCGTCTCAGTCTCGTGCTTCTCTGAATCGAGCCAGATTTCGCCATAGCCATCACGACCCATATGTCTCCATCTGCGAATTCCTTGATGTACTGCCGACATGCACCACACGGTGTGAGGCTCTCTATTGAGGGGTGATCTGCGACTACTCCTACCGCTCTTATCTTCCTGTTTCCATGGATGACCGCGTGATCTATTGCGCTTCTCTCCGCACAAACTCCGAGCCCTGCTACCTCGCTCTCCACGTTACACCCCTCGTAGATCTTATCATCATGCGCAAGCACTGCTGCCCCGACTCTGAATCCCCAAAGAACTTTCGCATTCCTCATGCCTCTGAGTGCCACGTCTAGAAGCTCGGATTCCATTGACTCTGCTAGATCTTCGTTGGTCACTGTTCAATCGTCCTTGATATGCAGAGCCTCGTGGCCATCTTTTGCCTATTTTAGCGTGTCTGTACAGATCGTTCGTGTCAACCGCTGTTTTATTGAAGGAAGATCCCAATCCTAGATGAGTCCACTACGCTGGCCCTTGTTGTTCACTTCGGCAGAGGAAGTCACGCTGATGTGGCCGCCGATTGACCTGAATTCTTCCTCTCTCTTAATGCATAGACAAATCCGATCCAGATCACAGCTGAAACCACCATGTAGAATGAGCCATATCCAGATGCTTCAATGAGTAAGGCAATACCTATGGGCGCAACAATTGAAACCACGTCGCCTGCACAGAGATAGAGGGAATTCGCGAGGCCTAGGTCTAGTCTGCTGGATCTTGAGACCACGAGCGCCATGGATGGAAAGAGAAGTCCATGAGCTGTTCCCGCAGCAAGCATGAGAGCGGAGAAATGTACAAATGTGTTGCTGAAGGGTAAGATCATCAGTACTAGCGCGAAGTCAACAAAACCCAAACAGATAATCGTCTTTTCCTCTATCCTTCGAAGGATTCTGGGAAGAGGTAACCTGACCGTTAACATAGCTAGAGAATACATTGTCAAGAGAAACGAAATCTCCGCAGATGTGAGCTGGAATTCTTCTGAAAGGTAAAGCGGAAAGAAGACAAAGATCGAGTTGAATGCCAGAGAGAAGAAAGCCTCCATTGTGGCTACGAACTGAACACGTTTGTCCTTCAGAAGACTTTTCAGACTTCCTCTAATATCGAATGCCTTTCTTAGGCTTGGCAAAGCTGCTAGAGGTATCGAACACAGGATCCCTCCAAGACCAATCAAAGCGCCAATGAGATAAGTCGTCCGGATTCGAAGAACCAGTAGAAGAAGACTGCATGTACCTGGCGCTATGACCATTGCCAGAGAAGAAGCCAGTGCAAAAAAGGAAACGCCCGTAGCTTTTCGGGAGGATTGGCTTTCTGAAGCCATCGTAAGTCCAATGGTGAAGATTGCGGTGAGGCCAAGGGCATTGATGATAGATCCAAGAAGAACGTTGAGAGGTTTATCGGCCAAGTAGAGCAACATGAGAGAGGCCGCAATCCCCAGCGCTCCAATCCGCATTATCGGTCGACGGCCAAACCGGTCTGAAACAAGGCCAATAGGAATTCTTGAAACGAGCCTGGCGACCGAGGTCACTGAAGCTATGATGCCTACATACGCTACAGAGGCGCCTAGTTCCAAAGCATAGAGATATAGTGTAGGTGTAGTCATGTTAGATGCGATCAAAGTGAGAAGATTCAAACCCAGCAGGATGAATATGGGTCTCTGAGTGCTTACGTTGGTTTTTTTTCTCAGTAACAGTCGGCTCTCCGTTTGCCCTAGCTTCCATTCTTATGTCATCCGTATCATGGGAAGTCAGAGACCTGCTTAGGGATGACTTATAGGTCTTCCACTGACAGAACCTGACCTAGCAAGAATCACTCGCCGAAGATCGAAAAGGTTCAAAAACTCTTGTCCGAAGGTAGATGCTGAGCCGAGGTGGCAGAGAGGTTATGCGGCGGCCTGCAGAGCCGCTCTATGGAGGTTCGAATCCTCCCCTCGGCACCATCTCTTCTTGGCGTTTAGAGGATGTTTTGCGGATCTATTGTGTACATATCCTCCATCCGGAATTTCGTTGGTTCTAAACGTGAAATGTCATCTAATCCTCGGCACCATCATAGATTTCCACACATAGATCTACTGAGCTGCGCGCGTTGGAAGGATTATGCTTGTCTTTATTGTGCTTATATAGCGCGGTGACGAATAGATCGTAAGGTAGTTCACGAGAACGAGAGTCGAGAGTCGTTTTTCGAACGATTGCCCGTATGTTCTTCTTGTTGCAACTGACCGAAACGAAAAGAGGTGAAAATCAAATGGGTTATCGAGCATATGATGCGCCGGTGGAGGAAGGAAAGCAGTACGAAGTCGATATCACAGAAGTGAGTCGACGTGGTGACGGCCTGGCGCGTATCGAGGGATTTGTGGTCTTCGTGCCGAATGCGAAACCTGGGGACCACATGAAGATCCAGATCACGCAGGTTCGTGATCGCTTTGCTATTGGCGAACGATCTGAATAGGTCGTTAGCCAGGGTAAGGTCGCCCCTCTTTTTTTGGTAGTGTGTGGAGGGAATGTGATAATGAGAATTGCAGATATCGAGAACGGAATGAGACACGTGAACATTGAAGGCAAAATAGTGAACATGAACGGCTACATGCTTGTGGTGGATGATGAATCCGGAAGGATGTTTGTGAGATACTCACAGAGAAACCTTGAGAAACAGATTGAAAAGGGAAACCGCGTAAGGATCTCCAATTGCCAAGCGGTAAGCTACTCTGGAATTCTTCAATTGAGAATACAACCTAATGGGCACATAGCTGTGCGATAGGATCTTCCCGTCGTCTGACTAGATTTTAGAGAAAAGTCATTGGCGCTTCGAAGGCGGAGAACTTGAAGCACTCGTGCAAACAGTGCGGTAACTGCTGCGTAATTCACTGGAAATCATTTGAAGCAACACACGACGATGTGATCCGATGGAGAAGAGAAGGAAGAGAAGACATCTTGAAACATCTTGCAATAACCTCCGACAACCCAAATGACCAATCAGGAACCTTTACCTCAAACAGCTGCCCTTTCCTGAGAAGAAATGAAGAGCAGAATATCTACTGCTGCGACATAAATGACACCAAACCTTTCAACTGCAAGAACTACCCAGACGATGGAGTATGTGAATACACAACGAATCTGAACTGAGTTGGAAGAGAAGAAACGCCCCGCGATATGCGGTAGTGTGCTTCAGTCTTCAGAGAAGTCATACCCGTCTTGCTTGTCAAGATCTTAGACAGACAGCTGTAGAATAAGAAGGAGAGGGTCTGGGAGATTCTTCCCTCAGTGAAAGGAAGAGAATTGTATGTACACGCCATGAGACACACATGATTTCAATGATCCACGCGCTCTGTGTTCGTTCCCAGCGTGGACGTGGTATCGTTGAGAAGTAGACTAGTCTAAGGAGTGTCTGTCTTTCAGTCGAGAAGTGTGATGATTAGGGTCGCTGAGGCTATTATTGAACCACCTACGAGAAACGGAAGGTTAATGTCAATTCCTGCAAGATATCCTCCAATGATCGGGCCAATTGCCAAGCCAATTGATCCAAATGCTGACGTCATGTTAACATCTTTCCCTCTGGAACCGTCCCTTGAATGAATCTGCGTAAGAATCTGCTGAGCTGGCCCGTAGAACGCTGCACCAAAAATATCATGCAAAAACCAGATCATTGTTGCTGGAATGAGGCTGGGAATAAGCGCCGTCAAGATCTGAGGCAGACCCATGAGGATGTTGCCGAAGATAAACACCTTCTTGTAGTTGAGGTGTGATCTGGCGAAG
>JALHTG010000074.1 GCA_022865705.1 Candidatus Bathyarchaeota archaeon | reverse complement strand
GTGCCCCCAACTTCCCAATCTCGACCCTGCCTCGAAGTAATGATCGGATTTCCCTCAAATCTAACAAGCTTCAGCAACCTTAGACCGACCTGAAAGGGGTCGATACGTACGGGATCTATTTAGCAATTATCTTGTGAACATAAGATACGCGCGCTAGCCCAAATAGACCCTTGACATCAATCAAAGATCTCAGAGCCCAAGTGCATGGTAGAACAGGTTGACGTACTTCATGGCGACGTTTGGCCATATCATATCTCTGCTATATTCGTAGGCCATTCTGCCGGATCTTTGGCGAATCTGGTCGTCCTTGAGCAGTGCTCTTATGCATTCAGCGATTGAGTTCGGATCCCTGAACTCACATTCCATGGCGGCGCCTTTGGATATCACGTCTTCAGCTTGAAGGAAAGGGGTGGTAACAATGGCTTTGCCTGCGCTCAAAGCGTACGAAAGTGTTCCACTGCTGATCTGTTCCCGATTGGGGTAGGGAAGGATGTAGATATCCGTTGCTTGAAGGTACCTTATTAACTCGTTTTCAGTTAAGAATCGATTTACGAATCTGACGTTTTTCTCCAACCCAAAAGAGTCGACAAGGTTGAGCAGGAGTTGTCGATACGTTTCTCCTTCGCGTTTCCTGACCTCTGGATGCGTCTCTCCGATTATCAAATACAGAATTTCTGGGCACTCTTTTACCACTTGCGGCAGTGCCGTTATTATATATTCTATTCCCTTTCCACTGCTCAGCAGACCAAAAGTGGATAGCACGACTCGATCCTGCAACGCTAAGCTTCCTTTCGTCATTGCAGTTCCAACGTGAGGCACATTCGGACATCCGTGAGGAATGTGTCTGATCTTATCCGCGAAGCTCCCGTAGAGTTGCTCCAGTATTTGTACGCCAATCCCCGCCATTACAACAGCGAAACTACTATGCTGAAGAATTCGTTCCAGAACCCTTCTTGCGTCAGGTGGCGGCTCTTGTAGGACTGTGTGCAGTGTGGTGACAACCGGCTTTTCAAGTTTTTCTAGGAACGTAATGACATACTCGCCCCATTCTCCCCCAAATATCCCATATTCATGTTGAAGATTCACAATATCTATATCAGAACTGTTGATGTACTCAGCAGCCTTTTCGTAGGATTCAATTTCATCCGCATCGATCTGAAACCTCACTGCAATTCCGTAATCATAGTGCGCACCTCTATCGTTGATTGCAACAACGGTAGGTGACTTCACAGCTCGCGCACAGAACGTGGATGTGGCATCGACGAGATGTTGAGTGTATATAGCTATCCCACATTCGCGTGGCGGGTATGTACTTACATAGGCGACTCTTATCTTATGGGCTTCATAATCCTCCGGGGTGGTGCCGTGAGCTTTCATCACATAGTGAGCATGAACGATCTCAAGCAGTCTTCTTTCTGTGGTAAGGCCGACTAAGGCACCCTTTCTTGTAACAATCAGTCTTCTGATGTTATGCTTATGCAGCGCTTCCAACGCATCTGCTATTGTTCGTTCAGCTTCGATCGTTACAAGAGGTTTAGACATTACATCTTTAACAAGCGTTAGCTCAAGATTTTTGCCAGGCTTGATGACTCTTTGCAGTATGTCTTTCTCAGTGATTATCCCCACGGGTTGGTTGTTCTCCACAGCCACTATAGATCCAACGTTTTCCTTTGCCATCAAATCCACTACGGTGGAGACTGCGTCCAGAGAAGAAACTGTCGGTGGTGCAGGTCTCATATTTGTCTCCAAAAGTAGGCCGAGAACCTCATCTAGGAATGAATCTGTTTCACCCATCTTTCTCATCCAGATCTCATGAAATATCAGCTATTTATCCGTGAAGAAAGTAAAGTGATCGGCCACAGCCAGCTCTGGGCAGCACCAAGTTTTCGTCGGATTGATGCCGCCAAAGCCAACAGCCATAGCGCAGACGCAAATCACCAGCGCGCTGAGTCCAACTGTGGTGCATGCCCGACTACCGCGCGCTAGATAAGCGTCTTCTGTTTGTCTTGGACAATTAGGGTTGAGACCTTAATTCCAATCAGTCTGATCTTCTTGTGAGATCCAAGAAAAGGTTCCGCCAGTTCATAGGCGACTTGTTTCAGCTGGTCAGGCATGGCCGCTAGGCGCGGTATTGTTCTGGAACGAGTGTGAGTCTCAAAATCCTGATAGCGGATTTTCAACGTCAGAGTCTTGAAGTTGAAGCCATTCTCCTTGCAGTCTCTGACGACTCGCTCAAGCAGGTCGTCGATCTTGGTGAGTATGAGTCTCTTGTCAGAAGTGTCCTCCTCAAATGTGTGTTCTCGGCTGAATGATTTCGGAAGCCGTTCCTCAACCAGCTCCGACCTATCTACACCTTGAGCCATCTGATGAAACGAAATGCCAGAAACCCCGAATTCTTCCCTCAACCTAGCAACATCGTATGAGGCTAACTCCCCCATTGTTCTCACACCCATCTCATTCAGCTTGGCATTGGTCTTTACGCCGATCCCTGGTAGCTTATGTACGGGCAACGGGGCCAGGAAACTCTCCACATCTTTCTCTATAACCACGGTCAACCCATTGGGCTTCTGGTGGTCGCTTGCGATCTTAGCCACAAGCTTGTTTGGACCCATCCCTATGGAGCACGTCAACTTCTCCTTCTCGAGAACGTCTGCCTTGATGGCTTCAGCCAGTTTTCGAGCTTCTTCAAAATCTCTTGCTGTTTTGCTTAGGTCTAGGAAAGCCTCGTCGATGCTCACTTGTTCAAACTTGTCTCCGTAGCTTCTCAGAACCCGCATGATGTTGGAAGAGACTTTTTCATACAGTTCAAGATTCACCGGTAGAAATACAGCGTTTTTGTTCAGTCTCCATGCTTTCGATATTGGCATGCCGGAACGTATGCCGAATTGTCTCGCTTCATAGTTGCATGTGCTTACTACGCCCCGTCCCCTTCCCCCTTTAGGATCAGCGCCGACGACAACTGGTTTCCCTTTGCATTCAGGATGCTCTCTTTCCTCCACAGCGGCATAGAAAGCATCCAAATCCACATGGATTATGATTCTTGGAGACACGACAGCCCCACAGAACTCACACTTCAGACCCTATAGACCTTTCACCATGCGCGCGCTGAACCTGATGTGAATCTGAATCATTCTGCCCGCCCTAGAGATACAGACAAATCTTGCGGGCCCACCTCTACGTTTGAACTGGGGTTACGAGTTCTTGGTAAAGAGGAAAGCGCTCACGGAGATACAGAATGTCGTCGCATCAGCAACTCTCGGACAAGACTTGGATCTGAGCTCCATCGTACGAGCATTCCCAGGCGTCGAATACCGACCAGAACAGTTTCCGGGGCTTGTGTACAGGTTGAAGAAGCCCAAGACGGCGACGCTCATCTTCAGTTCGGGAAAGATGGTTTGCACTGGAGCAAAGTCTGAGCGACAATCTAGGAAAGCGGTGATGAAGGTTGTGGATGAACTCAAGAGGAATGGAATCGTCATTTCGAGGAAACCTGATATTCAGATACAGAACATTGTCGCCTCGGTAGTACTTGGCGGATTCATAGACCTGGAGAAGACGACATACTCGCTTGAGAGAACTATGTACGAGCCCGAGCAGTTTCCTGGTTTGATCTACCGAATGGATGAACCGAAGGTCGTTATTCTAATCTTCTCAAGCGGAAAACTCGTCTGCACGGGCGCGAAGAAGGAAGAGGAAGTTCACCGCGCCGTAACCAAACTTCAGGAGACACTTGAGGAGAAAGAACTCATTGCCTACGGGTGGCACATTGGAAGCCCAAGAATGCGTTCGGAATGAATCATTAGCGAGTTTTCTCGTTGACGCTTCAAGCTACTTCTAGCGCGCCAGCTTCTTGCTAAACTCTTTCGCTTGACATGAAGATGTATGCTTGGTTTTGGTAAGAGGCTGGATGAGCTTTACACCCACTCAAACGGTTCCTAGGAGATAAGAGCCATTGAATGAGTGTAAGGCTCTTCATGATTTGTTTCAGGCGTTGGATTTAGCGTTTGTCGAACAAGTCTTGGAGAGAAGCTATGGGAGGAAGCGGGTGGGTAGACATCCCAGAAGCCTGCTCGGCCAATTCAAGACGGAGCTTTTCAAGCGAGTAGCGCGTATCGAAGGCTATGATGAGCTGCGCGCGCGAGAGAAGAATTAGCGATCTCAGGTTAGGATTGAAAAGCGTCTGTTTCAAGGCGATTGTGACCGAGAAATCAGATGTAAGGGCTGTGACCTCGAGGGACGGCATGCCACTCTTGGTCTGTTCCGTGACGCTCTCGGATGGTACTGGAGAAATCCCTCTTACTCTGTGGAACAATCAGACAGCAACAGTCTTCAAGGGCGACCGAGTACAGCTTCGCGATGCCAGAGTGGAGAATTTCAGGGGCACGACCCAGCTCTCGCTTAACAGGAAGACAGACGGGCTCATCGTCCTCGAATCGGGAACGAAAGCTCCAATCACAGGAATCTCCAACTAGTTCTCGTGGCTGTTATTTGGCGTTCCACTGCATTGCCTCGAGTGGAACTTAGGGTAGAACCGCTCCAGAGAACATGCCAAGTTAAAGAATATTGCAAGAGGCTAGCGCGCTCGCCAAGATTCTCGCGTTCCCTTGATCTCGATCTCAAATCCTTTTCCAGACCTGCGGACCAACCGAAAAGCAGATGTCTAGGAAAACGCAAGTATTGTATGGATAGGAAAAGATGCAAAGCGCGCGCGTTACTCCGAAGTGTCCAGGCTGCGGTGGAGAAATGACTTTCTATTCGGCAGAAACGTATTCGGAACACTACATCTGCTCTAAATGTGATTGGTTTTTGGTTGTTCCCAGGCCCGTTGACTTCTTCCGCAAGAATCCTTTCAAACCCAAAATATACTGATCTCATATTCGGGCACCGCATGATACAAATGAGTGAAAACCCGCACACACAGTATATTCTACGCAGATTCAACTCAGAAGAATGCATGTGCATGTGATCCAAGAGAAGGTAGCGCGAAAACGGGAAAAAGCTGTGTGTATAGCACCATGCTGCGCGCTTGAGCGGCAGCGCCCACCCAATACTAACTAGCGCTTCTGGCTTTAGATCTGTCCTGCTTGGTCAAGGGATCAAGTTCGAAGGCTGTGAGCGTCTATTTTTCTCAGATATTCCAGCAGTCTCGATGTGATTCTCAGTTGCGTGATGATCCTCTCATTTTGTGTTACTAGAAAAATACCATCGTCTCCAATCATCTGACGCCGCCTGATAATTATGTCATCGAAAGAAGACTCCCCTTGAATCCACGCATCGCGAATACACTTGAGAAGCTTTGGCGTCCCAATTTCATACTTCTTTGAGATTCTAACAAGATAGTTGAATGAGACCATATCGAAGGAAGATTGCCAAGGCGCACGTGGCCTACCTCCTCTTTCACTCAAGACATCTGCCATAGCCATTCTCAATGAAATCGCCAGATGTAGCGTGCAAACGACTCCCGATATTAACATGCCTGAGCAATTTCCCAAGGCAGCTCCCGATTGAGGCGACTTGCGTACGAGCTTTCAGAGAACGGCTTCACAGGGTAAACGAACTGATGGAACTGCATGAAGCTGGATTTCATACTGTGGGAGAGAAGCTGCTCTTGAGACCTACGTGTCACATACGCTGTGCTGCCGGCTTGGATAATCCTCCTGTTCTTTGCTTGAGATAATCGCGTGGATCGTAGTTCTAACTTCACAGTGTCGCATGAGAAGGCTCAAGGAATACTTCAACGAATGATCTGACTGCTGCATTCACATTGTGCAACGTTTCGCCAGTGACACATTTTGAGAGGGCTTCGGCCAGACGCAGAAACCGTTCCAGTATGGTATCAGGTAAATACGACAGTTCTTCCTTTAGCTTTTCAACAGGTGGTCTCTGCAAGAACTGGCTGATCGCTATTGTGGATGCGGCATCTTTCAGACGGCTGGCTGCGCATAATGCCTCCGCTGCCAAGTTACCTTCAGCCATTTTCCAAGAGGTTAGATCGTCTTCTGACGCTGCCAAGACATGAGATGAATATGCAAGTTGGTCCTCGACGTACCCTTTTTCAGCAAGAAGCTTCGTGACCTCGAAGTCCTTGACCGCCATCGATATCAGATATAGAATGGAGAGGGAGAAGTCCCTGCCTAGTCTGAACTTTCTCTCTGCCTCTAGGAGGGGCTGCGTGACAGAGAAGACATAATGCTCAACTGAACCGTGGAGAACTGAATGCCCAGCCTCATGTCTCAAGGCCCCTATTTGTACGAGTTTGGATAGCTGCGCCATGTTTTCTAGGCATATCCCTATTCTCGATATTCCCCTCCACGCGTCATGAACGGCGAAGAATCGCTCGCTTAACATTTCCGAGGCGACTCCTGAAGCTTTCTTTTCAGATGCGTAGTAAGAGTTCATGCGCGTCTGGTTCTCGAAGAGCAGTAGATCTAAAAGTTTGACCGTGTGGGGCTCAAGCTTAAGGTGACACTCCTCGACCACCGTCTTGATATTTGCGGTGACGTGCATTGGAATATTGCCAAAACTCTGCAAGACTATGTGCGGCATTCAGGAGTATGCTCCTAGGGTTGGACTAGTTTGACCCGACTTGGTAGAGGTATATTATGTGTTTGCCTGGCGCTTCTGAGGTATGTATCGGTGTCCAGCTTTTGATTTGGATGTCGAGGGAGACCACTCTAGCGTTCGTCTTCAGTTCTCTTTCAAGTTTCGGTTTCAGCTTCTCATTTCCGCTTAATGATAGGTAGAGTGTAACCACGTCAGCTTCGGACAGATCTACATCGAAGAGGTTTCTGTGAATGATTCGGGCTTTCTCCTCTAGATCAAACTTCTTGAGTTGCTGTTGGGCTGCGGTCGCGACATCTTCTCTGATTTCGACTCCGAATGCTTTCGCTTGGTAGTCCCTAGCCGCTATCACTACGATCCTTCCGTCTCCGCAGCCAAGATCGTAGAGAACTTCGCCTCTTCTGAGCTGAGCCATATCTAGCATTTTGCGAACAGCCTCTTTAGGAGAGGAGACGTACGGGGCTACGCTCATCGAAGCCTCACCCAGAACAATTGACTTACGCGCTTCCCTAGCCGTTTCTCTCCGGCAGAATCAATCTCCTTTCTTCTTTCTCGCAATCATGTCCCTGTTCTTTCCAAATATCCAGTATCGGTAGCCACCGTACTCTAGTTGTCCGCCAGCATTCTGGATCTTCGTAAAAAGCTGCATAGCATCCAGCATGTTCACCCATTCGCCTGTTCCTTGTTTCCAGGGCTTCCAGTCGACAGCCTCAACATCAAGTTCGGCTTTCGGCCTTGATGTGACCTCGACTTGGATTTGTTTTTCAGCCTCTACCACCTCGTGATCAAGGAGTGGCTCTTGGATCGGAGTTAACGTGACTCGCAGCTTGTCGCCGCACTTTGGACATGTGACGATTACTTCACTCACGGTTGATCTCCCCACAGAAGATATAGCATTGGTGACACAAAGGCTTTTGATTTAATCTCCCTATATGGGGTGTCGGTGGCTGTTTTGGAGTCTAAGCTTGCGGATTTCCTAAAGTCTGGTAAGGATTGGGAGAGGAAGCCGACCACTGTTCCAGGTGTGTTCGTGTTGAGGATGCCTCCGTTCAGGGGGGTTCCTGCAAGGTTGGCTGTGGAGTTGAATCCGGTTGATGACGCTGGTAGACCGACGAAGAAGAGAGGCGTACTGTTGAGGTCTTCCGAAGAGTTGACGGAGTATAGGAAGCTGTTTGAAGATGATAAGCTCGCTTTGCTGCTGAAGAACGTTGATGGGTTGAGTCCGAAGCCGGTCAAGAAGGAAGAACCCACACATGACGTTATCGAGATCTAGTCAGTATGTCGCTTGCTGAACGCGTATCGCAGAAGCATGTTGAGGCGTCTCTTGTTTGGCCGGGCAGGGTTGAGGCTAGGCTTTACCAGCAGACCATAGCTGAGAATGCCTGTTGTAAGAACACGCTCGTAGTGTTGCCGACAGCTCTGGGCAAGACTGTGATCTCAGCGCTGGCGGCTGCTCATTTTCTCTGCAGCTACAAGCAGATGCGCGTCCTAGTCATGGCGCCGACGAGGCCTCTGGTCCTACAGCACAGAGAAACTTACATGGGGATTCTGAAGCTCGCGGAGGACGATGCGATCACGTTGACTGGTAAGACCCCTGCCGCGTACAGGAAGCAGATCTGGGACGGAAAGGCTCGAATCATTTTCTCGACTCCTCAAGTCGTCAAGAACGACCTTGAAAACTGCTACCTGACACTGAACGGCTTCAGCCTCTTGGTCTTCGATGAATGTCACAGAGCGAGAAAGGAGTATGCGTACACGGATGTTGCGAAGAAGTATGTTGAGCAGTCGCCTTGGCCTATGATTCTAGGCATGACGGCGAGCCCAGGAGCAGACAAGAAGAAGATAGACGAGATATGTCAAGCCCTATTCATTGAGCAGATGGAATATCGATCCGAAGAACACCCCGATGTCGCCCCATACATAAACCCGGTTGAGGTTGAATGGAAGCATGTAGACCTGCCAGGCGAGTATAGAGAACTCGGCAGCATAATCAGATCGATGCTGAACGACAGGTTGAATTGGCTTAACAGGATAAACGTCATCCGAACAAAACCGGAGTATGTGAGCAGAAGGCACCTTCTCGAAGCTGGCGAAGAGCTCAGATACCGGCTGGAAGAGACGATCGAGGAGGAGAGAGGCCCAATCTACAGCGCCATAGTCACGCAATCCGCCTCGCTAACCCTCTTTCACGCCTTGGAGCTTCTGGAAACTCAGGGGATACCTACACTCCTATCCTTCCTGGAGAAGGTGGAGCAGGAGAGCGAGGAGAAACGTAGCTACAAGATCATAATCAACGACCCACAGTACGCGGAGCTGAGGAAGCTTCTCAACCAGAACCTGAAGCTGGAGCATCCGAAGATGCCGCTTCTCAAACAGGAAGTTGAGAGCCAGGTGGAAAAGCATCCGAACTCGAAGGTTCTAGTCTTCACACAGTACAGGGATACTGCGTCACACCTCGTCAACCAGCTCAGAGAGAACAGTGGGCTTACGGTTGAAAGATTCGTAGGTCAAGCCTCAAAGCAAAACGACCCAGGGCTAAGCCAGGACGAGCAGGCTGAGATCCTCAGAGGCTTCCGTGACGGAGAAACAAACGCTCTCGTGGCAACATGTGTAGCGGAAGAAGGTTTGGATATTCCTAGCGTAGACCTAGTCATCTTCTACGAACCGATACCGAGCGAGATCAGATACATCCAGAGAAAAGGAAGAACGGGAAGGAAGGCTGCGGGAAAAGCCATAATCCTAGCTGCGAACAACACCTCCGACATAGCTTACCTCTACGCGAGCAGGCGCAGAGTCGAACAGATGAGGAAGATAACGTCAACCCTCAACCGCGAACTGAACCCCTTGACGAGGCCCGGGCCGAAACCGGAACCAAATCCGATGACAACTGAGGAGCTGAGCGACATTGAGAAACACGCGAGAGCCACAGCCATTGAACCGCAGCTCATCAAACCTGAAGAAGAGAAAGTCAAAGAGTTCATGAGAGAAGTCGATAAGGTCTCCAGACACCTCTGGATGAAAGCAATGAAAGCGGGAAGCAGAGGACTACTAGTCGAAGACCTTCTAGAGGACATGGCTGAAGAAGGAATAACGCCGGCCACAGCGAAGGCCGCAGTGGAAAGACTCGAAGAGATGGGGCAGGTGGGAAGGATTGGGTGGGACCGAATAGTTACAGCTGCAAGCGTTCCAACATCTGAAAAACCCGTCACGGCTGAACGAGACGTGTATGAGGTTATGGTGGAGAAGATCTACCCTGGAAGCGCGGTCGTCCTCATAAATGACAAGTGGAGAGCCAGGATGACGCCGCAAGACTTTGAGGGACCGGCCGGCATGATGAAGAAGGATGCAAGGTTCAAGGCGAGAGGCACATTGTACCGCGACGGAAACACCTTATGCTTCAGGGTCCGACACGTCACGCAGATCCTGTCCTAGAGACGAAGATGCGATAGTTGAGTTGGAACCTACTGCGGTTCCTGCTCTTTAGGTATGATAAATTTGCTTTCTTTTCCAGCGCTGAAATAGTGACCGCCTGCAAGCTTCTACTTAGGAAGCGAATCACCGAAGCTATCTAACCCGTTTCCTTACACAGTTGGTGTCTTCGGTGGTTCGGTAGTGTCAGGTGAGGGCACCTCACCTTCTGGTTTGACTTCAACTGTCACAGGAGCTGACTCAGACGGAGCGTATTGCGTTGGTGCTGCCAGTGGAGCTTCAACAGACGGCACAGGTTTACGTGCCGGCCGCGGAGCCTTCTTTCGTTTCACCGTTTTTTTGCTGGCTTCTTTACTTTCCTCTTAACTTTCTTAGACATGATTTCACCTCGCTGTAGAGTGTCGCAGATTGCAGATAAGGTTTTGATCTTTTGGTGTGTGGCACAGTGACTAGAACGGCTGCAGCAGAACTGATTTGTTCACAGATTGTTGATTGCTCCAAGGACCGAAGGGGGGACTTCATGCAAACCTGTTTCCAACCGGGTTTATTATGTTCGCAGTGCGCTGTTAGCGACCTAGCGCGTGCTACGCCTTTGAATCTGGAGTTGTGAGAACCTGCCAAAGATGAAAGCAATCATTGACATACAGAACGTGGTGGCTTCAGCGGCTCTTGGACAAGACTTAGACCTCAACTCCATCCTCAGAATCTTCCCGGGTATAGAATATCGACCCGAGGTGTTTCCGGGACTTGTTTTCAGGTTGAAGAAACCGAAGACGGCGACGCTCATCTTCAGGACGGGAAAGATGGTTTGCACTGGTGCCAAGTCTGAACGGCAGGCGAGAAGGGCAGTGCTGATGGTTGTGGATGATCTGAAGAGGAATGGAATCGTCATCTCTGGTAAACCGAGCATTCAGATACAGAATATTGTCGCTTCGGTGGTGCTGGGGGGAAGAATAGATCTTGAGAAGGCGACATACTCGCTGGAGAGAACCATGTATGAACCTGAACAGTTTCCTGGTTTGATCTACCGAATGGATGAACCGAAGGTCGTTATTCTAATCTTCTCAAGCGGAAAGCTCGTCTGCACGGGCGCGAAGAAGGAAGAGGAAGTTCACCGCGCCGTAACCAAACTTCAGGAGACACTTGAGGAGAAAGAACTCATTCGTTACGAGCAAGAGCGCGCGCGAAGGACGACCTGAACGGGAAGGAGATGGGAGCATGAGCGAAATGACTCACTTCGTCTGTGCTAATTGCCACTGTCCGGTTCCGAAGATTCACTGGCGTATCTCATATTCGACAAGCATAGTTGATC
>JALHTG010000073.1 GCA_022865705.1 Candidatus Bathyarchaeota archaeon | reverse complement strand
TATCGTTTGGCAACTAGGTCTGATGCCAACACTCTGGGGTGCCCTTGTCTCAGTCGCTCCGAGAGCGATTGTGATTGTGCCCGTTCAGCTGTCAATTCTCCTTGCAATCTTCAGGAGATGGCCAAATATCCTTGAGATCATCAGAACGTAAGATGGGGAAACCAGAACCTTACCAGGCCCGATTTCGTCCCCAAAACCCATTTGTGGAATGCCCATGTTCCCGCCTTCTGACATAACATTTGAGGTTCGAGTCAAGCAACCTTTAGTCTTTCTCTCTAACGCGCTCAAGTGATCTCGTGCGCAGACTTGAATCGGAGAAGATCATGCGTAACGGCGCGAGGTGATTCAGATGCCTGAGACGAAATGTTCGAAATGTGGGAAGACCATCGCATATGATTTGAATATGCCATACAGATGCCCTTACTGCAGAGAACTACTGTAGACAGTGGCAATCTTTGCGCAGGATCCCGTGTCAACGCGCCCTACGTGGCGACATTGGAGAATGACCCAATGAGAAAACGGACGCTAGCAGTCCTCATCATTGCTGGCCTGGGCGTGATGGCAGTGGCCCTACTGCTTTCGAGGCTGCAAATCGACAGTGATGAGGAAGAATGAGAACAGAGAATGAGCTTCATAGCAACTAGAAGGCTCGAGCGGGCGCCAGTGAAAAGGAGATATGTTACTTTCGCCGTAGGTTTGCACTAATGGTGTCTTTGTTCACTAGACAGTTTTCGCCAGAGCTGCTAGAGGACGAGATGAATCTACGTCTGCTCAAAATGTTGGTGTCCGGGGAGTGCGTGAGTGTAAACATTGCCGCTCTATCGAAGTCGCTACGAAAGCACCGGAACACTATCCGAAAGGAGACCATCTGGCTACTCGAAAAACATGTGGTAAACCAGCCGGTCTGCCCTTTCATGGGACTGTATAGAGAATATCCTCTGCTCGTAATTATCCGTGCCGATCTTCCAGATGAGAAACCCATACGTGACTGGATAGTTGAAGACCCACATATATTCGCTGCCTACTGGTCAAGACACGCAGAGTATAACATGCTACTGTTTGTGTACCATAAGAACGTACTTGGATACCAATTATGGAGGGAATCACTTATCGACGAACGTAAGATCCCTCCTAGGGAGATGCGAATTCCTTCAAGCGCCATCTACGTTTCCAACCAACTGATGACGAAGTATGACCCTAGCGCTGCGATAGGTCTGATGGAGAATGAGGCGAACCTAAAGGGAAGAATCGAAATCAACAGATTAGAGCTCAACAAGGATCACTTGAACATTCTCAAACATCTTGTGTCAGGAGGCGTTTTCAAAATCAATGAGAATCTCCTGAGCAGGGAGCTTGGAATCCACAGAAAGACTGTGATGAGACGCGTTGACCAACTGATCAAAGAAGGGTGGATATTGAGCCCCGTATGCAGATATCCTGATCTGCTTTGTCCTCCAAACTACATCTTGGCCTATGCGCTCGTAAACATAGTGAAGGCTCGGGATAGAATCCAGAATGTGTTTCAAAAGGACCCCCACGTATCTATGGCTTTGAGAATTAGTATTGGAGAGTATAGTGACCTTATCTTCAGCGCTCACCCAGACATATCCGAGCATATGGACTGGGAGAAAGGACTTAGCAGACGCTTCCCTGGCTGCATAAGCCGCGCGGACGTAACCTACCTTTCTCCAAGAAACAAAATCACAATAGACCAACAATACGTCTCGCTCTGCATCATCAACGGCAAACTCGCACGCGTAAGGGGCAGAAGGTTCCGAGAGGCCGTTAGCGCGCCAATCCCTTTGAGCGCACGCGAGCCCCAAGAAAAAAGCCTCCTATCTCCCCAAGCGTTCCCCAGTGAACCTAAATCATGAGCCATCGGAATCTGACGCATAGGCCATAGTGTGCTTTCGCAGAAGCATGCTCATTCGCGCGCGCTGGAAACCTCAGAAGATTCTTCTGCCTCATCTAGATCCGCCGCTCTTCCCAGTCAGTGTGATCTGTTCTCTTCTTCGACGCGTAGAAGACTAACCTCATCCATTGTGTGCTTGAGGCATAAACTAATTCCATGTTGTCTGTCACTCTTCTTGTCTCGGTTCTGCCGGCTTCTTCTTCTCTGTCACAAAGACTGAAGGTTCTAACTCGCCGAATACCTTCACAGTTTTGCTTGATACGTCGCTTACCTGCGCACCACATTGCGAGCAGACAAAGACAACATTTCCTTTCCTCTTTTCTGGAAGAAGAACTGACTTGCAGCGCGGACAGAACTCCATTAGGTAACTACCGAGCCCTACAGCGAATACGAGCAGCGATTCCCCTTGATGGCTGTGAGTCTCGCTGCCACATTTTCTAGATCCACTTCAGTTCCCTCAAACATAGATTGAGGAAAATCGCTGGGCGAATCACCTTGCATGGGTGGAAAGACAGCCACGCACAGATGAGAGATGCGCCGGCCTCGTATGAAAACGCAGATAGACTCAAGATTGAAGGCTTTCTTAATCTTCCTCGCAACGATCTTCACAACTCTGAAAAGGTGAGCTAACTCATCGTCGCCCATCTCGTTGAACCGCGCCGTATGCGTCTTAGGAACGACCAGGCAGCGGCCCTCGGCGCAGGGATTAACATCCAGAATAGCAAGGAATGATGTGTCCTCGTACACCTTTCTTGAAGGCAGCTCTCCGCCCACAACCTCACACAACACGCATCTATCTTTCTCTGCCATGCCTCTGTTCCACCAATCTATGGCTAGAAGATACGATCGAGCTAAGTCGACTCTTGGCAGTCTGCGTTGCTCGCTTTGCATCAATCGGCCTCAACGGTTCAATCGTAGCTGATTCTCGAGTGTGTTTAATCAGTGAAGACAGACTGTACCGCTTCTTTAGTAGCTGCTCATCTTCAATTAGGATGGAGTAGAGGTGCCTGGTATCTCGGGGGTTCCTCCATACATCGCTTCCCATTCTTACCTGTGCCACTGTCCCTGATCGCTTTGTTATGAGAAAACTTGCATCATCTATGCCTCTGCTGCGAAGCGTAATCCTAAGGCAATCGCATTCGGCAGTGCTCTTCTTTTCGGCCTCGATTAGGGCATTCAAGAGGGCATAGGGATTAACGTTGTATTTGTTTGAGAGAAAAATCAGGTATCTGAGCCTTCCAACATCAGAGCAGCGCTAGTGCCACCAACGGGCCGACCATCTCCGCGATGCTCTCAACTCTCATGCTCCAACCTCGTAGCCGTACATGGTCCGCAACAATGTTTCCCAGTACGCACCCAATCTGCAGCAATTCATATATTAGTTTCGCCTCATTCATCGAGGTAAGGCGACGCGCGCCAGCTTCTTGCTAAACTCTTTCGCTTAACATGAAGATGTATGCTTGGTTTTGGCAAGAGAACGGATGAGCTTTACACTCACTCATGCGGCTCTTGAGGAAGAGTCATTGAATGAGTGTAAGGCTCTGTATGAT
>JALHTG010000072.1 GCA_022865705.1 Candidatus Bathyarchaeota archaeon | reverse complement strand
TTGACCTGTTCAAAGTCGAGAGTGGGCTTGGCGCCTCAGGTATTCCTCATGTTGGAAGCCTCAGCGACGGCGCAAGGGCTTATGGAATGAAGCTTGCGCTGGAGGCATGTGGGCACAAAGCTACCTACGTAGCGTTTACTGACGACAGGGACGGCTTAAGAAAGGTTCCGGCAGGGCTTCCTGAGTCCTTGGAGAAATATCTTGGCTACCCTGTTAATCAGGTGCCCGATCCCTTCGACTGCCACGGCAGCTATGGTGAGCACATGAGTAGCCTTCTTCGCGAGGCCCTTGATACTTGCGGAATAGAATATGAGTTCGTTTCAGCCGCAGACGCCTACAAGAGAGGTTTGTTCAACAAAGAGACCCACTTGGTCCTTAGCAATGCGACGAAGGTTGGTGACATAATAAGGTCTGAAGTTTCCCAAGAGAAGTATGTTGAAGTCCTTCCCTATTTTGCGGTTTGTGAGAATTGTGGACGGATATACACGACTACTGCTCTGAAGTACCTGTCTGATGAGAAGAAGGTCGCGTACAGGTGCAACGGTATGGAAGTCAAGGGAACTTGGCTTCAGGGATGTGGACATGAGGGCTTGGCCGACATCACCAAAGCCCAGGGAAAACTGATGTGGAAAGTTGAGTTTGCTGTTCGATGGAGTGCACTGGGAATTCATGTTGAAGCCTACGGCAAAGACATAGCAGACTCAGTTCGAGTCAATGACAGAATCTGCGAAGAGATTCTGCAATATCCCCCTCCATTCCACATCAGATACGAAATGTTCCTAGACAAAGGTGGAAAGAAGATCTCGAAGTCAGCTGGAAATGTCTTCACGCCTCAAGTCTGGTTCAGGTACGGATCTCCTCAATCTCTCTTGCTTCTTATGTACAAGCGGGTCGTGGGATCCAGAAGTCTTGGAGTCTCAGACATACCATCGTACATGAGGGAGTTAGACGAACTGGAGGACGTCTATTTTGGCGCAAAGAATGTGTCTGACACAAGGGAGCGAGCAAAGCTCCGAGGGCTATATGAGTATTGTTGGCTTCTCAATCCTCCTCAGAAACCTTCGGTCCATGTCCCCTACAACCTCTTGGTCTATCTGGCAAAAGTTGCTCCAAAAGGCCGAGAAGTCACGTTCATGGAGGAGAAGCTGAGGAGATATGGTCTCTCAGTCGATGAGAGTTCTCAAGATTTTCTGAGTAGGATACAATACGCCCGGAATTGGGCTGAGGACTTTGAAGAGATAAAGGAGGCTAGGATTGACCTGACAGATGTGGAGAAAGCGGCAGTAAGGGATCTCATTTCATTGATAAGATCTGAAGATGATGAACAGAAGATTCAGAACGGCATCTTCACTCTCGCTCGAAAACATTCCTTAGAGGCAAAAGACTTCTTCAAAGCCCTCTATCTTGTACTGATAGGCGGTCCTGAAGGGCCAAGGCTTGGACCTTACATAGTTGCTATGGGTCGGGAGAATGTCGCCGAGGCCCTTTCGAGAACTGTGAACTAATCTACTCCACTACTTTCTTTGAACTGTTTCCGCAGCCAGTGAAATCAATATTGCAGCGCCAATCAAAGAGACAAAAGTCTGAAAATAGAAGGGCATAGCGTTTGTCACTGAAACGTAAAGGATCCCGCCCATGACTGCACCTATAGTCCTAGTCATGTATTGCCATATGATGAAGAAGGAGTAGACTCTACTTCTGCTCTCTCTCGGACAAGCATCAGCTCTCAGCGCTTGGGCCATCTGTTGAGCCACAAGAGTTGAAAGAGAATTGATGGTGAAGACTAGGGCCACTTGAGGCAGGGTCCTGGATGTCAAGAACATGAAAGAAGATGCGCCAATCAGCAGTGACGTAACGACCGTAACGTTCCTTCTGCCGTACCTATCCGCAGCTGAGCCGAAGACAAAGCCCAGCACCTTGGCTATGTTGGAGCTGAGGAGAACAAGCCCCCACTGGGATGCTGTTAACCCAATGACGTCAGTTGTTCCATACAGGATAAAGTAGGGTGAGGCGGCAGCCCAGCCTAACCAGAGAAGGCTTTCGGCGGAAAGTAGAATCCAGAGTTCACGGGACATTTCCTTGTGTGTTGTCGTGATTGCTCTTGTCATAGCTGAAACAGATCTGGCTTGCGATTTCGTCAATCGAACAGTCTCTTTCAGAAAGAGGTGTCTGCAGATCCCTGCGAACAGAGCAGCCAAGCCAGTTAGGGCGTATGCCCATCTCAACGTTAGTTGGGCTCCCTGAGTATCGATGAAGTATCCCGCGATCATAGGTGAGATTACAGAGGGAGCTCCAGGAAGTATGGCCCAGGCAGCAAACCCTATCCCTCTTGTTTCGGAGGAAAGCGAATCAGCAATCAAAGCACTCATCGCTGGTTCTCTAAAACCTGTTGCAAGAGAGTCCACAACTACTGCTATTGCCAGCATTCGCCAGTCTGAGGCCATCGCCATGAATAGGCTTGTGAAACCTAGAACTATGCTGAAGAATGCGGTCACCTTTTTCCGACCATACACATCTGCGAAATAGCCTCCAAGTATGGTTGGAAGAATGGATGAAAGTGCTCCAATGCCAGTGACCACTCCGATCATTTCCGGAGGTCCGCCTAGGGCCAGAACGTAGAGGGAAAAGAAAGGCCAAACAGAGTTCCCACCAAATTGCCACACTGCGCTGGTCGTGATCATGACCAGCATATTGCCGCGGAGGAAACCCAACTTGCCTGGAGCGTCCCTCGATCGATCATCTGGCATTAGGAATGCCGCATCCTGTCTGAGATTTCGGAGATGAACGGCACACGTTCAAATAAGGTCTTCGAAGCATCTTAGCTCAGCTGCTCACCCACAATGCCAGACAGCTTATGCCAACAGACCATGTAGTGTAATCGTTACTGAGCTGTTTCGAAGAACTCCTAAAGACAGCGTTTGGCTCTGAAGCTATAAACCCGGATGACAACGTAGGAGAGTCGGGCCCGTGGTCTAGTTGGACTAGGATGCTGAAGACAAACGTCTGCACAAGCCTGCGAAGCCGGAGGTCCGGGGTTCAAATCCCCGCGGGCCCGCCACCTTCCACGAGTGGCAGTATCCTTTTCCTTTCGCCACTCATGGTACATCAGACAACCATTGAGGTATGGATCGTTATTTTGCTTTTGTTTGGTGAAAACCTGCCTGCTTATTCTCACCTTTACGAAACGTGACTAATACGCGATCTAAGATATCTAAACAGTACTCAGCGCTAGTTTCATTTTGGCAATTTCAAACCGGGGATATGCCAGAGATCTGAACCAAGGGTTTGGTGCGGCCGCCGAGAACCACGATTCAAACGTGGTTCCCACGGTTCGGCCTAGGTCACAAATCTCCGACAAATAACATAATAGCTCTGCGGGCATTATTGCCTTTCGATACCTGAATCCAGACGCAGCCCCAGATGGATTCCAAGCTTTTTTTTGTCGTTGAAGCTGCTTCGAAGATCTTTTGGGACTTTTGCTTAGCTTCTGTTATCGCGTTGTTCGCTGATATTCAGTTTTTCTGAAGATGCTCAGTTGCATTTCTTCACTTGTCTATTCGTCGTCTTCAAAAGATGGGCCTTGGCATTCTTGTATCTGGAGGAGCATTTACCGGGCGCTTTGGCTCTGGTCAGCGCCCACTGCAATAAGGGATCAATCGCTTTTCTCAGCTGTTTTCCGTCCTTCGTCAAATGGTATTGGACCTTGGGGGGTATCTCTGCTAGTGCCTCTCGTTGAACTAATCCTTGTTTGCGCAGTTCTGCTAGAGTGTCTGCTAGTGATTTGGGGCTTATGCCTTCTAATTCGCTCATTAGCTCTGTGTATCTTAACGTTTGATGGTTTCCTAACGCGTTGATTACGAGTAGAGTCCACTTCTTGCTAATGACATCGAGTGTTCCTTCGGTGAAGCATAAGCAGTTGCAGACGCTTTCCTCTACCATAGTTACTTTCCTACTATAAACTTGATAGTTTAAATGCTATAAAAAGAATAGGTTTTGCAGGTGTCTGAAATGTGTAAAGGTAAATGTACGCATCCAGAGAAGCTCAAAGGAACACCGCAGGACTGCTCTGAAGAGCAGATAAGAGAATGCCACCCAAACATGAAGAAACATCCATGTGCACAGCAATCCACGGAATGCAAGGACAGAAAAGGAAACCAGTGATGCAGAACGAAACTTCTAGGAGTCGCCTGAAATGGCGCGCCACTATGAGCATCCGTGAAGCAATCGGCGAATTGGGAGAATAAGGAGGATACGTGTGACTTGAATAGAATCAAATGTGAAGCAATTGCGGTTAATACAGATTCGGGTATTTGTCCAGGAATAGCGAAAACGGAACGAGGAGAAGTCTTCATGATAGGGGGACGAACACCCGAGCCAAATGGAATCTGTTGTCAAGCATTTGCCGCTATAGGCCCGATGAAACTAGCAATGATGCTTACTGAGAAAATGGATTGGGAGACGAAAGACTATTTTGACATTGTATTCCCCCATGGATTTGTTACCTATAGACTTTCTAGAATCAAGGAAAAATAGAAGCACGTATGCAAGCCGACATTTTTGCAACTTCGGCCTACCCGTGGGACGGTAAAGAAATGCTCAGATATCCTTTTTCTTTTCCATTTTCGCCATTTATCATAGATTTGTCCTCCGGTGCTGCAAATGAGTGAAGACCCCGTAATCATAGCATCAGGACTGACAAAGCAATACGCCGAGATCCTCGCCGTCGACCACATTAACTTCAAAGTGAAGAAGGGTGAAATATTCGGATTCCTCGGCCCCAACGGTGCGGGAAAGACCACAACTATACGCATGCTCACAGGTTTGACTAAGCCCACGTCTGGAACGGCTAAGATCTCCGGCCGAGACTGTGTCAAAGAAAACTTGAAGGTTAAGCAGAAGATAGGCGTAGTGTCAGAGACAAGCAATCTCTACAATGAGCTGTCTGCCTGGGACAACCTCACATTCATCGGCGGGCTATACTGCGTAGACAAATCCACTAGAGACAAACGGGTTGAACAGCTGCTCCGAGCTTTCCAACTTTACGAGAGAAGAAATGACCACTTGGCCAGCTACTCTAAAGGAATGAAGCGCAGGGTACGCATCGCTGCCGCGCTCATTCATGCTCCAGAGGTTCTCTTTCTCGACGAGCCTACAAGTGGCTTGGATGTGCAGAGTTCCAGAATCATCCGCACGCTTCTTAGAGAACTGAATAAGGAGGGCATGACAATCTTCCTTACAACTCACTATATTGATGAAGCTGACCAACTTTGCGGCCGCATCGCAATAATAAGACAAGGGAGAATGGTTGTAGACGGTTCTCCTGAGCAATTGAAGTCATCATTGCAGAGCGAGCGTATTGTCGAGGTTGCTCTGAGCGGAAGTGGCTCCGACTTTGAAACGTTTCTCAAGGCTGAGCCAACAGTGAAAGAGGTTACAAGACAAGGTAACAAGTATCACGTTCACACATTGAACGCTAACAGTGTACTCAGAAAAATAGTTGAATTTGCCACGTCAGCCAAACTTGAGATAATCAGCATGAGTACCAGCCAGCCTAGCTTGGAAGATGTTTTCGTCAAGTATACAGGGCTTGACGCGGTTCAGCTTGAGAGAATGGAGTTGCTTCGTGCTGTCAAGGGAGGTCCCCAACGTGGCTAACAACTCTTCACACAAAACTGACAGCACTTTCTCGGATTTCATCGCAAAGGCAATCTGTGTTGCAAGAAAGGATGCGAGGATCTATTACTTCAAGCCGCAGATTCTTGGTTTCGGCATATTGATACCTGCCTTCGTGTATCTCTCATTTTCGATTGGGCGGGAAATTCCTTTCAGTCTTCTGGTTCCAGGGCTTGTGGGTGTGGTTTCCCTCTTTGGGGCCTCTTCCGTGGTAGCAATATCCATCCCTATTGAGAAGCAAACTCAGACCTACGAGCTGCTTCAGTCTGCTCCTCTGTCGACTTTGAACATAATCTTCGGTAAGTGTCTGGCGGGTTCTGCTTTCGGTATCTTGCTGTCGCTTGTTACTGCGTTAGGAGCGGTTCTGGTCAGTGCAGGGACGGTGGTCAGTCCGCTGCTTTTTGTGGTTGCTGCTATGGCAGGAGCTTTTGTCTTCTCCGCTTTTGGGATGACGATATCGGCTGGGGCGAAGGATATGCCAACGGCCAACATGGTATTGACTGCTCTCAGGCTACCGATGATATTCATTAGCGGAGTATTCATACCGACGGAGTCTTTGCCGGCTCAGCTTCGAATAGTATCCTATCTGACACCGCTCACGTATGTGGTTAATGCTTTGAGAGAAGCGACAATAGGTCCGAGTGTGTTGTTCACTGTGGATCTAGTCGTTCTGTTGATATGGTTCATCACTTTTCAATCGATTGCAGTAATGGTACTGGCGAGAACGACGAGCGTCTGACTGAGAGAGAATTAGGTCAAGTAGTAAGGTTGATTTCTTTGGTTAACGATGTGACCGCTAGGTTGGAGTTAACCGCTTCTGGCTACTATTTGCTGTGGAACCAGCCATAGTCGGAGTAAATCTTTCTCGCCTCGTTTGATGTCAGGAAGTCAATGAGTTTTCTGGATAGTTCAGTGTTACTAGTGTAGGAGATCATGCCTGCTACTGTGCTTCTGTGGATCTGGAGTTCAGGCGGTAGCTCAATCGCTTTGCGCGCGCTAGTACTCAAGCCTTGTTCATTTAAACATCTTAACAGGTACGCGTAGCGATAACATACTCTGAATCACGAGAATATGTTACTGCGGTGGAGTGGTGATGATGCGGGGTGCGTCTCCAATCTCAGTTTGGGTGCGCCCTTGTTCCTTCGCCCCTACATTCTGAAACGACGAGGTATTCTATTCCAAGGCTTTTGAGCATTGTGCATGCTGTCAGTCATTGGATCAGGTATCGACTACCAGTTCTCTAATGTCAGCTTCCCTCTAACGATTAAAGCAAGAACTTGCCTAATTGATGTGAGGATTATGGCGTGGCTACGAGAAGAGAGATCACATTTCATCCTGTAGGTGTTGTGAGGACGCAGGCTCCTGATGAAGAGATAAGGGAGCGGAGTCAAGATTCTGAGGCAACAGTGGAGATCTTTCCTGAGTTTCGTGAAGCATTGGACGGTCTGGAAGGCTTCTCACACATTTTCGTGTTGAGTTTCCTGCATAAGTTGACGCCTGAGCAGACAGGTCCGTTGAGGGTCAAGCCGCGGCGACTCTTGAGAAAGGGATTCAAGATCGAAGAGCTGCCTTTAGTCGGAGTATTCGCAATTGACTCCCCTATCAGACCCAACCCCATTGGATTAAGCCTGGTGAGGCTTCTTCGCAAGGAAGGGGGAAAGCTGTTCGTTCTCGGCCTCGATCTCTTCGACGGAACACCGATCTTGGACATCAAACCTTACAGAGGCGATTATGCGACGGATCGGTATGAGCTTGCTGCATGGTATCGAGAGCTTCTCGAGAAGGCAGGCGAGGACTTCTAGGAAGACTGTTGCAGATTATCGTGTCTGTAAGCTCCAAGCGCGCCAGAAGTTGGTGGACCGGGCGGGATTCGAACCCGCGTCCTTACGGGGTTCACTTGAACCTTTCCGCATTTCGTCCCTCGTAATACAATGCCAAGCGGACGATCATACCAGGCTGATCTACCGGCCCATAGCCGACTACCTTGCCCTATTCCCTTCTTAAATTGGTTTCCCACCGAAACCGAAGACAAAACAGCATTAAGGAATCGATCGTCAAGAAAGATTTTAAGCCTCATACGAACCTTCGATAGGATCGTTAACTCAGGAAGGCCGAGGTAGCTCAGCCTGGGAGAGCACCCGATGTCTACAGGACAGGTGAAGCTGAAGACCGGGTTGACGGCGTCGAGCCGGCCAAATCACGTGTTCAAATCACGTCCTCGGCACCACTTTACCGGCACTTTCAGTCTGCTCTTCGGGTTGAATTGAACATAGTCACCAGTTTGCGATGAGATGGCATTGGAGAACGTACGCGCTTGAGTAACAGCTCTCAAGAATCCTCACAATGTTCTGGATAAGGCATAGAATCACAAGGTGCAAGATCCGTAAGAATAGACATCCTCATTTCAGAGTAGTTGTGACTAGGGAAGATGCATCAAAGCTCATTCAGAAGATAAACCCTAGTAACGTTCAACGTATTCATGAACGCTGTTTCCCGTAAATCTTAAGGGTGGCAAGAGAGAATACGGCGAGCCAGGTGCGGTCGTAGTCTAGCCTGGTCTAGGACGGGAACGACTCATGAGTGTCGCCGCAAGCCTGCCATATCTACAATGCAGTGCGCTTCTGACCCGGGTTCAAATCCCGGCGACCGCACCAAACTCTTGATCGAATGAGTGCACAGCTCTTCTTGTGCGGTGGTGGCCGCTCCGTGTCGTGCACATTTTAAATAGCCACATAGCATTTTGTGTCCGGAGATCTGATTTAGATGCCGAAAGAGGTTTTGCACACAAAGGATGCGCCTCCGCCAATCGCACCATATTCCCATGGAACAAAGGCCGGAGGGTTCATTTTCGTTTCAGGACAAGGGCCAACGAACCCCAAGACGAAGGAGACGCCAGAGGATATTGAAGGGCAGACGAGACAGGTGATGGAGAACGTCAAGGCCATAGTGGAGGCTGGAGGCGGAACAATGGATGACATCGTACAATGCCAAGTGATTCTCAGGAACATGAATGACTATGCGAAAGCAAATGCTGTCTATGGGTCATTCTTTGGAAAGGAGCCCCCAGCACGAACGTGCTGGGAGGCCGGAAACCCCAGGGGCTACGGTCAACTAGTGGAGATCAACGCAATAGCCTACGTCGGTGACGAGAAACCAAAGCGATGAACTGATGACGGAGTCGCACAAGATGCCTCCCCTCTTTTCCTAGTTGTCGCGAATCTTTCGTGCGTGTGTCTTTTTTCAGGCTGAATTGCAGAAGCATTAGCCTGGCTGGACTAGAACGTTGCATGATGGGCAAGTCTTCGTCTGACCGATTAGGTGGTTTCTAACAATTCGGGAGCTTCTTGCTGTTCGACAGTCATTTTTCGTCCTCTCAGCAGCGAAGGCACCAGTGCCAAAGCGACCATGATAGCTGATAACCGAAGCGGGTATCGGAGTGCTGAAAGAAAAGTGAGAATCTCTTCTGAGGAGGGACTGACGTTTCCTGCCGCTATCTGGGATAGTGCGTCATAGGGCATGCCTAAAGTCATGAAGGTTAATGAGAGAGGAAGACTGATGACAACGGCTGTCTGAACTACTGTAGTCCTGATGCCGTTTCCCACCCCTCGCTTGCTTGGAGAGACCTGCCCCATTATTGAGCTTGCATTGGGTGAGATGAAGAGGGCTCTGTCGACTCCTGCAACAATCAACCCTAGAATCACCGCCACGTAGCTTGTACTCATGTCTAACGTGCTGAACCATACGAGCGCCCCTATGTTGAAGAGAAGCCCGAGTGTGCTCAATCCCCTTGCTCCGTAACGATCTGAAAATCTTCCGCTCAAGGGACAGAGAAGAAAAACAGCAGCCTCCATTGGTATGAAGCGCAATCCTGTGACCACTGCATCCTCTCCCCTTACTAGTTGAAGATAGAGCGTCAACACGAAGGGCAATGAGCTGAAAGCGACAGAGCTGAGGAAACTGGCTAAGTTCCCGGCACTGAAGGGTCTTATCTTGAAGAGGTCCAGATCCAACGTAGGATGCGAGACCTTCTTCTCGACAATGACGAATACTGGTAGAATGAGGAGTCCAGCCACCAAGAGAGTAATCACCAGCGGCGAACCTAGGTTCTCAAGGCTCAATGCTATCAGAATCAGTGTCAGGGCGCTCGAATACAAGACCGCTCCAAAGAAGTCAAACTTCTCAGAAACTCCGCGATGCATTTCCTTCAACCTTAGGTGAGCCCACATTGTCCCGAAGACACCGACTGGGACATTGAGGAAGAATATGTACCTCCAGCCGACTAGATCCACCATCAACCCGCTTATTGTGTAGCCAACTATCGAGCCTAGGTTGAATGCCATGAAGTTAATGCCTATGCCAGTTCCTAGTTCTTTGGATGGGAAGACGTCCGCGATGAGAGTGACGCTATTCACAATCAGCAACGCTGCACCGATCCCCTGAATGAGCCTGAAGAACACGAGTTGATCGCCGGTTTGTGAAAGGCCGCATAGCGCTGATGCGACTGTGAATATTGCGAAACCCAAGTTGTACAGTCTGACTCTTCCAAGCATATCAGCGACTCTACCTATTGCAACTAGCAAGATTGTTGTTGCAAGCCTGTAGCCTGTCATTATCCAGACGCCGTGAACCAATGTTGCGTTCAGTTCATGAAGCACAGTTGGCAAACCGACAATCAGCACGCTGCTATCCAACGCAGCCATGAAGGCGCCGACGGTCGTCACTGTTAGGACGACCCATTTGTACTCCGTCACAACCACCTATGTGTACTGAAGCTGGTTATGTTCCCAGCTCAGACAAAGAAGAATCAGATAGGCGTTAAGGCTATTGTTGCCTCGGTCTTTATCGACCTGGACATGACATCAAGAGAGCACACATAGACTCTAAGGTCCGGCTATCATTGATTTGATTCGTCGGTCAATATCCTCTCAACATTGGTCTCGGAAGGGCATATATACGACTTCCTTGTGAGGAACCCGAAAACGCAAACACACACGTACAACAATGTGAAGAGACGTGCAAGACATAATCGCCTCGTTGCCTATAGTCTTCCTTACCGCCCTAATCGTTTCGCTTGTCTTCTACTGGATTGGTGGAAAAATAGCGCCAAAAGGAAAGAAAACTCCTGGCAAGCTGACCACTTATGCTTGTGGCGAAGAATATCCGCCAGAGAAACTTCAACTCAACATCCAGAAATTCTTCATTTATGCAGTATACTTCATGATCTTTGACATTCTGGCGTTCATGCTGGCAGTGTCCTTCATGAGTCCTGGGCTAATCCCAGCCCTCTACGCTCTGATCACTCTGTCGGCAGTTGTATTGTTGCTTCCGTTGCTGAAACTGGATTGATTGGTGTATGGGCTTGGACATAGTAAAATGGTCGAGAATGAAGTCGCCTTGGGTCTTCCATTTCAATGCTGGTGGCTGCAATGGATGCGACATAGAGACACTAGCTGCATTAATCCCGAGATATGACATTGAGAGATTCGGTATGATTCTCCGTGGAAGCCCGAGACACGCAGACGTCATGCTTCTTACAGGAACTGTGACAAGACAGATCAAGAGCAGACTCATCAGGATCTACGAGCAAATGCCCGAACCAAAATTCGTTATGGCACTGGGGTCCTGTTCTCTGTCTGGTGGGGTATTCCAGCAATGCTACAATGTTCAGGAAGGAGCAGACAAAGTGGTCCCGGTCGACGTTTACGTTCCGGGGTGTCCTCCACGGCCACAGGCCATCATAGACGGTGCTGTCAAGTTGCTCCAGAAGATCCAAGGAGGGAAATAGGTAATTGTCTACCTTAGCGAAAGAACAGGAACTTGTAGAGGATCTGAAGCAAAGGTTCGGCGACAAGGTCACGGAGTCTCTAGTCCAGAGATCAAGAAGAGTCTTCGTCACAATCAACTCTGATTCTTTAACAGAAGTCGTGACACATGTAGCTCAGAAAGGATACAGGCACGTTTCCACAATAACGGGCCTCGACCTCGGACAGGCAATTGGAGTGATCTACCACCTTGTGGAAGGAAGTGTCGTACTCTCCCTGAAAACTAACGTGCCAAAGACTGATCCAAAGCTACCCACAATTGTCAATATAATTCTGGGCGCAGAACTCTACGAGCGAGAAATTCACGACATGTTTGGCGTCGTCTTCGAAGGACATCCCGATCTATCCCCTCTGATCCTTCCTGAGAAATGGCCCAACGGATTATACCCTCTCAGAAAAGAATGGAAGGTTGACGCGATCACAGCCGAACTAGACAAGATTCAGGAATGATGAGCAATGTCTGAATCGATATTTACTGTCCCAGTCGGCCCACAGCACCCTGCACTCAAAGAACCAGAGAACATAACCCTAACCCTTGACGGAGAGCAGATCATTGATGCGAAGATTCGTCTAGGCTATGTGCACAGAGGGGCAGAGAAAGCGTTCGAGAACAGAACCTATGTCCAAAACCTGTACGTGGTCGAACGAGTGTGTGGAATATGCGCAATGGCACACCAACTCTGCTACGCCAACAATGTCGAAGCCTTGCTAGGCATCGAGGCTCCTCCCCGAGCGAAATACATCCGAACAATTGTCGCCGAGCTTGAGAGGATCCACAGCCACCTATTGTGGGTTGGAATTGCCGGTCACGAGATCGGCTTCGACACACTTTTCATGTATACATGGCAAGACCGAGAAGTTGCACTGGATCTTATGGAAAGAATCACCGGCAATCGAGTCCTCCATGCCACTAACGGGATAGGAGGTGTCAGAAGAGACATAACGAGCGACATGATACCTCATATCAAGAAAGGACTTACCTATCTCGGAGAACGTACAAGCTACTACAGGAAAATCGCTCTATCAGAAAAGACCATAGCAAAAAGGACAGTGGGAGTTGGCGTTTTAAAGACCCAAGACGCAATCGCGCTTTGCGCAGTAGGCCCAACGGCCAGAGCCAGCAATGTCAAGCGTGATGTGAGAAAATATGATCCCTACTCAGCCTACGACGAAATCCCGTTCGACGTGGTGACAAATGACGGCTGTGACGTCGCCGCAAGAATCCTTGTAAGAATAGACGAACTGGAGCAATCGGCCAAGATGCTAGAATACGCCGTAGACAAGCTGCCCGAAGGACCAATAAGAGTGAGAGCTCCACGATCGGTTCCACCTGGAGAAAATGTGAGTATTGTCGAAGCTCCGCGAGGAGAGGATATCCACTACTGCAAATCCAATGGCACAGACAAGCCGGAAAGATACAAGATTAGAGCCCCAACCTTAGCCAATTGGGCTTCAATGAAGAAGATGCTCATAGGCGGATCCATGGCCGACGTTCCCATAGTACTCGCGGCCATAGACCCTTGCATGAGCTGTACTGACAGAGTAGCATTCTTGGATGCCAAATCAGGCAAGAGTTGGGCATGGAGTTGCGAACAGCTCAAGAAGTATGTAGAGAAACGCTATGGGTGATGAGAACTCATGGACATTCTTGGTTTGCTCGTTTTCCCTGGGTTGCTGTTCCTGTTCGCTCTCGCCTGGTTCTACGAGTGGTTGGATAGAAGATTCTTCGCCAGGCTCCAGAACAGGTACGGGCCTATCTACACGGGTTCACATGGCTTGCTGCAACCATTGGCAGATTTCATAAAACTACTCGCAAAAGAAGACATAGAGCCAGCAGCCGTCGACAAACCTCTTTTCAGAGGAGTTCCCATTCTAATCCTAACTCTTCCTCTCACAGCACTCTTCCTGATACCAATAAGCGGAGTCAACGCATTCATCCACTTCGAGGGAGACCTCATCTTCACAATATTCATCATGAGCCTTATCGCCATCTTAGCCTTCCTAGGGGGATGGAGTTCAACAAACAGATTCGGCACCCTTGGTGGCTTGAGGGCAGCAATGCAAATCTTAGGCTATGAGGTTCCTCTCGCAATAGTTCTGATCGGCCCGGCGATAGTCGCCAGGTCCCTGTCGATCTCAAAGATAGTTGAATGGCAAGCAACGTATGGCCTTTGGACTATCGTTCTTACTCCTGTGGGATTTGGCATAGCCATCCTAGCAATGTTGGCTGAGCTTGAAAGAATTCCCTTCGACATCCCGCAAGCCGAAACAGAGATAGTCGCAGGATGGCAAACGGAGTTCAGTGGAAGAAAGCTTGCTCTAATGAGACTTGCCCTAGACTTGGAAGTGGTCCTCGCAGCAGGCTTGATCACCTCTCTATTTCTCGGTGGCCCCTCTGGTCCAATCGCGTTGATTCCAGGCATCGTCTGGTTCCTGATCAAATCAACTCTGGTGGTCCTAATCCTCTCAAACCTTAGGGCTCTCTTTGCCAGGTTCAGAATAGACCAAATGATCAGCGGCTCCTGGAAATATCTGGTGCCGCTCGCAATACTCCAAATAGTGATCCTCCAAGCTCTCTTGAGGTGAATTAGGTATGGCTATGGAAAGAGAACTGTTGAAGCATCTTGCGAAAAAACCTGCTACGATGCTATATCCATTCGAGAAATACCAGCCAATTGAAGGCACCAGAGCAAAGATCGAAATAGACGTGACGAAATGCATTGGATGTGGCACATGCGTCTTCGACTGCCCGGCGTTCGCGCTAGAAATGGTTGGAAAGGGACTGACATGTGATATGAAATGGTATCCAATGCAATGTGTCTACTGTGGGCAGTGCGTTGAATCTTGTCCCAGAAACGCAATAAAGCAGACCGATGAGTTCGCCCTCGCTAACACGAAGAAAGAAGAACTGATCTACGAGTTCAAACGACCCAAGAATGAGTGAGGAGAGCCAAGAAATGTTGGAAGCTCTAGAACTGGCACTTCTGGTTGCCACCTGCATCCTTGCCATATTGACAGTTGAACTGAAAGATCTGCTACATGCAGTGATCGCGCTTGCAGCGATGTCAGTCTCCCTCGGCGGCCTATTCTGGCTTCTGAATGCACCGTATGCTGCAGTATTCCAGATACTCATCTACGCCGGAGCAACGATCGTCCTTCTAATAGCTGCTGTCATGTTAACCAGTAGGAAGTGAGAGTAGTGGAGAGCAAGAGAACTGACTGGATAAGCATCGCCGGCACATTTCTCTCCATAATCATGATAGTATCACTCTTTGCGGTCATATTCAGGAACGCGTTTCCAACATTCTCTCCAACAAGATTCCTGGCGAGATTCATCGAATCTTCTGGGAATGTTGGGCAAGGAACCTCTAGTCTTCTCTGGGGGCAAAGGTATCTGGATCTCATTGCCCAGGCGTTTCTCGTCTTGGCTTCTGCCGCATGCTGCATAGCCATGTTGAAACCCATCAAACACACAGAGGAAAAAGAATGATTGAACTAAACTACTACCTAGGCACCTCCGTGATCCTCTTCGTAATAGGCATATACTGCCTGGCAGTCAAGAGGAACATGATCCGACTAATAATCGGAATCGAGATAATCACAAGCGCTGCCAATCTGAATTTCATAGCTTTCTCAGCATATGCAAGACCAGGGTTCGTTGATCCTTTAGGGCATTCGTTCGTGATCTTGTCAATAGTCATAGGAGCATGCGTAGTTGCGGTAGCTCTGGCACTAGTTGTATGCGCCTACCGACACTACAAGACTCTTGACGTTCGTAAACTCAGTCGGCTTAGATGGTGAGGGAAAAGAATCTCTATGAAGAATCTGCGCCCAGGTCTGTTCGAATAACTCGCCTGTAAGTTTCCTTAGTGCGCTGCATCTTCATGGAGGTCTTCTTAACCGAAGGCATCGCCATTGTCGCTAGCAGGTTGAAGAGTCGGACTAGCTTCTCTATTGTGCTCCTGTTCTTGCCGTGTCTTGGCGTGAGTTCCTCCTGAGCACACTCTCAACGCAGCATGTCGCAGAATCAAACGGGGGTAGAACGCTGTACTGAACCCTTGCTGTTTGACAACGCTTGATCGACACAGCCTCCGGATCTTTCTTCAAATACGCGTGCGCCTCGACAAGTTTGTCAATGTTTTGCAGCGATGATCTCAGGCTATGGAGAATTCACTCTATTCAGCGGTGACATCCAGCAAGATCATGTCTTGACCTGTTGTCTTCACTTGTTGATAACGCATAGACTATTCGGCGTCAACGACTCCGAAGAAACTCCATCTTGAAACCATATCTTCTATCCGTTTAAGAAGATTCTGTTCAATCGACGAAATGATTCGAATAGCTGTCTCAGCAATCTCTCAGCTGACTATGCGAAGAGGATTTTCGCAATCTCGAGTCGTAGATTTCTTTCACGTCGTCTGAGCATAGCTTCGAACGTGTTATCCAGAACGATCTTGCCGTCAGCCGTCTTGACCACAGCGCCGCCAGAGGATTCGATTCTCTCCTTGGAGAGCACAGGCTCCGTCTTGTTTCCTGTCCTTTCAGAGATCAACTTTGACATTGCATCAAGCTTCAAAGGCAGGGGTGAGTCGTGTTTGTTCAAGACGACTTGAAGCTTCCCGCCACCCAACGCAGTTCCCGCATCGACGATTATCCTTTCTAGTTCTGGTATGTACTTCTTTGTCTTGGCAAGCGCTGCCAGTTGAGACTTCGCCTCATTAAGGACATTTGCCATCAGCTGTTCCTTCTCGGACAGAATCATCCAACCCGCCTTTCTTTTAACGTCAGTAAAGACCATCCCTCTAGCAATATCGGCTTCGTTCTTGGCCTTGCTTAGGATGGAGGAAACTCGTTCCTGGGCCTTCTGACAGCCTAGTTCTCTTTGTTTCTCCATCATCATTTCAGCAGACTTACGCGCTTCGACAATGATGGACCTCGCATCCTCCCTTGCATCGACCAAGATCTGATCGGTGATTCTTTGCGTTTCCTCTTTCATAGTCTCACGAGCCTGATAGGATCTCCTTCAGCACGTTCTCCAATGCCACGCTAGAATTCTTGCTAGCCTTGTCTCGGATCGCTCTTATCTCCTTCTCTGCAGCCTGAAGCCCAGTGTTTGCCTCGTGTTCAGCGTTCTCCTTTGCTGTCCTCTTCAGCTCAGAGGCTTTTTGCTCCGCCTCAGAGATGGCCTGTTCGTAGGATTTAGTGTAGATCTTTTGCGCTTCTTCTTCAGCTTCTTTCATGATCTTCTCTGCCTCAGCCTTCGCTTCATCAAGTATCTTTGCAGCCTCTCTTTCGGTGTCCATGATTATGTGAAGAGCCGTCGGCATTACAAACACCTGAACAGGTCTAGATTGGGATGAACCATTAAAAGGGTTTCGCGAATATTAGATATGCAAACTAGGTTCGTTTGTGGCTTCGTTTCTCTATGGCTCCAAACCATAGCGATTGGGTACACACAGATGGCTGCTGTCGGGGCTAGATAGTTAGAGATTGCGTGGTCATGCAGACGCGGTGCCTTATCTCCGGCACGTTGACTGTTGAATTGACAAATTCCATTGCTATGACTAGAGAGTATTGGCCGGCCGGCCGTATTCAGTATAGTTATATTGGCGCAGCGACGCTCTGTTGGCGGGGGGGCTCTCTCGCAAGTTCATGCTGTCAGAAAGCTTCAGTGGGGAATAATGACGTCGATCCACGTACGTTTCTGTTGAGCACGGGTTCTCGTACGGGGTCAAGCGTCAGTTCGAATCGTGGCTGAGATCCGACGGGTTGGTGAGACTCGGCTGGGAGCATGTCGGGTTGCTTACATCATACGCGTGCCAGTATATAGGGAAGAACGCCTATATAGGCGCCTCTTCCTATATCCATCGATTCCAATGCACCAGCCTCCGTTCATGATAGGTAAGCCAGTGACAGGAGTCTATTTCGTGAACAGAGAAAGAGAGTTGGGCAGACTTCTCACACTGGCCAGAGGAGTTGAAAAAGGCGGCTCCAGTAACTCAGTCCTGATCGGCCTCCGAAGGACCGGAAAGACATCCATCCTCGAAAACCTCGCAATCAAACTAGAGTCAAATCCGCGCGTAGTGCCTATGATCATCAACTGCTACGGACTAGCGGTAAAGAGCCGCTTCGCAAAATTGCTCGTCGACACCGCCGCGGCATGCTATGTGCAGAAGACTGGTGACAAAGCTTACCTAGAGAGATTAGTGAAAGCCATCAGCGAAAGAGCAAAGGCCGTCCGAGACAGAGTCAGCGAAGTGAAATTCTCAGAGTTCACAATGAGGTTTCGAGACAAGCAAACAGACGAAGACACGTTGATCGAGGATGCCTTACACTACGCAGAGTCCTTGGCGACCGACAAGAGCGTCCACTTCGTCGTCATGCTGGACGAATTCCAAGACATCATACGATGGGGCGATGATACGCTGAAGAGGATCCGCACAATCATCCAATCACAGAAAAGGGTCTGCTACGTCTTAGCGGGTTCAGCC
>JALHTG010000071.1 GCA_022865705.1 Candidatus Bathyarchaeota archaeon | reverse complement strand
ATCATACAGAGCCTTACACTCATTCAATGACTCTTCCTCAAGAGCCGCATGAGTGAGTGTAAAGCTCATCCGTTCTCTTGCCAAAACCAAGCATACATCTTCATGTTAAGCGAAAGAGTTTAGCAAGAAGCTGGCGCGCTCTCCAAGTCTGAGCGTGATCTTGTCCGAGAAGAGAATGGCCAGAAGCTGAAACCCTATGATCACAAGAGGTGCGTAGGAGCCCAGAATACTGAACAGGAAGATGCTCGCCATCATCATGATGACGTAGAGGTACAACATGTTTCCAGTGAAGATCTGATGTGTGGCTCTGCTCTTGGTCGAAGGTAAACGTTCTGGAATGATCTTCTCACCTTTGACCCAAGAAAAGTACAGAGTAGTTCTCCTAACTCTCTCCTCAAATAGCTCTACGCTAACCACCAGATCTTCTCTTAGGCGCTCCAAAGTATCCTGAGAAATTGACGCGTCACTTGGGGTCATCCTGATTTTGATAGGTCTATGACCTATGACTTGAACATCCACATACGATTGTGTCTCTGGATCGATGACTCTGTAAGAGAGAGCAGGATCCCCGTCGATGATGCTCTTCATGACATTGCAGAATTGTTCTGGATGTGGAAGCAAGTAATGCTTGTACGTGAAGCTCAGCAGATCTTTGACGTAGATGGAAGCAACTTCCATGTCTATGTGAAACGTGACAGTCTTCTCAGCCACTAGCTATCCATCCATCATTTTTCATGTACCCAGATGACTCATCAGCGCGCGCTATGCTGTTTTCGGGTGGCGTCTGTGCCAGTCCGTCAGTGACTGGTATGCCCCAGCGATGCATATGATGATGTTCTCATCGTAGGCTCTGCCCATGAACTGGATGCCTACTGGCAGGCCGCTGCGGGTGAAGCCGCTGGGGACCGATATGGATGGGAGGCCCGCTCCGTTGCCTATCGCGCCCATCGGGTCCTTTGTGGTTCCCGGGGCGGCCTTACGGAATTCCTGGTCGATAGGAGTAGCCATCCTCTTCGAAGACGGAGCCACAACAGCGTCGAACCGCGCCATTATCTCGTCGACGACCCGAGCCATAACCCCCCTGAGCCTCAGGGCCCTTAGATAGTCTTTGGCGAGAACCACAGTCCTAGCGTAGGGACCATAATGGTCCTCGGGGGCGGTGAGTTCCGACGTCTTCCCGCTTTCGGTGAACTCGTCGAAGGCGCTAGACGCCTCGGCGTTCAGGATCGTTCTCGTTATCGCCTCATACGGCATGTCGGGGAATTCAAATTCCCTGATGGTTGAAATCTTCCTCAACACATTCAGAGCCTCCTCGAAGCAGATCCGCACATCTTCTTGAGCGTCATCAGCCACACCCTTTGGGACTCCCAATCTGAGACGTCTCTTCGCGCTAGGCTTGTATCTCCAGTCTTCATCGACTGTTGTTGGGTCATCAGGATCTGGTCCGGATATGGCCTCAAGGACAAGGCCGCAATCGTCGGCCGTAAGGCAGAGAGGGCCGAGCTTATCAAGAGTCCAGCAGAGGGCCATAGCACCGTGACGGCTCACTCTCCCATATGTGGGCCGTAAGCCGGCTACGCCGCAGTTGTTCGCTGGACTAAGTATGCTACCCCAAGTCTCGGAGCCTAATGCGAAGGGGAGGAGACCCGCGCAGACAGCAGCCCCAGACCCACTAGACGACCCGCCAGTCCACATGCAGGGATTCCAAGGGTTCTTCGGCGGGCCAGTGAACGAGGCGAAGGGCTGCTTGTACCCCATGCCTCCGGCAAGCTCGATCATAGCGAGCTTCGCGCACAGAATAGCTCCCGCCTTGCTCAGTTTCCCTATGACGGCAGCGTCATAGTCGAATACCTGGTTCCTAAACGGTGCCGCGCCCCACGTGGTCGGTATCCCTTTTGTTGCTAGGAGGTCCTTGGCGCCATATGGTATTCCGTGGAGAGGCCCCCTGTACAGACCAGCTTCGATCTCTTTCTCGGCCTTCCTCGCTTGGCTCAGAGCTCTCTCTCGCGTGACTGTCACAACTGCGTTGAAATCCGGTCCAAGCTTCTCAAGTCGTCCAAGAAAGAATTCTGTTAACTCAACTGGAGAGATCTTGCCTTCTCGGATGTGTTTGCCTAGCTCTCTAACGGGCATGTAGAGTGGGTTCAGCTTCACCCTTCATTTCCTCCCCTTGTATGGTTTGAAAACGAGGAAGGGCTCATCCCAATTGCTCAGCTTTACAGTCCGAAGGGCTTTAGAGGCGTCTGCAATAGTCTTGATGTCCTTTTTGACCTGTTCAAGCTCCTCGGCTGTCAACCTGTCGTCGAACCTGTCTTTAACAACATTGTACAGGTTCTCAAATTTCTTGTCATCGGATTTCTCTTCGCTCATTTAGCCTCAACCAGTAGACTACGTCGTAGCTATTTGAAAGCGCACGCTCTGAGGTGCAAAACCCTTTTTGGGATGGTGACATATTGGTGGACGGGAGATGTAGCCAAGAGATGCCGCAGCGAACTAGCAGAAGCAGAAGACGAGCAAAGCAAAAAAAGACAAAAAAGCAAAAAGCAAAAAGAAGGTCGCGAAGGCGCCAACACCGGTGAATAAGCAGAAGCGACGATTAGCCCTCAGGGAAGCGCGTGCTTGAGATGTTCCTTGCTCAGTGGAGTTTTTGCTAGCTCAAGTCCAACTGACTATTTTTGGAGAACGCTTCTCGCCTTTCGGCCACTCACTCCTCGGATAGCCGAAGGCCAGTGCCGCGAAGATCTTGTGTCCCTTCGGCACACCAGCTGCCTGTAGATCCTCCTCCTTGTCGTTGAGTCGATGTGCCATTCCAATGAAACATGAACCTACGCCTAGCGCACGGGCCGCAAGGAAGGCGTTCTCAGCAGCAAGCGCCGAGTCTTCCCTGAACCATTGCCCGCTTTTCTCACAGACAATCAAGATGACGAGGGGCGCGTTGTGGAAAACGGTTTTTCCTTTGAGAAAAGCGACGCTTATCGCTTTTCCCAGCAAGCCGTAGGCTTTCTTGACTCGAGCGTCCAAGTCCTTCAACTTCTCCTGGTCTTCCATGATTATGAATTTCCAAGGAAGCACGTGCATTGCTGACGGAGCACAAACTGCCGCATCCAAGATCTTCTCCACTACATCACGAGGAATCCGGCGCGCATCATAGTCACGCACACTCCTCCTCGCTGCAATGCACTCAAAGACATCCATGACCAATTCAACACCAACGTGTCCTACAGGGAGAACATTTTGCTTATTATCCTCTCGCTCTGAAACGTCAACAACAAGACATGCATGAAGAAAGTCCAAGCGTGTTAAGGTGCGAAAAAACATTTAGCCATAGCTAACAAGTATCTCGAGAAAACACTTGAGCCTCAATCTGTACAAGAAGAAAAGAAACTTCAAGACTACTCCTGAGCCCAGTGGAGAACTTAAGCCAAGCCAAGAGTCACGGTTCGTCGTCCAAAAGCACAAGGCCACGCACCTCCACTACGATTTCCGCCTAGAGTTGGATGGAGCTCTGAAAAGCTGGGCCGTACCAAAGGAACCGCCAACGGAGCCAGGAATTCGCCGACTCGCAGTGGCTGTTGAAGACCATCCCGTTGACTACATTAGCTTCGAGGGAACAATACCGAAAGGAGAGTACGGAGCTGGAACAGTACAGATCTGGGACAGAGGCACTTTCGATCTTAAGGAACGGACCGAAAAAGTCCTCTCATTCATTCTTCACGGCAACAAGCTGCAAGGAGACTACAGACTGGTGAACTTCAAAGAGAAGAACTGGCTTCTGTTCAGGGTGAACCCCAAGAAGTAGAACTGTGCATTGATGTGTGAGAGTTTTGGCAAGAACGGATGATATCAGACGTATTCTGGAGACGTACAGAACGATAGCCATTGTCGGCCTCTCCAGGGACCCTTCCAAAGACAGCTTTCGAGTGGCAGAGTACCTACAATCCAAAGGGTATAGAATCGTTCCAGTCAATCCTCTCGCTGAGGAGATCTTGGGACAGAAATGCTATAGGTCACTACTTGACATGCCTGAAAACCTTCAAGCGACGATAGAAGCTGTGGATGTCTTCAGACCTTCTCAAGACGTGCCAGCCATAGTAGATGAAGCAATACGACTGCGAGAGAAGTTCGGTAATCTTCAGGCCATATGGATGCAGCTAGGCATTATGAACAAGGAAGCCGAAAAGAAGGCGACAAACGCAGGCCTCACTGTCGTAATGGATAAATGCATGATGATTGAGCACAAACGCATGAGCACGGAACCTGACCCAGAACTAGAGAAGCTCCGAAGAAAGAAAATGGAAGCGATGTCGCGAGGACAAGACACCCAGGGAACTGCGCCGAATGCTCCCATAACTGTCGAAGACAGCAACTTCGACCAGTTGGTCAACCAGTACCACCTGATGATCATAGATTGTTGGGCACCTTGGTGCGGACCCTGTCTGATGGTAGCTCCGATTGTGGATGAACTGGCAAGAAGCTACGCAGGCAAAGTCGTCTTCGGAAAACTCAATGTTGATGAGAATCCTCAGACTGCTGGGCGATTCGGCATAATGAGTATACCGACCCTACTGGTGATGAAAGAAGGAAAAGAAGTGGACCGAATGAGAGAGGCAGCCCCAAGACAAGTGATCGAAGCAAAGATACGGGACCATATCGGCTAGTTGAAAGGCCACACGAGGACTAGCCTTTCTTTCCTTGGAACATCCCTATCGTTTCATCGACCAGCCTTCTCACTCGTGCTTCAATTCCCTTGTCCTTCAATTTCCCTTTCTTGTCAAAATGCTCATCGAAGGCGTATACCGCTCTTGGGTTTGAGATTACCCGGAAATAGTTCATTAGAGCAACTAGCTGTCCTTGAACCTGAAGCGAGCTAATAGTGCTTCCACTTTTGATGATAAATCCTGCAACTTTGCCTTCTAGAGACTTGTAATTTACATGTTCGAACAGGTTCTTCAATGGGGAACTTAGTAATCCGTCGTAGATTGGGCAGCCTATTATCAAGACATCCGACACTGTCAACCTTTCCACCGCATCACGGGTCTCCGAGCCGTAGGATTCCTCCCATCCCCTGAACCATTCAACATTGACTTTCGACAAGTTAAGGTAATCCGCATCCGCAGTCTTCTTTGCGTGATTGAAAGCCAAGTCTGTTAGCTCCCTTGTCAATGATGCCTTCCTCAAGCTGCCGCAAACAACCATAACCTTAGTCAAACCGACATCCCAACATCTATTCGGAAAAAGGGAAAACTGACTCTTAACACATGGTATATTCGCTCTATCATGTGTGAAGCAAAGCAGCGCGCGCTCACAGAGAATACGAGATCCTATGCAACTTGACTCTTCTCTAGACTTGCTATGGCAGTGCGGAGCTTCTCAAGCAACAGGTTGACTTCTGTCTTCGAAATAATCGTTGGCGGCAACAGGCGAGCTGTGTTGCGGGTCGAGAGTGACGATAGGATCCCGAGCGATTTCAGTTTCTCTTGCAACATGCTGACATGTGTGGGAGATGGGAGATCGATTCCTATGTACAGGCCAAGACCGCGCACATCTTGTACCAAGGGACTCTTGATCTTCTTTAGTCCTTCAATGAGTTGAGGGCCGCGTTCAGCCACATTGCGTGTTATGTTGGCGTTTCTCATTTGGCGAATTGCAACTGTTGCCGCGACCATCGCTAAGGGGTTTCCTCCAAAGGTTGAGCCATCATATCCAGGTTTCATCTTCTTCGATATGTCTTCCCTCGTCACCACCGAAGTAACCGGGAAACCTCCGCCGTATGATTTTCCTATCGTGATAATATCAGGCACAATTTCGTAGTAATCTGACGCCCACCACTGTCCCTCTTTCATGGCCGTTCTTCCGAAGCCGGTCTGCACTTCGTCAACAATGAGGAGAGCGTCATGCTCATTGCAGAGCTCTCTCGCTCGCTTCGCGTATTCTCTCCGGGCAGGTCTTATCCCTGCTTCCTCGCCTTGCGCAAGTTCCATTATTACTATCTTCTCTGTTCCCTGTCTCAATGCCTCCTCGAGAGCAGCGTCGTCATTGAAGGGAACGAATCTGACCCAGTTTTCGTTGTCCAAGCCAAAAGGTTCCCTGTATGCTGGGTTGTAGGTCACAGCTACAGCTCCATGAGTTCTTCCATGAAAGCCATCAATCATTGCGATGACCCCTCTCTGCTTTGTGTAGGCCTTGGCGATTTTCAGCGATTTGTCCACGGCTTCCCCTCCGGAGTTTTGCCAGTAGAATTGATCAAGACCTTTCGGCAAGATTGGCAATATCGTCTTTATGAGGCGAGTGCGAGGCACTTGAACACGGTCTTCCTTCATCGTAATCAGTTGTGAAGCTTGGTTGAAGAGAGCTCTTGCGATAGCATGATTGGAGTAGCCGAGGTTAGCAGCACTATAATTGCTGTCAAGATCCATGAAGCGCCTCCCTTCTATGTCAGTAATCCAGACCCCGTCGCCTCGTACCGGGATTACGTCTTCTTCTAATCTGGATACTGGAATCTTGTATCTTCTGTGAAGTTTGATGGCTTCATGTGATGAGATCTCTGAATCCTCGAGCATTTCGACGATCCGGGCCAACATACCATCTGACAAATAACCACTTTTGTTTAGTTGGAGAATCTTGACTGTGATAGCGTTGCCTTGCTTTTGGGTCACCTCGGCGCCATGGTCTTTGATTGAGACGCCTTTCGCCTCGCAATACCCCTCCAGTGTTTGAACTATCTTCTCTGCCTTCTTTGCTGTCATGGTCGCCTTGAGCGTTTCCACGATACGCTCGAATGTTGCGTTGCCGCGCTACGGATGATCCTCTTCATCATTAACAATTGCTTGAAGTAGTCGCCTTTTGCCTGCACGCTTTATCTCCGCACTGCCGGTTGAGCTTCTAAGAGGCGCTAACATTCTTGGTCATCTACACGAATAAGCCAGTTGAGTTCGCAGACCTCTATTTCTAACTTGCGACCATAAGACGAAGGAAAAATGGTTGAAATGACCAAAATTGGTCACATGAAACCGGCTGATGCGCCAATTGAAGGACAATCTGTATCACAGCGCGTGATCGAAAGCGATATTAGCGGCACGACAGACAGTGATGCTCTAAGCGGGTGGGTTTCCGACCCGCTCCGCTATACAAACCCCGGTGTCGGAAGTGAAAACGTGAAGACTAAGACTACGTTATCTGTGTCGCTCACCGCGATTTTTGCGGCGCTATACGCTGTAGGCGTCGTTGTTCTCGCTCCAATCAGCTTTCAGGTATTCCAAGTCAGAGTCGCCGATGCTCTGCTTCCGCTAGCGATACTCTTCGGCTGGCCAGCGGTTCTCGGACTTTCGTTAGGAGCGGTCGTCGCAAACTTCTTCGGCGGTCTGGGAATTGTGGACATTGTTGGCGGAGGCATTGCAAACTTCCTTGCGACATACTTTGCTTGGAATATCGGGCAGAGACGGATGAAGGGCAGTTGGGCTGTTGCAGTGATCACGCAAACAGCCGTGGTGACAATTATTGTCGGCAGTTATCTGAGTTACCTGCTTCAAATGCCATTGGCAATATCCTTGGTCGGCGTCCTACTGGGAAGTGTCGTCGCCATTGGACTTCTTGGATATGCTTTGCTTCTCGCACTTTCTAGACCACGAATCGTAGATCAAATGAAGGCACGTGGACTAATCTCGTAGGATGATTGCGTAAGCCCAAACAGGGAAAGATCACCAGCCGCGAGATCGATTGCCGGGCTGTCCTATGGTTTCACCTTGAGAATCGCAAGCGCTCCGACAACCGCCATGACTGCGGAAATCACGAACATGGGACTGTATGACTTGAACGCATCGACGGCGACACCTATCGCAAGGATTCCTAGGAAGTTCCCGATGTATCCGAATGTGTCGATTAGCCCTGACGCTGCTCCAATTTGTTCCTTGGCAACTAGAACTGATGGGTAGGCGAAGTACAGTCCTCCCGCGCAGTAGAACAGAACGAAGGCTAAAGCAAGCAACGACAGAAGCAGTATCGGCCCTTGAACAGATGGGAGCAGAAGTAGAACCGGAATGGGCGCCAGAAGGGAGAAGAGAACTATTATGCTCTTTCGTCCCCGAAGCTTGACATCAGAGATCCAAGTTCCTACGAACATTGATGGGATCCCGGGGAGCGATATCACTCCTCCCAAGGTTGAGGCAGCCATCAAAGTCATTCCTACCCGTTCGACCAGAAAGGTTGGCAGCCAGACTAATAGCCCGCGAGTTGCGCCCCAGAGCGCCAGATAAGCCACACTGACAAGCCAGATCTCGCGTTTCTTTAGCAATTCAAAGAAACTACTTCTGGACCACGGATGACTGGGGGGAGAATCGGATGGCTTGTTTCTCACGAAGAGAGCGAACGGCACTGATGTTGCAATGAGTATCACGAAAGGGATCTGGAACACTGCCTTCCAGCCATACGTGGATGCAAGGTATCCTGAAAGGATGTACGCAAGCGGAGGGCCGAGAGCGGGTGGGATTGATAGCAGGCTCATGACGAAGCCCATCTTCTCTCGCGGATACCAATTTGTCATGAGTCGAGTCAATGGTCCCCAAGCCATGCCCTGCCCCAGCCCATTGACGAATTGTATTATCAGCATTGAAGCGAAAGATGTGGAGTAGCTGAAGAAGAGATTCATAACAGCAGATATTGCTGCACCGAGAGTTATGACGACTCGTGGTCCGATGACGTCTCCGAGAATGCCGGCCGGAAGAAGAACCAAGGCATAAGAGATGAAAAGCATCGAGCCCAAGGCTCCTGCCTCCGAATGCGACAGTCCGAACGCTGCGATCAGCAGAGGCAAGACTGGAGCAAGATTGAACCTACAGAGATAATACGCTTCATAATGAACTGAGGAAACGAAAAGAATCTTGTCCGCATTCCTACTAGTCAACAGTTGCACTCTCGATTTCTGTCTAGGCGCTATTCCGTGTAGCTCCCAACTATGGGAATAGTCTGACCGCATTTAGGACATTGGCCTTTGGATATTGAATAATGTGCCATGTCGAATCCGTATCTTTGGATGAGCAACGCTCCACAGTTGTGGCAATACGTGTTCTCCAGTCTGTGTCCAGGAACGTTTCCTATGTAGACGTAGAGTATTCCCTCGCTCTTGGCGATCTGGTGGGCTCTTTCAAGTGTACCTATCGGTGTGCTGGCTTGATTGGTCATCTTGTAGCTTGGATGAAAGCGGGTAAAGTGGAGAGGTGTTTCCGATCCAGCACTTTCCGCAAGTCTCCTTGAGATTTCTCGAATCTGATCGTCGCTGTCGTTCAATCCAGGAACTATGAGTGTAACAACTTCGACATGCATTCCAAGTTTCTTCGATTCCGCTATGTTCCTCCACACTATGTCGACTTCTGCCCCACAGTACTCTTTGTATGTTTCTCGGCCACCCTTCACGTCAAACTTGATTGCGTCCATACCAGCGTCGCGAAGCGCCTTCAAGGCTTCAAGAGTCATGTAGCCGTTTGAAACATACGTGTTGTACAATCCTTTGCTGCGGATGAGTGGAAAGACATCAAGACTGTATTCAAGAAGAAGTGTGGGTTCGTTGAAGGAGATTGAGACTCCTTGGCATTTCTCTTCGAGTGCCATTCTGATGAGCTTCTCAGGCGCGATGTAGTTCGCCTTCTCGGAGTTTGGATTGTACTTGCTGATCTCCCAGTTCTGACACCAAGGGCACGAGAAGTTGCAGCCCCAAGTGCCAACAGTCAGCGCATAGCTACCGGGCCAGAAATGAAAGAACGGCTTCTTCTCAATGGGATTCGCAGAGATTGATGAGATGTCTCCGTAGACCAAGGTGAACAAGTGGCCATCTATGTTTCTCCTGGTTTTGCAGAAGCCTTCCTGACCATTGGAAATAGTGCATCTTCTTTCGCACGTCCCGCATCGCACCAATCCGTCACTCAGGTTCTCAAAGAACCTTGATCTTCTTACTGTAGGATAGTTCTGAACCGCCTTCAAAGGACATCCTCCTGCAGGAGAGTAGCGCGCGTTCTTGAACGGAATCTAGAAAGAGGGTCACCTAGATAAAACCCTGCAATGGCCTTAGCGGCGCGCGATTGAGATGGTGATCAAAATGCTTGTAGGCGAGCAGGGCACCTCAGATCTATTGGGGTTTAACATGTTGGTTGACTGGCAGAGAAACGGAAATGCTCTGGATGGTATCTTTGCGGCCATAGGCAGAACTCCCCTAGTTAAGTTGACATCGCTCCCGAAAGCGATGGGGATCTCTGCGAATATTCTCGTGAAGCTCGAATTCACAAATCCGACTGGAAGTCTCAAAGATCGCATATACTACGAGATGATAACGAAAGCGATAGGTCGCGGAGACCTCAAGCCAAGAATGGAGATTATCGAGGCTTCAACAGGGAATGCGGGCATATCCTGTGCATTTGTTGGAACGGCTCTGGGATACGGAGTCACAATAGTCATGCCAGCGGGTATGAGTCAAGAACGAATGAAATTGATCAAAGCCTACGGAGGAAACATCATCACCACGCCAGGTGGAGAGAGCGACGTCGATCTCTGCATCAAAGAGATACAAGAGCTCAAGAACGCATCGCCTGACAAATATTGGGAACCAGGCCAATTCGTCAATCCGGACAACATAAACGCTCACTTCACCACGACGGGCCCGGAAATATGGGATCAGACTCGCGGTAAGATTGGCTGCTTTCTTGCGTCCCAAGGAACGGGTGGTACTTTGACAGGGATCGGAAGATTTCTCAAACAAAAGAACTCCAGGATCCTGTTGTACGCTGTCGAGCCGAGCGAGGCCCCTATTCTCTCAGAACGAAGATGGGGAACCCATGAGATCGAAGGAATTGGAGATGGGTTCGTACCGCGTAACCTTGACCTCAGTCTTCTCACGGGCATAGTCACAACTTCGTCAGCAGAGTCGATTGCGATGACGCGTGAACTCTGCATCAAGGAAGGACTTTTCTGTGGAATATCCTCGGGATGTAACGTCGCTGCCGCAATGAAGATAGCGAAAAGGCACAAAGATTTGCAGACAATAGTAACAATGGTAAATGACACGGGTGCACGCTATTTCTCAACACAGCTCTTTGGCGAGAAGAAGCGGCTCGAGATTCCTGAGAGGGACCACCCGCTTGACACGTACACCTTGGAGCAACTGGACAAATATCAATCCAGATGGGAAATAGTTCAGTAGGCTCTGACGTGTTAATAGCTAATTCCGATCGGCGCATGGTGTTTGCTGGGGCTGAAAAGATGCCACAAGGCAGTACAGTGACGAAATCCCATATGACGACTCACAGGAAAGAGAAATCAAAAGTCATAGTAACTGAGAGCTCGGATCTCCCTGTCGATATTGAGAGCTTCAAGAATACGCTTGGTGGATTGGCAGAGGTCAAGTCAATAGAGGTTCCAATGAGGCAACTCAGTTCGTCAGAAGAGGATGAACTGATACGCGAACTGGCTGATGTCGAAGCTCTTTTTGTCAGATCCGGCATAATAGGTAAGAGAGTTATCGATTCGTCAAGGAAGCTGAAGGTTATCGCCATTCATGGAGTGGGCGTTGAGCAGGTGGATGTTTCCGCAGCAACTGAGAACGGCATCATGGTAACCAATGTTCCAGGTGGCAACGCAGAAGCAGTTGCGGAACTTGCTATTGGCATCATCTTGGCACTTTGGCGAAAGATCCCTCTCGCTGACAGGAAGGTACGAGAAGAAAAATGGAGCGAAGGAAAATCAAGCGGAATAGAATTGAAAGGAAAGACGTTAGGCATCATAGGGTTGGGTCATATAGGCTCAAGAGTAGTTGAGCTAGGCCGCGCATTCGACATGAACGTGCTCGGATATGACCCGTATGTCGCACCAGCGGGAGTTGGAAGCATGGGTGTCCAGATTGTTGACCTTGAAACTCTCCTGAAAGAATCCGACATAGTGAGCATCCACGTACCACTCACTGAGCAGACAAGACAAATGATTGGTGAAAAAGAGCTGAGACTGATGAAGCAAACGTCTATCCTGGTGAATACGGCGCGAGGAGCAATAGTTGATGAAAAGGAGCTGTGCAGTGCTTTGGAGAACAGTGTGATTGCCGGAGCGGCTCTAGACACATTTGAAGAGGAGCCACTGGATCCATCTAACCCTCTCCTCAAGATGGACAAAGTCGTGATTACGCCACATATTGGTGGCTCCACGCGAGAATGCCTGACTTTCATCGCTGTTGTCGCCGCCAAGGACATCGCGAAAGTCCTTCGAGGAGAATTTCCAGAGAATTTGGTGAACAGAGATATTCTAACGAAAAGAGGAACGCGTGCTGCGGCAATAGCTCCCTAGTATGGTCAGCCTGACTCGTTTCAGAATTGCCCCAGATGGGGTCGATCGCACATGTTTGCATCGTTCACTCTATTGCGGTTCAAAATTGAGCTCGTAGCGGAGAATTCTTGAGAAAGCTGACTCCATCTCGAAAGGACCCATTGATCTAGGTCGTGATATGGTTCGCATGGCGCGCGGTACTATCAGATTGACTTAACAGGAGGTTTTCAACCATGCGAGACCCCCGTCTGCTGGAGGGAGGTGGGCGCGGGAATGAAACGATTCCAAAAGAGTCTGGATTCAGAGCTCCTGTTTCGCGTTCCAAGTGTCTTCAACTACGATGTGTCACCGAAGAGTGACATGATTGCGTTTAGTTGGAACAAGTCAGGACAGGTGGAGATCTATGTGTACGGACGCCCGACGGCGAAGATGGATCTCGTTACGAAAGGAGCAGAAAGTAAGATTAGCCCCTCTTTCGCTCCGAATGGAAAACAGCTCGCATACACACAGGATTATCAGGGCGATGAGAACTTCGACATCTTTCTCCTTGATCTACCTGACGGGAAATCTTGGAATGTTACTCCAGACACAAGCGAAGCAATCTATCCACGCGTTCGCTGGTCGCCGGATGCGAAGAAACTGGCATTTGCATCGAATCGCGAAAAGAAGTTCAGCATCTACACGATGCCATCTTCGGGAGGAAAACCGGAACGGATCTCAAGCCATAAGTTCAGTGATTCGGATCCGGAATGGTCACCTGATGGCAAATGGCTCGCGTTCAATGCGCTTGTGACGGCGCAGGATTACGGAGTCTTCCTCGTCCCTTCGAATGGAGGAGAAATCAGGCGACTGACTGAGAATGACAAACCAATCGAGGCATCATCACCTGAATGGTCACCTGATGGAAAAGAAGTCGCGTTCATGTCGGCCGAACGGGGAAGTTCAGACATCGGGATATGGAACCCCGCATCAGGGTCGGTGGAGTGGGTCACTGATAGCCGCTATGAGTGTTATGATCCTAAGTGGTCTCCAGATGGGCACAGGCTCGCTTATGAGGTAAATCGGAACGAAAATGTGAGCATAGCGGTTCAAAACAGAGAAACCCGCACCATGGATATTCTTGAGGTAGAGCCCGGTGACCATTCGCAGATCGACTTCGGTAGCGATCTCGAAACTATGTTCTTCATCTTCTCAGGTCCACGTCATCCCCCGGATCTTTGGTCAGTGAATCTAAAGAATCGGAAATTTCGCCAACTTACGAACTCACTTCCCAGCACAATTGACCAAACAGTATTCGTCACCGGAACCCCCGTTCACTTCTCGAGTAACGATGGATTGAAGATTCCCGCGTTGCTCTATCTTCCAAAGACCTTCGATCCAACGAAACACGGACCTTCACTTGTTTACATTCATGGCGGCCCAACTGCACAACACACGAGCGAATGGAATCCGTCAATTCAACACTTGATCAACAGAGGATACATAATCATCGCACCAAACTACCGCGGTAGTTCTGGATACGGCCGAAAATTCCGGGAAGCGAATCGATTTGTTCTAGGGGGTAAGGATTTGGAGGATGTGGTGGCTGCTGCAGATTACCTGGTGAAGGAACGACTTACAGATCCGAAGAGAATCGGTGTTCTGGGAGGATCGTACGGTGGATACTTGACGATGTGCGCCCTCACAAAATTCCCAGAATACTGGGCTGTTGGTGCTGCGATGGTTCCGTTTCTCAATTGGTTCACGGAGATCGAAAACGAACGTGAAGACCTGCAGGTTTGGGATCGAGAGAATATGGGCGATCCGAAGAAAGACCACGATCGCTTCATGGATTGCTCTCCGATCTTCTTCATCGACCGCATAAAGGTGCCCGTCCAACTTATCGCAGGGGCACATGACCCACGGTGCCCAGTCTCTGAAACCAAACAAGCGCAGAAAGAACTACAGAAACTAGGGAAAGTGTTTGATCTCGTGATCTTCGAAGATGAAGGACACGGACTCCGAAAACTGGACAACCGCGTGAATGCCTACAAGAGACGCGCCGAATTTCTAGACAAACACCTGAACCTGTCATAGGCACGAAAAGAACTACCAATGCTTAGGGCTCTCAATTTTTTAGATGAGAATAGATCTGAAGTTCTCAATCAACATTCATTTTTCTTGAATTAGTTAGTATTATAGACTACAATGCACATTGGTTCATGCAAGATGACTGGAGAGAAATCCTCGAGCAACGCTATTCGCGAGCAGGCTGAATCACGAAAACAGAATGATTCATCTTTTCCAACTAGAAAATTTCTTTTCGTTTCAGATTTTGGCTTGATCGGTGACCTTGCGTACGCTGTCAAGAATGAAGGAAACCAAGTGAAATATTACATTGGCAGCAGGACGGACAAGGACATCTCTGACGGATTTGTCGACAAAACAGATGATTGGGAGTCTCTGAAGGATTGGGCTGATGTCATCGTCTTTGATGACATCGGTTTTGGCGCTGTCGTGGAGCGTCTACGCAGGAGCGGAAAGGCTGTAGTAGGCGGAACAGTTGCAAGCGATCGTTTGGAACTTGACCGGGACTTCGGTCAAGAGCAACTCAGGAAAACGGGTCTTCTAACTGTTCCATCCTGGGAGTTCACCACGTTTGATGATGCAATCAAGTTTGTCAAGGAAAATCAAGGACGATATGTTGTAAAACCGAGCGGCAAAGCTCAAGAAGAAAAAGTATTGTCATTTGTAGGCCAGGAAGAAGACGGCCTAGACATAGTTGCGATACTTGAGCGGTACAAGAAGACTTGGAGTACCAAGATCAAGAGTTTCCAGATACAGAGATTCGTTTCCGGTGTCGAAGCGGCGATCGGGGCATTCTTCAACGGGCAAGACTTCATTCTGCCCGTGTGCATAAACTTCGAGCATAAGCGAATGTTCAACGAGGAGATTGGCCCTAGCACAGGCGAGATGGGAACGCTGATGTTTTGGTCCGAACGAAACAGACTTTACGATGAGACGTTGGTGAAGTTTAGACCACTTCTGGAAGAGATGGGATTTGTTGGATACTTTGATATCAACTGCATCGTTAACGCGCGAGGCATCTACCCACTAGAGTTCACGCCACGGTTTGGCTATCCAACCATCAATATTCAGATGGAGGGAGTCCTGAGCCGATGGAGCGACTTCCTGTATGCCTTGGCGAACAAGCAGCAGTTCGCTCTACGCACTCAGCGGGGATTTCAGATCGGGGTCGTTGTTGCGGTGCCACCCTACCCGTTCTCAGATCCCGCCGCCTACAGACGCTACTCGGAAGATGCAGCGATTATCTTCAAGAAACCCATGTCAAACGGCATTCATCATGGAGACGCGAAGCTTGTGGAGGGAGATTGGAGGCTCGCAGGAAACTCTGGTTACGCGCTAGTGGTTACTGGATCTGGCCCCACAGTGGATGAGGCCCGCAAGGAAACCTACAATCGAGTCAGGAACGTAATCATACCGAACATGTTCTATCGGACAGACATCGGGGGGCGTTGGCATCGGGACAGCGATTTGCTGCAAACCTGGGGCTACTTATATTGAGTGCACGCTACATAACCGAAGCTACTCAATGCGCTATGAACGCCTACTATGTCACCCTTCTTCAAACCAAGCTCCTTCAAACCAGTTTTGATGTGCTCTTTTGACACACGACTCGGGCATGTTCTTCTCAAGATTCATCTGAAACCGTTCGTCTGATTTTGTGACAATCAACGAAAACATGGTCGCGCGCTAAGAGCAGACGAGGCCAATGAGTTCTTGATGCGAAAAACACCAACTCTGAATTGAAAGAGTGATATTGTGGCCTGTGCTTTGCTTACCTCACTCTGCCACCCTTTTTGCCCATTTTGCTTGCCATTTTCTTCCGTTTCTTCTGCCATGTGGGTCTAGTCAAATCCACATACCACCCAGTGAATCTAGTCTGGAGGAGAAGACCCTTTCTTGTTCAATTCGAAGAGTGCGTTTCAACGCACAATTGAGATGCTCCCCGTTTTTCTTGGGACAGATAACTGCATCTGTCCCATGAAATATCTAACAGTGGCCTCGCGAATGACTACTGTATCGTTCTTCGCAACGGAATCGATCTGACTGTTCCATAAAGGCAACCGAATCTGTCCAGTACCATCCGACAGGGTTGCTGAGCATACAGCAAGAGGTAAGCCGTCTCTTGACTGGACAGCTCTGACCTCCGACTTGTCTACGACTCTGGCTCTCAGACTCACGTGCCGCAAGCCCACTTGAAGATCCGCTATGCGTCTCTCCAACTCAACACAATCATTGGCCATGGACCGTCGGTTTCGATCTTTCAGCAATCGCGTTAGTTCCGGAGGAACATCGCGAAGCTTCGCCAGAGAATAGTTTGAAATACCAGTTTGCGCGACGGCTCGGCTGTTTTGTGAGAACATGAAACTGAAGGTATTCCCTTTGAGTTCACGGGATTCTATCGATAGAGAACCGCATGTCGACTTCCTGCTGCCTCTGGCCTCTACCAAGGCGTTGTGAAGAGCGATAGGCTCTAAGTCATACTTTCTTGCAAGCATCAGGAGATAAATGAAATTCCTGTCCGAGCCACGCTCATTTGCAAAGCTTCTCAGGCTACTTGCCGCTATTGACATGCGCCTTACCAACACTGTTTAGCACTGTTGGCATCTAAACCCTTCTGTCCAATCCGGTCTATTTCGCCACAAACCATATTTCCCCAAAATAGAGAATCATGTCGAGTTGCTTTGGGACGGTATAGTCGAAAGGCCTGGAAGCAGAGAAGGAAGAAAGAGAAAGAAGAGAACAAAACGATGGATCAGCACAGCTAACATATATTCCCACGCATTGTATATGGCATAACATAGATGGAGTTTCTATGGTCCATAAACTAAGTAGATCTGACTTCAGGATGAGAAAACGACAGAAAAGAAAGCAACGCATGAGGAAGCGAACGAAATCAAGCAGAAGGCCCACATCTATGAAAGACACGAATTCTGGTTCTTGACACATGAGTCGTGGGCTAGGCTAGAATTCAGTTCTCTATGAAATCCTGTAGCTGTTGCCTGTTTTTTAGTAGTTTAGGAGCACGCGCTTAGCATTTCTGCATCGGCTCACGCATTTGTCAACTGTTGAGGAGAAGCATGATTAGACACATTCGTACATGGTTGGCGGCAGATGAGAGCGGAGGAGAAAGATGCCGAGATCGTACGATCTAGCGATTACGAACGGAAAGTTGGTTGAAGGAACCGGAAACCCTTGGTTTAAGGGAGACGTAGCTATCAAAGGCGAAAGGATAGTTAAAGTAGGAAAGGTAGATCCAAGCAGTGCCAAGAGGGCTATCGATGCGTCAGGAAAGATCGTTTCCCCAGGATTCATTGACGTACACAGCCACTCAGATTTCAGCCTAATCTTCGATCCCCGTGCCGAGAGCACGATCCGACAAGGCATAACGACACTTGTCGTAGGACAATGTGGCATGAGCCTTGCGCCGATAAACCGCAAATTTGAGAATCTACTCAGGAGTTATGCATCACCGTTTCTCCCAGACCCAAACATTAAGATCCCATGGACCACTTTCAAACAATACCTCGCCAATATGCAACGGCTTCGAACTACGAGCAATACGGTCTATCTGGTCGGACACGGAACAGTAAGGATAGCAGCGATGGGTTTTGCAGAAAGGGAACCGAACCGCAAAGAGCTCGAAAGTATGAAGACTATGGTCGCTGAAGCCATGAAGGCCGGTGCCGTCGGCATGTCGACAGGCCTGATCTATCCTCCGGGAGTCTTCTCCAAAACAGAAGAACTAATCGAATTGACACGAGTTGTCGCCAACTACGGCGGCAGATACTTCTCGCACATTCGAGGCGAAGGGCCCACCCTCATCGACGCCGTTAAAGAAGCCATCAAGATCGGTGAGAAAAGCGGAACTCCTACGCACATCAGTCATCACAAAGCGGCTGGACGCGAAGCTTGGGGAAAGCTCAAGGAGACTCTTCAGTTAATGGAAGAGGCCAGAAGCCGGAGCGTAGACGTGACCTATGACCAGTACCCATACATAGCGGGCATGACCTCACTTGCCACCCTGCTACCTCCAAAGGCCCACGAAGGGGGAATGGACAAGCTCCTAGGGAGACTGCACGACGATGAGACATGGATGAAGATTCGTCGCGAAATGGAGGCTGGAGCATCCAGCAGGGAGGACCTGCTGCAAGAAGCAGGTTGGGAGAGGATCGTTGTATCTTCAGTGAAATCGAAATCGCTCAAGCATGTTGAAGGAAAGAACTTGGCTGAGATAACTAGAATGCTGGGAAAGCCCGACGAATTCACTACCCTACGTGATCTTCTACTAGAGGATAGGGGAGGAACCACGATGATTACATTCTCCATGGATGAGGCGGATGTAGAGTATGCTATGGGAGGCCGCTACCATATGGTTGGCACTGATGCATGGTCCGTTTCTCCGACGGGTCCTCTGTCATCAGGTAAGCTCCATCCAAGATTCTACGGGACATATCCTCGTATCCTAGGCCAATACGTACGAACAAAACACATTCTTACGCTGGAAGATGCGGTAAGGCGGATGACTTCTCTTCCGGCTCAAAGAGTCGGATTGAAGGATCGCGGAATACTCAGAGAAGGATTCTACGCCGACATAGTAATCTTTGATCCTGAGAGGATCATCGACAAGGCAACGTTTGATCAACCCGCACAATTCCCGGAAGGCATGGAGAACGTGATTGTTACTGGGCAGATCGTTGTCGATTCAGGTGAACTCACTGGTGCGCGACCAGGAAAAGTTCTGCTAAGAAAGAACTAGAAACCCTTGACGTTTTTCTTCAGCCATCTGCGGTTTGCTGCAACCGAATCGTCCGGCTCAGAGAGTCTTGATACTCGTTCAACGACCTCACTTCTTCTGTCCTCTTAGACCCATTCGCGAGAGCCTCGGCGACGGCCTCAGATAGTTCAAGTGTAGTGACTATGGGAATGTTGAATTCTACTGCAAGCCGTCGAATGAGGTACTCGTCTCTTCGTGAACTTCTGCCCCTGGCTCCGATCTCTTTGGTTGAAGGGATGTTTATCACGAGATCTATCTTTTTCTCCAGTAGATAGGTCAGAACATTCGGCTCCTTTCGATCTCTTATCTTATTCAGAACTGTAACCTGATGGAGCCCGCCGTCTCTCAAAGCCTTCGCAGTATGCTCTGTAGCAAATACGATGAACCCTAGGTCTTCAAGCTTCTTTGCGACTCGGACAATTTTCACTTTGCCTTCCTCGGTGCCAACGGTGATCAAAATCGACCCCTGCCTTGGTGGAATCGTGAATTCCGAGGCTTCAAGAGCTTTCAACAAAGCATCTGACAGGTTATCGCCAATACAGGCGACCTCCCCGGTGCTCAGCATTTCTACGCCCAGGATTGGGTCTGCTCCCTCGAGTCGCATGAAGCTGAACTGGGGAACTTTCACACTAACGTAGGGAAGTTGTTTGGGTCTGTTGATGCCCAAGTCTTTCAAACGCTTTCCCATCATAACACTTGTTGCGACGTCGATCAAGTTGATGCCGATCGTCTTGCTTGTGTATGGAAGGGATCTTGACGCTCTGAGGTTGCATTCTATGACGTAGACCGTTCCATTCTTGACTAGGTATTGAATGTTGAACGCGCTTCTAGCGGATAATGCTCGCATTATCGAGCGAGTGTACTGTTCGATGGTTTCCAAGGCCTTCTGCGACAAGGTTTGGGAAGGAATGGACATTGTCGCGTCTCCACTGTGTACACCAGCATTCTCAATGTGTTCTATTACTGCGCCGATGAGCACATCTTCTCCGTCTGACACACCATCAACCTCTACCTCTTTGGCTCTCTCCATGAATTCGGAGATAACGACGGGATGGTCAGCTGAGAACTTAGCAGCGAGCCGCAGGTAACTCTCCAACTCTTCTTCGTCGTGGGCTACTCGCATTGCAGAACCAGACAGCACATAGCTAGGTCTCACGAGAACCGGGTAGCCTATTTTTCTCGAGAAGAACTTCGCGTCATTGATGTTAGTGAGTTTGCTCCACTTGGGCTGAGGAATATGAAGCTCATCAAGAAGAGCGCTGAACCTGGATCTGTCTTCCGCCTTATCGATGCTCTCTGCGCTTGCTCCAATCAATGCGATTCCTGCTCTAGCGAGCTTGACCGCAAGGTTGTTAGGAGTCTGACCACCAACACCTACAACCACGCCGATGGGTTTCTCAATCTCACATATGTCCAAGATCCTCTCAAGACTCAACTCTTCAAAATACAACTTGTCTGAAGTGTCATAGTCCGTTGACACAGTCTCAGGGTTACAATTGATCATTATGGCTTCATCCATCCCGTCTTTCTTCAATGCCCAGACTGTGTTGACAGCACCCCAATCGAATTCGACGCTAGATCCTATTCGGAAGACTCCTGAACCAAGAACAATCGCTTTCTTGCCTGGTCGAATCTCCACATCACTATCCGCTCCTCCATACGTCAAATACAGGTAGTTCGTTTTGGCCGGCCATTCTGCGGCCAAAGTGTCGATCTGTTTCACAACAGGAGTAATCCCTGCCTTCTTCCGGAACTCTCGTACCGTCGATTCGTCTACTCTTAGACAGAAGGCGATCTGTTCGTCCGAGAAACCTAGCTTCTTGGCTTCCTCTATTAGTTGAGGTGCAGCATTATCGTCAAGCGATGTCCTACCAAGTTGGCGTTCAGCATCTAAGATGTTCTTGATTCGATACAGAAACCATCTGTCGATTCCAGTGAGTTTGTACACCTCATCTATTGTCAGTCCTTTCTTCAAAGCTTCAACCAAGTCGAAAAGTCTCTCATCAGACGGGTTGGCAAGACTCTGCTTTAGCTCAATTAGAGTTCTGGGACTCTTGTCCCCGTCTTCGTTGCAGACAAGGCCTCGTCCGTTGACCTCGAGCATACGGACCGCTTTCTGGAGGGCCTCCTCGAAGCATCTCCCGACCGCCATAACCTCGCCGACGGATTTCATCTGAGGGCCTAGGTGACGGTCAATGTTCCTAAACTTCTGGAAATCCCATCTAGGCATTTTGACTATTATGTAGTCAAGTGCAGGTTCAAAGCACGAAGTCGTGACGCCTGTGACTCTGTTCAGCAACTCCGGCAGCAGGTAGCCTATGGCAAGCTTAGCTGCAATGTATGCGAGTGGGTAGCCTGTGGCTTTGCTTGCAAGTGCTGAGCTTCTCGACATGCGAGCGTTGACCTCTATTGCTCTTAGATCTTCGCTCGTCGGTTTCAGAGCCCATTGGATATTGCATTCTCCCACAATTCCTAGACTCTGAATTGCCTTGATCGAATTGGAACGAAGCAGTTGGTATTCCTGATTGTTCAGAGTCTGGGAGGGCGCAACAACGATCGAGTCACCCGTGTGAACCCCCATGGGGTCAAAATTCTCCATGTTACAAACCGTTAGACAGTTGTTGGCGGAGTCACGCATGACCTCATATTCGATCTCCTTCCAGTGGCCAAGATATTCCTCGACGAGAACTTGTTCTATCATGCTGTGTGTTAGAGCTCTTCCAACGATTTCATTAAGCTCATTCTGATTTTTCGCTACGCCTGAGCCTTTTCCTCCAAGAGTGTACGCTACCCTTACTATGACCGGATATCCGATCTCCTCCGCAATCCGGGATGCTTCATGAACAGAGGTGGCGGAGGCACTCTTCGGAATTGGTATCCCTCCACGAATCATTGCTTGGCGAAAGAGTTCTCGATCTTCGGTTTCCTCAATGGCTCGTATTGGCGTTCCCAAGACCTTGACATCGTATCGCTCCAATACTCCTGATTTTGCCAGTTTGACTCCGCAGTTCAGAGCTGTTTGACCGCCAAACCCGAGAAGAATGGCGTCAGGCTTCTCCCGCCTTATCACTTGCTCAACATAATTCGGCGTCACCGGCAGAAGGTATACCTTACCGCCTAGCTTTGGATCAGTTTGAATCGTTGCGATGTTGGGATTGATCAGAACTGTTTCGATCCGCTCCTCACGCAGAGCCTTGAGCGCTTGGCTTCCAGAGTAGTCAAACTCAGCAGCTTCTCCTATCTTTATCGCCCCACTTCCGAGCACAACGACCTTTTTGATCCACTCCAGCTTCGGCACTGCTATCTTACCCCCCGCTTGAGAAACTCGTCGAACAGGAAGTCTGTATCACGTGGCCCGGGACTAGCTTCGGGATGAAACTGAACCCCAAAGCAAGTCCGCTCTGGATGCCTGACACCTTCAACAGTCTTGTCATTTGCGTTGAGAAAGGATACTTTCAGCCCTGTTCCTTCAAGCGATTCAACATCAATAGCATAGCCATGATTCTGGGTGGTTATGTAACATCTACCTGTTTCCACATCCAGAGCAGGCTGATTCTGTGATCGATGTCCATACTTCAGCTTGTAGCGTTCTGCTCCTTGAGACAGAGAAAGTATTTGATTTCCAAGACAGATTCCCATGACGGGAATGCTATTCTCTACCAGTCTGCGCACCGATTCGATCGTCGAAACGCAGACACTTGGATCTCCTGGACCATTACTGATGATCACCACATCCGGATTGTTACTAACTATTTCCTCAGAAGAGAAATCGTATGGGACGCGAGTTACTGTAAATCTTCTTTGAAGAAGCGAACGGATTATTCCCGCTTTAACACCACAATCTATGACTACTGCCCTTTGGCCTCTTTCTTTGAGATAAGTTATTGGTTTCGCTATGCTAACCAATCGAACAAGATCGCTGGCGTTTGGATCAGGTATCTTAGTTGCTTCTTCTCTTAATTCGTCAACATCTGGCTCTTCATTCTCTTCGCAGACCTGAAGAATGCCGAGCATCACTCCCTTCTCACGAAGTTTCTTCGTGAGCTGCCTTGTGTCGATCCCTTGAATTCCCGGTATGTTTTCCTCAAGAAGCCAGTCGTGAAGAGTGCAGGATGACGCCCAGTGGCTAGGTGTTTCACACAAATTGTGAACTATAAGCCCTCTCACCTTTATTCCATCAGACTCAAAATATGTAGGTACTTCACTGGCAGTCTTCTTTCGAGAAGGTACCCCGTAGTTCCCTACGAGCGGATAGGTTAGAGTAAGGATCTGACCACAGTACGACGGGTCAGTCAGTGCTTCAGTGTACCCAACCATTCCAGTTGAGAAAACAACTTCTCCGGTTGCTTTTCCTGGTGCACCAAAGCCCTGACCAGGAAAGAAAGAACCGTCTTCCAGAACTAGGACCGCTTTCCCTTTTTTCCGACGGCTCAGAGGTACCTCCAAAGAACCCTACCTCAGGTACTCTTCCACCCTCTTAAGCCTTGGGAATAGCCATGACTCAATGTAGAATATTGTTCTGCAAGAAACTGAAGCTCATCACTTGCCTTCCTCAGTCGATCAGTTTCCTTCGACAGCGTCTCCTTCCAGATCCCAAGGACCTGGGCTCGAGCTTCCAGAGACCTTTTGACTTCTTCGGGTGACGGCCCGCCTTTGACCTTGTGAGCTTCAACAACTTGTACTGGATCCGCGCAGGAGCGTATGTCTTCTGCGCTGACCTTCAGAGGAATTCCAGAGACACGTGTTGAGACTGACTCAAGAAGCTCAGATGTTGTGTCCGATAGACTCTGTTTCTGCCTGACCAGTTCTTCGACGAGCGCGCCCACGATTCTATGCGCACTTCTGAATGGAACCTTGTACTTCCTAGTGAGAACGTTCGCAAGTTCCGTCGATGTTGTGAAATCCAATAGGTTGGATGAAACTGAAGAGATTTTCAGAAGCGGCACAAGAGCAATCAACATGCTAAGAGAACTGGACATGCATTCGATCGTTTCCCAAAGTATTGGTGTGATCTCCTGCAGATCCAAGTTGTAGCCTGAAGGCAGAGATTTCATCGCCATAGCTGTTGTTAAGAAGCCTCCCGCCACATGGCTCATTCTGGCTCGAATTACTTCTAAGACCTCTGGGTTCTTCTTCTGTGGCATCATGCTGCTGGTGGATGAGAATTCGTCAGGAAGATCAATTACTCCAAAGGCAAGTGAGCTCCATAGAATCAGATCTTCCGTCAAACGAGTGACATTTAGCGCAGCAAGCGTGAGACATGATTGAACTTCCAACATAAAATCTCTCGAACCGACGGCATCGAGAGAGTTCTCCATCACCCCTTTGAACCCTAGGAGTTCGGCCATTCTCTCTCGGTCTATCGGGAAGCTTGTTGCGGCAAGGGCCCCTGCTCCCATTGGACTTTGGTTCACTCTTTCATAGGATTCGGTCAGTCTCTCAATGTCCCTATTGAAAGCGTCAAAGAACGAAAGGAGATAATGGGCGAATGTAATTGGCTGGGCGGGCTGTGTATGAGTATATCCAGGGACTACGGTTCCTACATGTTTCTCCGCGACAGTCAGAATACTACTCTGAAGCTCTGCGAGCTTGAAGATTAGCTCTACGAGATCCTCGCGCAGTTTCATTCGAATTGCCGTTGCGACTTGATCGTTTCTGCTCTTTCCAATGTGTAGATCTCCTCCGATTTCAGAGCCGACGGATTCTGTAACAATTTCCTCAACATACATGTGGACGTCTTCGGAATCCGCTTTTGTGATATCGGCGTTCACGTCGATCCTGTTGAGAGCATTGAGTAGTTTCGCAGCTTTGTTCTGATCAACTATCTTACAATCAACCATCATGACAACATGTGCTTTGTTGATCTTTACGACACTTTCCAAGAGTCTTTGATCTGCTTCAAGCGAGGATACAAAATCTACGATGTCCTTCTTCGTAGATCCTAGTCTTGCGCCGCGAAGAAGTCTGGACAAGTTAAGTTGCTTCCTGTCGTCTTCGTGTAGACAATTCTACCATGTTTTCGAGTTGACTTCGCCTATTGACGACTCAGTTCATTTGACTCCCTTTGATTTGAGAATGCTTGCGGCTTTCGTCGGCAACGCCCATATTTCGATGAAGCCTTCTGACCATTTTTGATCGAAGGTCGTTTCAATGTTGTACGTCGCCAAATTTGCGTCATAGAGGGACAAGGGAGAGGAACGAGAAACCACTGTCGCAGATCCTTTGTAGAGTTTCAACTTCACCTCGCCTGTGACCCTTTCTTGGGTCTTGTCAATGAACTCGTCAAGATCTTCTCGAAGTGGCTCCATCCAAAGGCCCGCATAGACGAGGAAAGTCCACTGAGCTTCGACTTGCTGCTTGAATTGCAGTTCATGTCTTGTGAGCACAGTCTTCTCAAGTTCTTTGTGGGCGTCCAGTACAACCGTCGCAGCCGGACACTCATAGCATTCTCTAGACTTGATGCCTACCAATCGGTCTTCCATGTGATCAATTCTCCCGATTCCATGACTTCCCGCCTTAGCGTTCAGCGTCTGCACTATTTTCAAAGGAGACATCTTTGCGCCGTTTACAGTCACTGGGACGCCGTTCTCGAACCCTATCGAAACATATTCGGGCTCTGTCGGCGCCTTCTCAGGTGCAACAGTCCATTCGTAGATCTCTTCAGGCGGTTGCTGCGCCGGATCCTCCAGGATTCCAGCTTCTATTGATCTTCCCCATAGATTCTGATCGACGCTGTATGGGCGGTTAAGACTCACTGGGATGGGAATCCCGTTCTTCTCTGCATACTTGATTTCCTCATCTCGAGAAAGATTCCATTCTCTGATAGGAGCAATGATCTTCAGTTCGGGCGCTGAGACCTTAATCGAGACATCGAACCGAACCTGATCGTTGCCCTTTCCAGTCGACCCGTGAGCCACGGCCGTCGCTTTCTCTTTTCGAGCGACCTCAACAAGTTTGTTCACTATTAGAGGCCTAGCCAGAGCGGTGCTCAGCGGATACTTCCCTTCGTAAAGCGCATTCGCCTTCACTGCAGGGTGGACATAGTTCTCAACGAATTCCTCTTTCGCGTCTATGGAATAGTGCCTTATCGCTCCTACAACTTTCGAGTTACTTTCGATCTTCGCAAGGTCTTCCTGCTGACCCACATCCACCGTAACCGTGACAACATCAGCATTGTACTTCTCCTGTATCCACCGTATTGCCACAGACGTGTCGAGGCCGCCAGAATACGCCAATACGACCTTTTCTTTCATGATACCACCGTTTTTGGGCGGCACTAGTCAGCGTCTTTATTATGACTTACGGTCGAAGTTGTCCCGCATAGGACAAGTTTGACCAAACCTGGTCAAAGAGGCCCGCATTACTCGACGCAACATGCATAAAGAGAATGTACTGAAGAAATGATCACTCCCATTTCCAGACGGAAGAAACTGCTAGCTCTCGACAACAATGGCGGTGCCGTCTGGCGAGTCTCTCAGAGTAACCCCCATCTTTCTCAGCCTTTCCCTGATCTCGTCAGCTTTCTTCCAGTCCCGTCGTTTCCGCGCCTTGTCTCTTTCCTCGATTAGGGCCTTTACATCATTAGAGACCACTGATCCCTTCTTCTCCTGCCGGAACAACCCAAATACCCAGCCCAATTCGTTGATTGTGTTCAGAGCTATCTCAATGACTTTTTTCGAGGGCTTTAGGTCGACAATTTTGTTTCCAAGGCGTATGAGATGGTGAAAACTGGCCAGAGCGATAGCACTGTTGAAATCGTTGTCCATTCCCATTAAGAATTTCTCTCTTGCCTCAGATACCTCCTCCAGCAGCCTTTCCTCATCTTTCGGTGACGATTCTTTGTAATCATGGCTTTTGACCAGGTTGTCCAACCGGTCACGGGTCTCATACATCCTCTCGAGTGTCGCTTTGGCTTGGATCAGTCCATCTTCCGAAAAATCAACTGGACGTCGATAATGCGTAGATAAGACGAAGAGCCTGAAGGACTCAGGGCTATGTTTCTTCAGAAGATCTCTGATCGTTATGAAGTTTCCAAGAGATTTCGACATCTTCTGTCCGTTGATTGTAAGAAATCCTGTGTGGATCCAGTATTTGACGAAAGGTTTCTTTCCGGTATATGATTCGGATTGCACAATTTCGTTTTCGTGATGGGGGAAGACTAGGTCTTTTGCGCCGCCATGAATGTCGAGCTGAGGCCCGAGGTATTTCATTGACATCGCTGAGCATTCAATATGCCACCCCGGTCTTCCTCTTCCCCACGGACTTTCCCAGCCGGGCTCATCCTCGCCTGTATGTTTCCACAAGGCAAAGTCATACGGGCTTTTTTTCTTCCGATCGATCTCCACTCTGGCTCCCGCCATCATCTGGTCTAGGCTCTGGTGAGATAGCTTTCCGAAATCCCGAATCTTCGTCACATCAAAGTAGACATCGCCATCCACCTCGTATGCAAACTGTTTCCTGATCAGATCTCGTACCATAGCGATGATATCTTGCATGTGATCTGACACGCGGGGATAGAAGTTCGCTGGGCGAAGATGGAACCCTTTCATGTCTTCGAAAAACGCTTGCTCGAATCTCTTTGAAAGCGACAGAGGATCCTCATGGGTCTCCTTCGCGCGGTTGATGATCTTGTCGTCGATATCGGTTATGTTCACAACGTACGTGACCTTGTACCCCTTGTACTCCAAGTAGCGAATAATGATATCGAAAGAAAGGTAGGTTCTGGCGTGGCCTATGTGACTGTAGTCATAGACAGTGGGTCCACATACGTAGACGTTAGCCTTGTCTCCGCTGAAAGGCTGAAAAGGCTCCAGTCGTCCCGTCAGCGTGTTGTAGACCTGGATTGACAAGCCTCATCACCGGTGGAAGTCAGGTAAGTGCCCAGTCAAGATCCGGAGCCTAATGAAGTTTAATCCCAAGCCAAGGCAATGCGTGCTGTGTCCGCCAATGTCGCTATGCATATAACCAGAATTTTGCCGATGTCTAGGAGCGGATGATGATCGGAATGGATGTTCTGGAAGCAATTCGAACACGCAGAAGCATAAGGAAATACGACCGAAATCGAGACGTCGAACCTGAGAAACTTCTTGCATGCCTCGAGGCTGCTCGATGGGCACCATCAGCCAGTAACAAACAACCGTGGCATTTCATCGTGGTGAGAAGCAAGGAGAAGAGAGAGGAGTTGGCTAGACTTCATCCCTACGGTAAATTCATGGCGGAAAGCCCAGTAGTGCTGGTAGTGCTCGGTGACCCACAGAAGCATCAGAAATATTTCAAATGCGACCCACCAATAGCAACTCAAAACTTCCTTCTAGCAGCTCACGCTCAAGGCCTTGGAACCTGTTGGATGGGCGTAGTAGATTCATCAATCGAGGAACCGATGAGACAACTGTTAGGGGTGCCTGACAATCTGAGGATTATCTGCACAGTCTCAGTCGGATATCCAGCAGAAAAACCAGAGAAAACTAGACAACCTCTAGAGGAACTGGTCTCATACGAAAGCTTCGGGAAAGGAAAGTAGGCAATTGATAATCAGACGAAGAGGATTGAGATTACGTTGGGCAGAAACAAGAAGTATTCGGGCTACAAAGCCTACCAATACCTCGAACCTGGAAAAGACTACGTACAAATCAAGTTCAGAAACGAAATTGTGAAAGAATGGTCCTACACTCTACCGTTGTCGAAGACTGAAGAAGAACGTTTCGAAGACATCATGGAAAAGAGTGTTATCGTTGACCTTCACGAGCACCCTGTGGCTTACCCACAGGACATTTTTGCAGATAGAAGAAACGAAGGACGTCAGTTCATGGCCTATGAGGCCCTAAGCAAATCTGGACTTGATTGCATCTTTGATAACATGATGGATGGAAGCAGCGATATCACCTCAAAGAATGCATGGAAATGGACCGATGTAATACACGATCTGGGCATGAGGCTCTGTGATATCGCTCACCAAGACTTCGTCATCCACTGCAAAACCGTAGACGACATCATGCTAGCTCACAAAGCAGGCAAATTGGCCTGGGTCGCGGTTCTAGAAAGTCTTAGCTGCATCGAAAACGAGGTGGACAGAATCGACATTCTCTTAGGCTTGGGAGTTAGGTCGGCAGGAGTCACATACAGCGAATCGAACATGTTGGGATCAGGACTGAGAGAGAGAAACGATGGAGGCCTAACCGACCTTGGCTACGACGCTATTGTGCGTATGAACAAAGTGGGCATGCTCATCGACGTCTCTCACTCAAGCGACAAGACTGCAATGGACACCATCGAATCAAGCAATAAACCCATCATCATCTCTCATTGCGGATCCAGAACTCTCACGCCGTCGAAGAGAATGAAGCCTGACGGAGTTCTCAAAGCTCTAGCCGAAAGGGAGGGTCTCTTAGGCGTGGAAATGGCGGGAGCAGTAGTCAAGACCAAAAAGAATCCGGTGAGTAACCTGGAAGCCTACATGGAGCAAGTCGAGTACTGCATCAAACTACTGAGCATAGATCACGTCGGATGCGGCCCCGACACCCTATACGGAGACCATATGGGACTTTACCGTTCAATGGCAGCCAGGAACAAGACCGGAGGCTTTGGACGATATAGCCGAGACGCAAAGCCCGGTGACAGAGTTCTAGGAATGGACATGGATGTCTCCATACTTCCAGACTACGTCAAAGGGATGGAAAATCCGACAGAATGTCTGGAAAACGTTGTCCGATGGATGATAAAGCATGGATACTCCGATAGTGAGATCAAGAAAGTGGTAGGAGAAAACGCACTTCAACTTCTACGCAAAGTATGGTGATGTGCAAGCGCGCCACTCGTTCAAAAAGGTAAGACGACCAATTTCCCCACCTGACGATATATGAATAAGAAAAGCAAGATAGAGATCTTGGTGTACAGACAATCACTGCTCTTAATCATTAGCACGCTCTAGGCGCTTGCATCGACTTGGATAAGATTTGATGTGATCGGTGCGATCCCATTGAACAGAGACGTAAAGGTCACAATAGCTGTCTCTGCTATCTTTGGTCTATGCAGTGGTATATTCGGAATGCTATTCACTCTGTATCTCGATAGTATCAAAATCTCCTTTTACGCGATGGGCGCCATGTTCTCAGTCTCGGCTTTTCTCGGTTTTCTCATTTCGGTTATGGTCGGGGCCCAATCAGACACGTGGGGAAGGAAAGTCGTGTATTCGGCTTCATTGTTGCTGTCCTCTATATCGTCGCTCTGTATGCCGCTGTTGAGAAGTATTTGGGAACTGACGATGTCATGGATCAGTCAGGATATTGCTGTTAAATCAAGGAACACTGTTCACTCCACTTTCATCTTTGAGCATGTGAGGGAAGGCTACGCCAAGGTTATTGCGAGAATTCAAGGCATAGAGTTGACTTTCAATGCGACTGGATACATGATAGCTGGTTCAATGCTACTCTACTTGGGTTTCCAAGGCTCCTTTATCGCACTGGGCTTGATGCTGATTGTTGCTCTCGCATTGTTTCAGACAGCAAGAGAGCCGAGTAGGCCTAGGTTCGAGAAGAAAGGCATAAGGGATCTGTATAGGTTTGACATATCAAAGCAGCTAAAGATTCTCTGTGTCTTCAACCTGATACAGAACATTGGTTTCGCGATCTGCCACTCAGTCTTCATATTTACTCTCTTCTTCTTGAGGAAGTTCGCCGTTGACCCTTTGACTCTCTCCATGATCTTGGGCGTACACCACTTCACATACGGCATACCATTAATCATCGTAAGCAGACT
>JALHTG010000070.1 GCA_022865705.1 Candidatus Bathyarchaeota archaeon | reverse complement strand
GCATCAATCACGAAAGGTCCTCCAATCGGAATGACTAGGTTCACAACTCTCAACGCATACGCCGCTCCGCCAAACGAAGCACACAAAGCAGCTTGCTTCGAATTGAGTTTCCAGAAAACCCTTACTCCCAAGCCACACCAAAACCTCTATGCAGACAGTTCCCCGCCAACCGCGCGCGTTGTAAGATGCCCTATTCTGATTTTCTCATCCTGTTATGGCCTCGATCACGTCGTCCCTTATCTCTATTGGGGATAGCGGCAGATAAGGCAAATCTGCGTCTCCAGGTTTGGTGAGGATGTGGACAAAGCTGGGGCCCCCACCTAGTCCTTGCAAAGTGGATAGTAGCTGTTTGGGTTCAGCCTCTTTGAACGTCTTCTTGAAACCTGCGCCTCGGGCGATGAGCTCTAGGTCTGCCTGATGCATTGTGGCCGTGGGCTGATTGCCAGTAGAGCCGTGAACGCCATTGTCTATCGCGAGAATAGTGAGATTCGGTGGCTTCTCTCTCGCTATTGTCGCCAGTGATCCAAGGTTCATCAGTAGGCTTCCGTTTCCGTCGATAACGACAACCTGTCTTCGGGTGAAGAGAGAGATGCCTAGGCCTATGGATGAAGCTAGGCCCATGCTTCCAAGCATGTAGAAGTTCGATTTCTGATGAGCCACCTTGAAGAGTTCTCTGCAGGGCATGCCTAGGTTGCAGACCACGATCTTCCCCTCAAGGAACGGAGCTATCGTCTTAAGGATCTCGAACCTGGTCAGGGAGGGCCTCATCTTCGCTCGGCCAGGGATTGGAGGGATCTTTCCTCCGCCTGCAGCCTCGATTCTAGGTAAGGAGCCTTCCTCATTTTCCATCAGGTTGGGGCTTATGAGAACGACTTGGATGGTGTTGTGGCTGTACGCCTCGCGCGCAGCTTCGCCTATCTGGGGCAGGTCGTCGTGGCTTTCGAGGGCTGAGTAGCTTATGTCGAGTGCTTCAAGGACCCGTGGGAGTCTTTTGCCTAGAGGGATTTGGGCTGGGACCTTCTCCTTGTACACGCCCCTCCAGCTCACGAGGATGAGTAGGGATAGCTGGTAGGTCTTGGTGAGTGAGCATAGGGCGTTGGCCATGTTTCCGAAGCCTGAGCTTTGGACGAGCATCGCCGGCTTAGCTCTGGCCAGATATGCTCCGGCGCATATGCCGACGCCCTCCTCTTCCCTTGACAGGCCAACATGCCTGAAATCTTGGCAAATCAGACTGTAGAGATGCTTTACCTTTTCGCAGGGGAGCGTCGTGAACAGACTTACTCCTGAATCCTTGAGTATGCGAGAGATTTCCTGTGAGGTTTTCATCTCAAAGCATCCAATCGCATATGGCGGTCATGCCCGTGTTCCATATTGAAAGCATTGTGGGTCGGACATATTGGACCCCGCGTCTCGATCTGAGCTTGTCCGTCAGTTCCCTGATGATGGAGGCACTACGCACCCTCTATGTAATCTGCTCGCGCGTGCTGAATCATTCTGCCCGCCCTAGAGATACAGACAAATCTTGCGGGCCCACCTCTACGTTTGAACTGGGGTTGCGAGTTCTTGGTAAAGAGGAAAGCGCTCACGGAGATACAGAATGTCGTCGCATCAGCAACTCTCGGACAAGACTTGGATCTGAGCTCCATCGTACGAGCATTCCCGGGCGTCGAATACCGACCAGAACAGTTTCCGGGGCTTGTGTACAGGTTGAAGAAGCCCAAGACGGCGACGCTCATCTTCAGTTCGGGAAAGATGGTTTGCACTGGTGCCAAGTCTCAACGGCAGGCGAGAAAGGCAGTGCTGATGGTTGTGGATGATCTGAAGAGGAATGGAATCGTCATCTCTGGTAAACCGAGCATTCAGATACAAAATATTGTCGCTTCAGTAGTGCTGGGGGGAAGAATAGATCTTGAGAAGGCGACATACTCGCTGGAGAGAACCATGTATGAGCCTGAACAGTTTCCCGGTTTGATCTACCGAATGGATGAACCGAAGGTCGTTATTCTAATCTTCTCAAGCGGAAAACTCGTCTGCACAGGCGCCAAGAAAGAGGAAGAAGTCGACCTGGCCGTGACCAGACTTCAGGAGACACTCGAGAAGAAAGAACTCATTCGTTACGAGCAAGAGCGCGCGCGAAGGACTACCTGAACGGGAAGGAGATGGGAGCATGAGCGAAATGACTCACTTCGTCTGTGCTAATTGCCACTGTCCGGTTCCGAAGATTCACTGGCGTATCTCATATTCGACAAGCATAGTTGATCCAACGTCACACCGTACTTTTCCTCCGACAGTACAAGACATTCCGTCGTTGGGAAGGATCTGCTCCGAGTTCTGTCTGGAGGAGTTCAAAACTAAGCACCCGGAGATGAGAATTGAACCTACAAGTGTAGGAGAACCTACAGGTGTAGACGAATGAGCTTTGCTCTCTAGATTGGAAAAGAAGAGTGGGAGACTGTACGCGCGCGCTTCTTAGCCACAAACCTCATGTGCTTCTTTCAAGACGTGAAATCATTCTGCTGATTTCTGCGCGGTTTTCCGTACGGGCGCGGAATGTGGACGCGTGAAGACTAACGCTGAGGAAACAATAAGTATGTCATATCCACTCCCCTGGGAGGGGATGGCAAATGAGTGTGCATAGGAAAAGTGAAGCCGTTCTCAGACGACTCGCAAGAGTTGAGGGGCACATCCGAGGCATTGCAAAGATGGTCCAAGAAAACCGTGACTGCCCCACAATACTCCTTCAGATAGCTGCAGTCCAGTCAGCACTCGACAAGATTACAGAGATAATTCTTGAGGATCATATCGAGACCTGCGTAGCCAAGGCGATCAGAGAAGGCCGCGGAGAAAAAGCTGTCCAAGAGCTCAAAGAAGCCATCGCTCGTCTCCTTTAAGAGAATTCAAAGAAGGCATCGAGTCGATGAGTGGAATTGGCCTGACCCAGCACGAGGATGGGAACACAGCCAGGCGAGATTTGGCTCTCTTCCTTTTCTGCTTGATCCTGGCAGGAATCGGAGGCCTACTACTTCTTGTGGGGTTTCAACCAAAGTACTTGGCTGAGAATCTTACTCTTGTCTCAGCATTGGTTGGCGGCGTTACAATTACAGTCAAGTCTATGCGTGCACTGCTTCGACGCGATTTCGGTGTCGATCTCTTGGCCAGCGTTGCCGTTTGGATACCGGTTCTTCTAGGGGAGTACCTAGCGGCCGCCATCGTTGTGATAATGCTCAACGGTGGGGAGCTTGCAGAAGATCTCGCTACAAAGCGATCCTCAAAGGCAATCGAGAAGCTGATTAAGTCTGCACCTATGACTGCGCGAATCATCAGAGACGGACAGCAGATTGAAGTCGATTTAGATGAAGTCAAAGTAGGTAATATCACGTTTGTCAAAACAGGAGAAAGGGTTCCCATAGACGGAGTTGTCGTGAAGGGTAACGGGCTCGTGAATGAAGCCACGATCACCGGAGAGTCGATTCCTTCTGAGAAAACGGTTGGAAGTCAGGTGTATGGAAACACCCTCCTTGAGAATGGAGCGCTCGATATCAAAGTTACAAGAACAAGTGAAGAGATGGTCTTTGCACGAATCATCAACCAGGTGAGGGAAGCACAATCTAGAAAGGCGCCCGTGGAGAGGATCGCAGATAGATACGCGCGCTGGTTTGCGCCTATAATCCTCATTGCAGCTGTAGTGACTCAGTTAGTTATGAAGAACCCGCTCTACACCGCGGCCGTGCTTGTCATTTCTTGTCCCTGTGCATTGACTCTTGCAACCCCAATAGCAGTAGTGGCAGGGATGGGAAACGCTGCACGTAACGGCGTGTTGATTCGAGGAGGAACCTTTCTTGAGGAACTGGGGCGTTGCGATATTGTCGTCATAGACAAGACAGGAACAGTCACATTGGGTAGACCTCGGGTTGTCAACATCAAACCTATTGGAAGTCGCAAGTTGGAGGATGTACTTGCGCTTGCTGGGATAGCTGAGCAGAGATCTGAACATTTTCTGGCCAAGGCGATACTGGATGAAATGCGGAAACGTGGCATTCCTTCAAAAGATCCGGATAAGTTCCAGGTGAGGCCGGGCTACGGTGTAGTTGCAGAGCTTCATGGACGCAGGATTATCGTGGGTAACATGAATCTGATGAGAGAGTATCACGTTGTGATGAATGCTGAAACCACACGCTACGTTGAAGCTGAATCCATGTTGGGGAGAACAACCGTAATAGTGGCAGAGGACTCGGAGGCCGGGGGAATCATAAGCATCGCGGACACGCCGAGAAAAGGAGTCGAAAACAGCATCTCTCAGATGAAGTCCAACGGAGCCAGGAAGATCGTAATGTTGACGGGAGACAATTTCTCAGCTGCAAAAGAGATAGCTCGGCAAGTAGGAATAGATGAGGTACATGCAAATCTTCTGCCGGAGGACAAGGTGAAACATGTCGAAGCACTTAGAGACCAAGGACACCGAGTCATTGTTGTTGGAGACGGCATAAACGATGCTCCGGCTCTTGCCACCGCAGATGTAGGAGTCTCCATGGGCATTGCCGGAACGGATGTAACGATGGAAACAGCAGGGATCGTACTGATGACCGATGATCTCAGCAAAGTCGGGAAAACCATGATGTTGAGCAGAAAGGTTCTATCAGTGATAAGGCAGAATGTCGTTTTCTCAATAGTCGTCAACGTCACGGGACTATTGCTATCAACTCAGGGTTTTGTGAGTCCAGTTCTGGCTTCCGTCATTCATGAGAGCAACGCGCTAATCGTGGTGTTCAATTCACTGCGTCTACTCAGAAGCCACTTGCTGCAATCCGAAATATCAGAGGCAATGCATTGATAAGCGCAGATTATGCGAGTCGAGATAATTAGCGCGTCGTGATCCATCAAGACGATGTTCCACATGAAGAACAGTTACAACGGCCGGCCGTAGAGAACCTGCAAGGCATTCAAAAACAGACAGGTCAACGATTTCTGACGAATTTCCTAAACTTGTAAAGCTTGGAATCCTAAATCAGCGACGAGAAGGTCAAGAAGTCTACAGCCGGCCAGCAACCTCACTACTACCTAATGTCTTGAATACTGGGAATTCAATCGGGTGAATTCGAATCGCGCTCCGATGTGCTGCTGTGGAATCAGGGAGGTTTCCTCCGGCCAAGAAACTACGGCCGGCCGCTAATGGTTGCTTTCCCTTACGTGGTTCGGGTGGGGTGAAGTCTCGCGCCGTGAAAGGATACCCGTAGTAGATGCCGCTGGGCCGATGCCAAGATTGAACGTGGCTGCAAACATCACTAGGGTGAATGAACCAGCAGGTGCAGGTGGGGCAAGGGTAGTCTTCGCGCCAATG
>JALHTG010000069.1 GCA_022865705.1 Candidatus Bathyarchaeota archaeon | reverse complement strand
CGGACTCTATCGGTGGTTAGGCAATGGGATCAGGAAGCTGCGATAACAAAGATGAAGAACCAGATCGGAGTCAACTGGATGAAGCTTGCAGATTCCGACGTAATCTACTACGGCGGCCGAGAATACTGGGTCGCCCCGACCGCAGTCCTCTACCCAAGTTCTGATTGGATCAGCCGACGGTTGATCTATACTCACGCTTCAAAGGTGATATGTCTAGATAGCCACAATGGTGAGTACGTGCCTGTAAGAAATGTCTTCGGTCTCAAAGCGGAACCGCCAATATACTACGGAGAAGGTTTCAGGGAGACAGTCTACGTCCAAGTCAAAGGCTTCAGAGAAGTTGAAGAGATATCTTACTCGAAAGACGCGGACTACGCATTGTCTGGATGGCAGAGGATGCTATGGTTCCTAGCCGAGGGACAACTCGGCTTCGCTTTTTCCTCTCCTCAAGACGAGATCAAGATGCTGTACAAGAGAGACATCCTGACCAGGGTTCGCAGTATTCTGATCTATGGGTTGGAGTTGGATGAAGACGTCTACTTGGTTAGTGACGGACAAAACATCTACTATGCTGCACAGGTACTCATAGAGTACCCGCTCCAGTCAGGTTTCTCGGCTAGTAGCTATCAACGTCTCTTCGGATTTGTTCTCGTGAATGTGGAGGACGGACGATTAGATGGATATGTGGTTGCAAAGTCAGATGGTTTTCTGGTGGATTTCTACAAGGACTACTATCCTAATTGGAAATCTCCCCCCTCTTGGCTGGTACCTCAACTGAGATATTCTGAGCAGCTGCTTGGTATGCACGACTACTCAGGACAACTAGACATTGACTTCAAGTTCCATGTTGCTGACCCCTTTGTTTGGCGCGCCGGTTCTGCATTCTTCGAGAGGCCCCCTGCCACCTTGGTTCACTACATATTGCTCTTGTCCGATGAAGATGTACGGTTCGTAGGCATCCAACTTGTGGAATTCAGGGCCTCTGCGGGAAAGAATCTCGCAGGCCTGTATGTCGCTTATGGCGGCCCAGGGCTTGGCGAAGTAGTTCTATATGGAGTTGGAAATGTGACGATGACTCAACTTATCGGCCCGTCAGCTGCACTCCAAGCATTGGAAACAGATGATTACGTGCGAACCCAGCTAACTCTGCTGACAAACAGAAGACTTGGCAATATTCTTCTGTATTCCATTGCAGGAAAACTGTACTATTTCATTCCGGTCTACATAGTTACACAAGAAGCCACAGCGGTCATAACGAAGATGGCCTTCGTTGTCGCCATAGATGCCTTGACAGGTGCCAAAGTTGCAACAGGATCCGACTCTGCTCAGGCATACTATGCCTTGGTTGGAGGAAAACCTCCTGTCGTAACAGGCTACGAAAACAGATTGACGAACATCAGAACTTATCTAGAGACAAAGAAACTTGCGTCTATCAACGTGACCAAGATAACGGCAAACGCCGAAATAGAAGTTGACAAGATCAACTATCTTGACGAAACACAGTGGCAACAGACCACCCGGGCCATCGACAGCTTCCTAAAGGAATACGTATCAAAGACAGGAGCAACAGAGGTCTATACTTGGAGCCAAGATCCAAACAGCATGAATCTCGGCGTACTGGTCTTCCGAGGAGGCATAGTCAGACTCTACTACATGACAATTCGTGTAAGGTGAGAGATTTGAGCCAAGAAGAGTTTAACCTCTGGCTGAAATCGAGCTACAGCGGCGCCTTCTACATTGCTGGCCACAAGTTCGAGAAAACACGGCCGGCCGCCGGCCTAATCCGCTCACCAACCCTACCCCACCAAATCTACATGCAAAGAGCAATACTGCAATAGCCTCGCGCGCGCTAAACGCACATCGAGTTAAGCCAACTGGTCGCTTATGACATCTCTGAAATGCCTCACAACTAGTAAAGCGCCCCGAGCCCACCCCGCAAGCCCAGCCAGACAAGCGTGGAGGCCATGAATTTTCGTGATAGTCAGCACAAGGCTCACCTTCTTCCATCTAGGAAAGAATTAGTAGACAGAAAGTCATGTTAGTAACTTAGATGTGGGGGATCATTCTGCTTCATGATGTACCCGTCAGATCCATCAACGAGGAGACTCTGCAAGCACTTGTGAAAGACGGAGCCAGAGAGGATAAGTTTCTGGAGTTCAAGGAATCGCTCTCCATTAGCACATCGGACGAGAAGGAGGAGTTCCTAGCAGATGTTTCATCCTTTGCCAATACGGCAGGAGGAGATCTAGTCTTGGGTATGACTGAGACAGAGGGAGTCGCCTCAGAGCTTCGTGGGATGCCGATTCCGGATATCGACACTGAGACTCAACGTATTGAGAGCATCATCCGGGATGGAATAGATCCCAGGATTCTGGGCATAGTGATTCAGCGGGGGCGGCCGGCCGTAGAGATGTTGAGTGGAGGAGGCGGACGTGGACAGGGATATGGAAGACGAAGAGGTGGCGGGTATGGTGGAGGAGGATACGCAGCCGGTCCGGGAGGGCAGTGTGTATGTACCAGTTGTGGTTACAGGGCCGTCCACGTGACAGGGCAACCTTGCTATGCGATGAGATGCCCTAAATGTGGAGCGTCGATGACCAGAGGCTAGATCGTGAGGAGCCTCTATCTGAATCAATCTAGCGAGTGAGTTGAGAAAACCGAAATGGTGTTGCTCAGCATCCTAGCGTCGACATTCATCATCAGTCTGTTGGCGTTCTCAGGGTTGCTGACCCTAGCGCGGAAGGGGGAACTCAAAGATGAAACACTCTTAGGGCTTGTCGGGTTTTCGGCTGGGGCGCTGATAGGCGGCGCCTTTCTCCACCTCATACCAGAGACAGTCAGCCGAAACAGTGACCTTTCCGTCTTCTTGGTGTTGACCAGCAGCTTCGTTCTCTTCTTCATCTTTGAACGGTTCATCTGGAGACACTGTCATAAGGCAAAGTGTGAGGTTCATCCATTCGTATACATGAATCTGCTCGGCGATATGCTACACAATTTCATTGACGGACTGGTTATTTCAGCCAGCTTCTTGGCAGGAATCGAGCTAGGAATCGTGACATCAATCGCCGTTGCGTTACATGAGATCCCTCAAGAGATAGGAGACTTTGGGGTGTTGGTTTACGGCGGAATGGCCGTCAAGAAGGCGCTTATCCTAAACTTTGCCGCCGCGCTGACAGCGATCTTGGGGGGATTGGCAGGCTTCGGCCTCTCATCCGCTATGAAGGATAGCATAACCTTTCTCCTGCCCTTCACGGCAGGCGGATTCATATACATAGCTGCCTCTGACCTCATTCCGGAACTCCACAAGGCGACTGAGGTCCGCTCGACGGTGATCTCATTCACTTCATTGCTTCTAGGTATAGTTCTCATGTTGTTGATCAAGATTGCATTCTCAAGCTAACGTTACTGATCGACAAAGGGTTCTCCACATGGTCAGCCTACTAAGAATTAGCCAGGTAATGCCATACTTCAGTCCTTTGAAGTTATGTGCGAAGGATTCTAAGCAGTTCTTGGAATATGCTGGCTTTCCGCAAGGAGCGCCGCGCGCGCCTGACACGCATAGCTCTGAGGCAAACCAGACAAGCTGAAAAGGGACTCACATACGACAACTAGGAGATGTTCTCGTTAAGTTACGTAACAAGAGCTATGATCCTGTATAGTGCGAACGAAAGAATAGCTGGTACCGGTATCGAAAGTGCCCATGCAAGTGCAATGTTTCTAGTGTTGGCCCACTTGACTGATTTGGCTCTATGAGCTACGCCTACTCCCACTATCGCGCCACCTGCCACATGAGTAGAACTGACCGGCAGTCCTAGCAGCGCAACTGAGCCAAGTATCAGAGAGCTACCGACTTCTACGCAGAAACCTTGGTAAGGCCTCATTCTTGTTATCCGAGTAGCCATAGTCTTCACGACTCTCCATCCGCCGAGGAAAGTGCCCAGCGAAAGAGTAGCATAAGAAGCCAAAATGACCCATAGGGGGACTACGAATTCTGAGAGATAACCGTAGTAGAGCAAGAGGGCTGTCGCGATCCCCATGACTTTCTGCGCATCATTTGTGCCGTCCGTGACAGAGAAAAAGAAAGCCGAAAGGATCTGCATTCTCTTGAAGTATCGATTGGCTCTTGGCGCTGCAGCTCTTCTAAATGCACGCATCACCAGAAGTGTGAGAAGGAAGACAATAGCGAAGGATATCACTGGTACAGTAATCATTGGAAGAATGACTTTCACGACTATTTCTGTGACCTTGACTGCTCTCAGGCCTCCTGCCGCCAGACCGGCCCCGATAAGTCCACCGACCAACACATGTGTTTCTGAGATAGGTAGCGAGAACATCCACGAAGATACGTAGTCAAATATCAAACAGCCCATCAGAGCAGCGACTATTACAGGCCCAGATGCCACTTCTGGAGAGATTATTCCAGTTCCGATCGTAACGGCAACCGCTGATCCAAAGATCATCCCTACGAAATTGCCCGCTGTTGCCAAGCCAACCGCGAAGATTGGTTTAAGCGTTCGGGTGCCCACCACAGTTGAGATCGCATATGCGGCGTCAGTGAATCCTGTCCAGAAACCCAGTAAGAATGTCAGAATCAATGCGAAACTAAGAAACATGATCATACGTGGAAATCGTCTCTATGCGTTCTTGATGACTAAGTCTTGGATGACCAGAGCAACGTCTTGGCATTTGTCTGCGATTTCTTCTAGTTGCTCATAGATGTCCTTCATGATTAGAATTTCCTTAACATCATTCTCTTCGAAACCAACTGGGTTCTTGACGAGTTCAAGGAGCAAACTGGCGGCTTCCATGACGATGTTGGATTCCTTCTCAAGAAGAGAGAAGAAAACCCTGTCCTGAGGTACTATCCATTCCTTGAAGCCCATGTTCCCCACGTTCCCTGATGAGAGATTAGATCCTTCCCAAACTCACGTTTGCGTCTATTTGAGGTTTTGGCGTTCGCATTTTCTTAATGCTCAACACGTTTTCTCAGAGCACGCGCGCGCTGAGACTTGTAGACATCTTCCTCCTAGTCCTAGATTAGGCAACATTCCGGTTGATAGCGCGCCCCAACACAATCGTCGTGGGTTGCGCTGGTGCGCGTCGTCGTTCGTCTCGTCGTTTCGTTTCAAAATTGTGTGTGTGCCACCGTTGGTGCGGCCGCCGGGACTCGAATCGCTAGCCTGCAGTTTCTTGGACTCAGCAAATGTGTCACATGCCACGCCTACTGTAGCCTAGCTGAGAATGGCATCGACCAATAGAGCAAATATTATCCCTAGCAAGAGAGCTACGGAGACCGTGTGTTTATGTCCGTACTCGTGCGCTACAGGGATTAGCTCATCAGCTGTGATGCAGGTCATTACTCCTGCTGCGAAGGCAAGTGAGTAACCTATTATGGTCCGGTTCAAGAGAGAGAATACAAAAACCCCAATCAAAGCTGCGACTGGTTCAGCTAAACCTGAGAGAAGAGTGAGAGCCGCAATCTTACTTGGCTTCATCCCTGCTGCTATCAGGGGAATGGCTGTGGCTACACCTTCAGGTATGTTGTGAAGCATTATGGCGATCGCAATTATTAGACCTAGCCTGGGCACATATGCGTAGCTCGCTGTGACAATCAGTCCTTCAGGAAGATTATGAAGCGTTATACCTATTGCCATTAACATTCCTGCTCTGAGCATCTTAGCGTTTCCTTCTTCTCCCCTTCTTGCCGTTAGTTCAATGTGTGGAATAGATAGGTCCAGCGCGACCATGATGAGCGCTCCCAAGGAGAACATTGTGATCAACTCGAAATGCGTGAGCAGTTTCACCGCTTCCAGGAACAGGTTGTTGAAGGCGACTAGAAGCATCACACCTGAGGCAAACCCGAGTGAGAAACCTACAACTCGGTCGCTCATCTTCCCAAGCAGAAGGGAGATTATGCAGCCGATCCCCGTCGCCATCCCAGCGACAAGGCTTAGGAGAAACGGCTCGAATACCAAGTTCATATGATGTTGCCACTCCTAGTTCTCTCCACGCGGTATTAGAATCAACATGAAAGAGTCGGAGGCATTAGGCACACGCTGCATTAGCACAGATCTCTCGATTGAACCAAGATGCTCTTCCGCAGAAAATCATAGCCTAGTCCATACTAGCAGCGCAGGAGTGGTGGATCGGGCGGGGTTCACACCGCTAGAGGAGAATATCTTAGGTTCGGGAAATATCTGCATGTAGCCCTGTCAAGCAATAGCGCGCGCGTTGGTAGAGCGCGCGAAGGCATGGCTATCTTCTTGTTGCTGCATAGCGCGTAGCTAGTGCCAAGAGCAGTATTCCTGTGACTGATAGGATGCCAACCATTTCTAGCCGTGCTGTTACCAGTGAGTAGATCACTAAGGATTCGGTCACTAGGAAGAGGCCGGACAGCAGCCCCGTTATTACTTTCTTTTGAGTCATCGCACTCAAGTGCCCTTGAGTTCAGGAGAGGTTGATAAATGTTCATTTTGTTGCTTTATCCGAACGATTCGACCTATCGGTGGTCGCTTTTCCGGGGATTTCTAGTGCAAGATGTGTATCTGGCAGGCGCTTCCTTACCTATTCATGATCAAGCTGGAGACGCCGCCGCAAGACGCTATTGACACGTCGGGGTATCTGATTTGTTCTGGAAGTGGTCAACGGCCGGCCGTAGACTTCGAGTTCTTCGAGGTGGCAGTAGACCGCGTAGATCACGAATCGCGATGTGCGCCAGCAAGGCGAATCCCTGTGGCCGCATTCCGGACATACGAACAAGGTTAGGTTCCTGCTTTGGTGGCTTGTTCAATTTGGGCGATGAGTTCTTGCAGCTCTTGGTCCCGTGTTTCTTCGAGTAGGCTGATCGCGGAAGGAAGAACATGCTGCAGCTGCTTCAGGAAATCCATTCTCGACTCCGGCTGACACTTCTTGAGGACTCTGACGAGGCGCTGGAGCTCGTCTTTGACGATGGTGATCTGGATCCTCTGCAAGGTGACGTTCTGAAAGATTACAGGTTTCGCGGCGCCTTGTTTCAGGTAGCTCTCGAGAGAAGCCTGGTCCTTGTTTTTGTGCAGCCAGTCTTCCAGGGCTTGCCGGGCTGCCTCCTGCTCCTTAATCCCCATCAAGGTGCATGCTTTCTCGAACTCCACAGCCAGGTCCAGGGGGATTCGGAAGCCTTTCATCTTCATCCTAACTGACTACGGCCGGCCGCTAATGGTTGCTTTCCCTCACGTGGTTCGGATGGGGTGAAGTCTCGCGCCGTGAAAGGATACCCGTAGTAGATGCCGCTGGGCCGATGCCAAGATTGAACGTGGCTGCAAACATCACTAGGGTGAATGAACCAGCAGGTGCAGGTGGGGCAAGGGTAGTCTTCGCGCCAATG
>JALHTG010000068.1 GCA_022865705.1 Candidatus Bathyarchaeota archaeon | reverse complement strand
CTGTGTACGCTGCTCGCTTCATCAATCCAACATCTGCTCCTCTCGTTCTCCCTCTCCTCACTGTATAGTTCTAGCGTTTAGAACGTTTTTGTTGGTTTAGTAGGTTGGGTGAAAGTGCTGGTCGGTCTGGATCCAGCATTGTTGTACATTAATGGGCCGATAGTTCAGCCTGGTCTGAGTGGCGGTTTTCTGTAGTTCATAATGCTTCTTTGGAGGATACCTTGGGTCGAATGCTCGTTAGAGAATAGCGCATTCCAGGGTTCTCGTGGGTGAGCTCGAATCCACCCATGATTCTTCTGGAGTGTTTTTCGGGGGGCTGTTGCGCTGTTGTGTGGTTCAGTCGAGTGAGGCCGAGAACCAAGACCTCAGCGAAGTGTGCTGCAGCAGCTGACAATCAAGAACATGTTGAATGCTGGTAGCGCGCGCCGGCTCCTGTTTTTTTTGTGCAGACCTGAGAAAGAGGATTCATTGTCTGATATACACATAAAAGGGTAAATACTGTTAGGCTCTTCTTGGAGAGTTTGGGGAAGAGCTTGGCATGAAGTCTTACAAGTCGAGGATTTTGCAGCTTACGTTGACTGCAGTCTTCGCTGGGCTGGTTGCAGCCACAACGATGATGATTCGATTTCCGATTCCGGCAACATCTGGCTATTTCAACATAGGGGATGCTATGATATTCATTGCGGCTCTGTTGTTTGGTCCAGTGGTGGGGGGACTGGCTGGAGGAGTCGGCTCAGCAATAGCTGACATGATTGGGTATCCCTTGTTTGTACCTTATACGCTGGTGATAAAAGGAATAGAGGGGTGGCTCGTTGGAAAAATTGCGCGAAAGACTCCTAAATCTGATTGGGTAGCTTGCGTCCTTGGAGGGGGTGAGATGATACTGGGCTATTTCGTGGTTGAAGTTTTGTTGTTCGGTATTGGAGCTGCCCTTGAAGAGCTGCCTTTCAATGTGTTTCAAATAGTTGCGGGGCTTGCGATAGGTCCAGCAATCGCGCTGCTGCTTAGGAAAAGGCTGCCTTCAATTCTGTCTCAGGTTTGAAGGCTTTCTGCGAAGCGCAATCCATAGATCGTCTGCGTAGGGCAACGGTAGCTTCTTTTCTTCGCCTTTTCTCTTTACGAGAATTCGCTTTGTCGAGTTTGAGAGGACCTCTCCTATTACGGCTGCGCTTATGTTCCTTCGATTGAGCTGGGATACGATTTTCTCAGTACTTTTCTCGGCTGCAACCACCAAAAGCGATCCTGAACTCACTAATCTCAGCGGGTCTATCTTGAAGAATCTACATATCTCAATGGTTTCAGGAGCTATCTTGATTGATTCCTCATAGACACGAAAGCCGGTCTTTGAGGCGTTTGCCAATTCGTTTAGGCCTCCGGCTACTCCGCCTTCTGTCGGATCATGCATTGCTTGAACGGATCCATAGTTGAAGGCAATCATGGCGTCTTTCACAACACTTGTCATCTCGGAGAATCTTCTTGCCTTTTTGACGAGACCTGTTCCGAACGCCTTTGCTAGAGGTTTGGCCCGATCAAGCGCCAAGATCCCTGTTCCTTCTATGCCGGCGCCTTTGGTTAGAATGATCTTCCCTCCAGGCCTAGCGTCGCTGCACGTGACGTACCCTCTTCTTCCTACGGGCCCAGCTGCGAACCCTACGACCAGGGGATGGTTGAGGCCCGGGGTTACCTCTGAGTGGCCTCCAACTATTGCCACTCCAATTTCCTTGGCTGCTTCATTCATTTGTTTGCAGATCGCACGCAGAACCGTCCGTCCGGATCCTTCAGGAAGCATTATGCAGGAAAGAAACCAAGTGGGCCTGACTCCTCTTGTCGCTATGTCATTCGTAGTCACGCGAACCGAGAGGGATCCGATTCTGTTCAGCGCGCCGCTTATTGGGTCGCAGGATAATGCGAGCAATTGCTTTCCTGCTTTGACTATTGCTGCATCTTCGCCGTGGGATGGGCCTAGCACGACGTCTGACCTATGTGCACCCACATACCTGAAGACGATCTCCATCAAAGGTTTTGGTGGAATCTTGCCTAATGGGAACTTCATTGCGTCTCACGTAAGTTTCATGGCTGAGCGCGCGCGCCAGGGTGGAAATGATGGATACCAGCCTGTGGGTTCACCCTAGGGAAGAGACCCGCTCCCAGTCTTCAGCTGTTCGATAATTCTGGCCAATTGATCGTAAGGGCTTTTCATGAGACCCACAATATTCTCCGCGCCGAAAGCACTCATTGAGGAAGTGAGGGTGAAAGAGCATGCCTTCTCGCCTGACTCGGTTTGGTAGCATACTCTAAGATACGGTGTTCCCCAAACTCTATCCGCCTTGACTTCGCCAACGCGTTCCATCGGGACCTCAAGGCTTCCTTCGTTCTTTAACCCTTCATCTATCCTGTTGGAGTAGTCGCTGAATTTTGCAGTGAGAAATTTTCCACCAAGATACTTCACGTATACCAGTCTTCGACTTGTAAGGATCAGTTGACCCTTCAATGCTTGCCCCATTCCCGGCTTTTCTTTAGGGTAAAATCCTACTTCGACTTTTGCTACCACGTTTTCAGACAAAACCAATCGTCCCCAACTAAACATTACGGGCGCTCTTAAGAGCTCTTTTTTGAGCGCGTGGAACGATGAGTGAAAAAGCGTGCGCTTGAACCATCAAGAGTGCTAGAATGGTGTGTCCACACCACATGACCGGGACGTTTGTTCATTTCAGGACGCTTACTGGTAGGTGTTTCGCCATTTTTCTGTTTCAGGACACGGTTCTTACGTTTAGGAATATTTCTTTTCTCTGTGTGAACGAGCTGTTTCTGGGCATGCGCTCCGAACGTCCTGATCCTACTGAATATGTCCTGTTTTGGATATTCTTCCCGTTTTCCACGCATCAGATGAACCCACACACAAGATTCTCTATCCAAGTTCTACCGGCCGCACCACCTGATGCTCTCTCTCAGTTATGGAACGTTAAGTTTCGAAATGTTAATGCTTAGAGATGTTAGTAGTGTAGAAACGTAGTAGTGCGTAGAAAGTTAGAAAATTGATAGACTGAACAGAAATAACTTTCACGCACAAGAAGGGCGCGCTTGATTCCATTTGCTGTAACGGACAGGTACAACGACCTGCGGTTCAGTCTGGTATATGCGGCAAAATCTAGTAGTCGGCCGGCCAGGTCTAGTCGTCGCATATGGTGAACTATTAACTATATGACGATATATCATGATATGTTGTGTTACGCGGGCAAGTCACCCCTCAACCAACGCAACCCTACTCAAAGCCAAATCGAAAACACACTCTACTAGCTTCACCATATTGGCACAAACGCTAGAACAGTTCTAGGCATTAGAACGATCCTTTTCTCACTAGATGAAGCGATCAGACCATATCCTGATGGTTTCGTACCAAGACACTGCGGCGGCACTTGCGCCAAATATTAGAGCCATGATGCTATGTGCAGATCCCACGAATCCTTCACGAAGGAGATAGACGAGAAGTGAAGTCGTGAAGAAAGCTGCGTAGAATAGGTATCTTGGAAGAATTAGGCTTCCAAGTCTGCTGAAGAACCTCAATGTCCCCACTTTCACTTCTCTGACCATTACGTACTGGCCGAACCTGTCCTTCTCAACCAACCCCAGCTCTCTGAGTTTGTCAAGATGATGCAATGCTGTGCTGGGACTCGCCATACCGAGCGCTCTCTGAATCTCTCTTACGCCAGCGCCCT
>JALHTG010000067.1 GCA_022865705.1 Candidatus Bathyarchaeota archaeon | reverse complement strand
GGCTGAACCCGCTAAGACGTAGCAGACCCTTTTCTGTGATTGGATGATTGTGCGGATCCTCTTCAGCGTATCATCGCCCCATCGTATGATGTCTTGGAATTCGTCCAGCATGACGACGAAGTGGACGCTCTTGTCGGTCGCGCGCGCGTAAAGGGTATCGCGTTAGCCGTCACGATGCACATCAGATTGAAATATGTGACTACACATAGTACACATAGGTGGTGATATGGGCAACATAACGCTGTCTATCCCAGAGCAACTGCATGAGAAGATGAGAAGACACACGGAGTTGAAGTGGAGTGACATAGCGAGACAGGCGTTTGAGAAGAAGTTGCGAGAGATCGAGTTGATGGAAGGACTGCTAAGCAAGAGTGAGCTAACTGAGGAGGACGCCGAGAGAATTGGACATGCAATCAAAGCCAAAGCACGAAAAAGGTTCACTAGATGAGGCTTGTCGTCGATACCAACAGAATCATCGCTGCCCTAGTCAAAGATCCTGCTATCAGACAAGACGGATTTTCTAACTATAGAGATTACGAAGCTGGAGATCGAGGAGCACAGACAAGAGCTCTTGGATAAGACTCGGCTGACAAATGAACAACTGAACCTAGCACTCTCCTCGCTCTTCAGCAGGGTTTTTGTTCTCAGCGACATTGCGGTGGAAAGCAAGATGGATGAGGCTAGGGAAATAATGGATGCGATCGACCCTGATGACACACCGTTTATCGTCCTCGCTTCGGCCGTTGAGAATGACGGCATCTGGAGTGATGACAAACATTTCCAACAGCAAACCAGAATAAGAGTCTGGCAAACCAAAGATCTGCTGACGCTAATCAAAAGAGGTTTGGCATAGATTGCGTTGTTGCGAAAGAACGCTGTTCTCTTTTCGTTTCGAACTTACGTTTCAAGGCTGAGAATGCATCGGACGCCACGCAAGTACAAAGGGATCTCCGCTCAACTGGAGGAGTCAGTCACATAGCCGCCCTCACATGGGGCAGTAAGCTGTCGACTCCGGCCACAACCAAGCATCAGCCTAACCACAATCTACAGGTTTCGCATATCGTCACATAGACGCGCTACGCCCTCACAGGCGTGCAGCACCTTATATATGATTCCTGCTTCAAAACCTTGAGATCATGAAGAGATCGCTGATCGGATGCGGAATAGATAGGTGAGATGTCTTGGGGACGATAGTTCTTGAACGACAGGAATGGGAGCAACTCGTTCAGGACACTGAGCGTTTGGTGAGCAATTATGAGAAGTTGCTTAGCAGAGTGAAAGAGCTTGAGGCTGCGAAGAAGAGCCTGGAGGAGAGGCTTGCAGCCGGTGAGGCACAGCAACAGGAGCTACAGCAACAGGTTTCTGTGCTTCAGAAAGAGACAGAGGTTGACGATGAGGAAGCCTCAACGATCAGAGAACTTCGTTCTACAGTATCTCGCTTGCTGAAAGAGTCGGAGAAAATGAGAGTTGGCTGATAGGCGGAGAAAGTCAAACGTCGTTCTTGACCGAGATGAATGGAAAGCTTTCCTTGAAGACGTTAGAAAGCTGATTCAGGAACATGAGAAGATGCTGGCCAAGATTGGGGAGGAGAGAACAGATTCTTCGGGATGGGGAGAAGGTGGAAGGTTCATCGGTGGGAGAACCCCGTTGATGTCCAGAATTCTCAGTTTCCTAGGCGCGAAACCAAAGCTGGCTCCCGCAAGGTACTGTCCCTACTGTAGCATCGAAGTTGAGCCTGCTGACAAGTTCTGTAGGATCTGTGGGAAGAACATACAGGTTCAGGTTGAGGCAGATGCGAGACAGACGACGCAGAAGGATTCAAGCATCGATGATACCAGCACTCAGTCCAACAAGCCGTAGTTCCACCTCTTGATGCGAGTAAGGGCGAAAGGACGATAGCAGCGTGTGGGCTCTTCCAGATTTCTTTCTAGCGCGCGGGAGATATGGAAGAGCTTAAGAGAGATCGAGGATAGGTTTGGATTCTTCCTACCCTTCTTCATTCCTGGCGCGTTTTTTAGGAACGGATCATTTAAAGGCTTGGGGCCGCTCCTACTTTCTGAGCCAATGAGTGGCGTAAGCGGATGGGAATTGTTGAAGAGATAAGGCAAGATCCCTTGACGAAGTTGGAGCATGAGGTTGAATTGCTGATAAGGGAGTTTGTATCGAACAAGAAGGAATTGCGGAACGTGCTGTCTGCGTACGGCGTCATGAGGGCTGAAGAGATGGAAGCGAAGATGAAGAAAGGGGAGTTCGGAGAGCATCCGGCATACGAGGACTATCTTTCAGCTCTTCAATTAGAAATGAACCTTGAGGGGCTGAGGGAGCTCCTGAGGGAGAGGTATTCCCGACTGATAGGAGCGTGAGGTCGGACAGAATTTTCCTCCGAAACCTAGCTAAGGTGGCAGTTGACGAGTTTTCAAGCCTGCTCAGAGAGAATCCCATCCTGTTACCAGACAGGCTGCGTCTAGTTCTCGTCGACGGTTCACTCTTGGATGTGCGCTATCCGACCCGAACCAAATACTCCTTTCACTGGCAGAGGAAGGATCGTTCCGTCAGGATCAACACGGCAGAACATCACCCAGATCTGTCCACGTTCCCTAGGCACATTCATCTCGATGAGAGAACCGTGGTGCCAGACAATCTGACGAAGCTGGAAAGCTTACCTGAGCAGAACCTCAGGGCTGTCCTCTTATGGATAAAACAGGAACTTGCAAGAGAATCCTAGCACAGTGACTGCGCGCGCTAGATCTCTTGCTATCGCAAGTACTCGCGACCTGTGGAAAACGTTCCCTGCAAGAGTCTCTCGTCTCGCTCATAGATGGCCTGTTCAGATGCCGACTGGCCGCGCTCCATAAATAGTGGGCAGTAGAAGTGTTACATGGCGCGCGGTGAATTTGCTGTCTGAGCTCACGGTTTTGTTCGAGGACCACGACAAGAACTGGTCTTGGTTCGAGGACCATTATGAAGAGTTAGTGGAGAAGTTTGACGGCGAATTTGTCGCCGTCCATGAGCAAAGAGTTGTCGACCACGACAGAGACGTGAGCGCACTGATGAAGAGGATCGAAGCGAAATACTCAGCAGACCGCGTCTTTGTGGACTTCGTCAGCAGCGAGAAACTGACGTTGATTCTATGAGAGTACCCGGCTACTTCAATAAGAGATTCCAGCCGCCGGCGCCGTTCATCAGAACTACTGTTGAATCGAAGACCGCGGGAATAAGGCGCCCTATCCATTTTCATATCGACACAGGAGCATCGGTGACCGTTATGCTAGATAAAGACGCCAGCTACCTTGGCATAGATCTGGCAAGGGTGAGAAGGGCTGAGAGAAACATTAGCGGTCTG
>JALHTG010000066.1 GCA_022865705.1 Candidatus Bathyarchaeota archaeon | reverse complement strand
CTATCGGTGCTCACTTCTTTTCGTTCAACATATCCTCTTCCCTCAAGCCTGTCAACCAAGCCAGTTATGTTAGCCGGGGTCACAAGCATGTGCTCTCCAATCTTGTTCATCGGCATGGCTCCGGATCTCCCCAAAGCTCGGATAAGTCTGTACTGAGGAAAAGTCAGACCTATTTCTGACAGTTGTTGATTCATGAGAACATGCACCATCTTGTAGGCGCCTGCGATGCCAGTCCACGCGCTCATGAAGGAATTCTCGTGTTGCACCTGATCCAACTTCTCCTTGGATGTTCCACATAACGATTCGTTCAGACTTAAATAGTTTACACCTAAAGTAGATCCAAAGTGGGTAACGCTCGTCCAGACAGACCGAATTTAAACCCATGCAAACAGAAAAGGGCCGGAGATAATCTGTGGTGGGCCCGTCGGGACCAGACACGCTCCAAGCGTGGCGCGCGTGCGGCCCTTCTCAAGATGAGTGAGAATCTATGCTGAAAGGCAAGGTGTTTGTAATCGTGCCTATTACTATGTTGCTCATGGCAGGGGGCGTTTCTTTTCTTGCCCTTGAGTCCTGTCATATCTGGCATGTTCTCAGTCTCAACAGATTGGAGTGGACGAGTGGATGTCCGACTTGCGACTGCATCATATGCCAGAGTGCCTTTGATGCAGAGTTACTGCGTGGGAAGCGGCAACCTGACAATGCAGCTCAGACCAGTTCAAGATGGGCCGTACAGGATAGAGATAGACGTGAGGTACGGTTCAGCGGCGCTCCTCAATCAGACCTATAGTCGCGCAAGTGACGGCGCGTATGGTTTCAGAGTTCTCTTTCTTTTTGAACGAGCCAGTTCCTACATCATCAAGATAAGAGCCAGTGCTCCCGGTTCAACCATACAGCCTGCGGAAATCAGTTTCAGAGTCATTCCATCATGATCATGCGCGCTGGATTCTATGGCGGGCCCGGCGGGAGTTGAACCCGCGACTTCCGACTTAGAAGGCCGGTGCGCTTTCCGTTAGCGATAGCTTATCCAGGCTGCGCCACGGGCCCTGCCGAAACTAACAAGGTGAGGCTACTGATATGTTTGCTTTTTCTTGAGCCTGCCCAATCTCGGTTGGACCGGCCCAGGAGCACCCTTCAACCTGAGATGAACTGCAGTTTGAGCTTGTAGAGGCTATTCGATGAAGATGGCGGGTCGGTATGGTTGGGCCAAGGCCGATCTTCCTTTCGGATCGTAGCGCGCGGGATCATCTTCAGAGAAAACGACTATCTCGACGTCGAACTGTCTTGTGTATAGTTTCTGAGCGTTTCTCAAGACCTCAGCTTCATTCATTCTTTGCAGGCTGATTCTCAGTTTCCGTTGGTCTGCTGGCATTCTAGTGACTTGCTCAGCAATCTTTCCTACGAATGATGCGATTTCTTTCGCTCTTTCCTTCAACGAAGGCTCTGAGACCAGTTCCTTGATGAGTTCGCTTCTTTCCAGCTTTCCTGCGTCAGCTCTTTCCAAGGCTTTTAGGTACGTTGCCCATTTCCAGTCAGACGCCACATAGTAGCAGACTTTCTTGGGTTTGATCTTTATCGCTTTCAGAAGATTCGAAGTATCATCCATTGTCTCTTTGACTACTCTTTCAGCCTCTTCAGCGTCGGGATCGACCTTACTAGGATCATGGGTTGGCCAGGAGGCATCTACGACGAATCCATTGGTTCCCATTGCTTCCCAGATTTCTTCGCATAAGTGAGGTGTGAACGGTGCCATCAACCGAACCCAAATACTCAGTGCTTCCTTCAAGACTTTGGCATTTGGGACGTCAGACCTTCTAAGATACCATCGGAAGTCATTCCAAACCTCGAAGAAGACATACTCAAGAGCAGTTCGATTCTTCATGATGGAGATAGCCTCTTCTGCCCTCTGTGTTCTTGCTTGCAGTCGACTCAGCAACCACCTCTCCAACTGACCAGTTGCAGAAGCACCCGTCATTCTGATTATGTCTCTGGCTAAGGAATTGAATCCTTCCAACTTTGCTTTCATATCTCGAAGGGTTTCTGCCCTCCAGTCGGGATCATCCATGCCCTCAGCTGCTAAGAGGAGACTACACCTCGTTACGTCAGCGCCATACGCCTCAACGGCTTTCAGCATGGGTACGAAGTTACCTTTTGATCGGTGCATGGGTTTTCCCTCGATTCGGATGAAACCGTTAACGCCTATTCCTTTCGGCCAATGCACAGCTGGGAATATCGCGGTGTGATGGAAGAGGAAGAAGGTAAGATGATTTGGAACCAAGTCCTTGCCAGAGTTCCTCACATCTACCGGATACCAATACAGAAATTCCTCACGAACAGATCTCAGGGTATTGTAGTCCAAATTCACTTTGGTTGCTATGGTTTTCGGATCGCCGATCCCCAATAGGATATAGTCGAAAACTTCGACAGTCAGTTGATCTGCGGATATTTTCTTCTGATTCACGAATTTGCTGATGGCATAGTATGCCATGTAGATGGTTGAGTCGCTCAATGTCTCAACTATGGAGTCAGGGCTCCATGGAACTGGAGTTCCGAGACCTGTTTTCCTTGAACATGCCCAGTCGTGAAGCCAGTCAACCACATCATGGAACCATTTCCGAGTCTCCTCAGGATAGATGCTCATTTTGTCAAGCAAACCATGTACCCGCTGCTTCCAGGCCTGGTCAGAGTATCGGAGAAACCATTGATCCTGTATGATCTTTACTCCGCAGGGGGTTGTGCAACGACAGACAACCCGCTTCGGTAGATCGTACATGAGATCGACCATTCTTTTCTGTTTGAAATCATCAATGAGTTCATTCTTGATCTCTGAGATCTTTCTACCTGCATACTTTCCTGCGATGCCTTTCAATATCCCAGTATGGAACTCTTTCTTGTAGAGGATGCTGGTGGCTTCATCGGCCTTTGGATCAGATTGATCGTGGATGTTCATTTCTTCGACAAGCTCTATTGCAGGAAAGTCACCGAACCCATCTACTTTGATCATTGAGATTGGCTTGATCGCTCGTACAGCGTCGGTCGAGATCTTGTATTTGTTCAATATTGCTGGATTTCGTTCCAGATCCCGTTGAGCCAACCAATCGTAAGGTGCGTGAGCGGGAACACTGTACACGAGGCCTGAGGCACTCTCCGGCATCACAAACGAGCCTGGAAGGATCAGAAGCTCTCTTCCGTCGACGGGGTCTCTACAGACCTTTCCGACAAGTTCAGCTCCGGGGAACTCTCGGAGAATCTTGACTTTTCGTAGTTGATCAGACAGTTTCCCAGCGCATTCCTTACTAACCACCCATTTCTCTTCGCTGACTGATGCTTCCACATAGGTTGCGTCTGGGTTGATCCACAGGTTTGTGACGGCATAGATCGTCTCAGGTCGGAATGTTGCGCACGGAAGGAAGGACTCATCATACTTGAACTTCATTAGAACATATTCTTCTGGTCGAACTTCTTCTCCTTCAAGCCTATCAGCGTCACCTGTGGGGCTCTCGCATCGTGGGCACCAAACGACCGGATGAGTCCCAAGAGAAACGTACCCTTGTTCCTTCAGATGGGCATACTGCCATTCAATGAATTTACTGTAGGCAGGGTTCAACGACGTTGTATGAAACTCTCGCCTCCAGTCAATCGCTAGGCCAAGTTGCTTCACAGCTCTCTTTCCGTTCTGCGTGTAGTAGTTAGCCATGTAAATCGGGTCAACGAATCTCCTCAAGTCCTCTTCAGGCACTTCATCGACTTCTCTCAGCGCATCGATAAACATCTTGTCGCCGATCTTGACCCGTTCTGCCGCACCTGCTACAGTTTCCCCCGTCCAATGCCAGGCCCATGGAAAAAGAACATTGTATCCTTTCATTCTCATGTACCTAGCATACACGTCCAACCTTGTGCTCGAGAAGGCATGTCCGACATGTAGCGGTCCGCCCATGTATGGATAGGGAAAAGTCACGAAGCATTTCTTTCGTTTAGGATCTGGATCGGACTCATACGCCTTAGCGTCTTCCCATTTCTTTTGCCATTTGCTTTCTATTGCCTTCCAGTCCATCCGGATTCACTTCGATTGAGTCATGTTGGAGACGACCTTTTCCGCTGCTCTCAGCATTCTGTCTGCTTCTTTCAGATTAGTTCCTCCGCCTTGGCCGAAGTACGGTTTTCCTCCCCCACTTCCTCCTAGGATTGGCGCAAGTTCTTTCGCGACCTTCCCGGCATCTATTCCAGATTCAATCGCTTTCTTTCCTGCTGAAACAATTACTCTGGCGGTTTCTTTGACAACGACTATCACCGAAACAGTGCGTTCGTCTTTCTTGGCCAACAGGTCGGCAAGCACTATTGCTTCCTCCTCAGTTCCCTCGGTTCTCTTGCACGTCACTAGCTGCACAGCCCCGACCTTTCTCGCTGTCTTGAGTAACCTCTCAGCCTCAAGTCCCATTGCATCTTCCGTCAGTTGCCCCAGCTGCTTAGATAGCCTGTGACGATCATCAACCAGTTCCCGGACAGTTCTGACGATCTGATCAGAGGGTTTCTCAAGCAAGACTGCCAGTTCGTCGAGTGTTCGATCTTTCTCCTGAGACATCTCTAGTGCGGGCACCCCTGCAGCGAACGTTAGTCTTTCAACGCCGTCCTGAACTCTTTCAACGCGAAGTATCTTGATGAAACCAAGTTCACCTGTGGTTCTGCAATGGGTCCCTCCACAAGCTTCCACTTCCCAGTCCTCGGTCTTCACGACTCGTATGTCTCTCCCTGGCACGATTCCTCCTTGGTACAGCCTATACCCATACAGTTGCTCTGCTTTCTCTCTAGGCATCCACAGGGTCTCAACCGGGAGATTTCTCAGAACAATCTCATTTGCGAGACGTTCTATTCTTTCAACCTCCTCTCGAGATAGTTTCTCATAGTGCGAGACATCCAATCGAGCGAAGTCCACACCCTTTTGTGCTCCACTCTGCCAGGCGTGTTCTCCTAGGACCCTGCGAATCGCTCCCATGAGAATATGCGTTCCTGTATGATGACGCATCAGGTTGAGCCGTCTATTCCAGTCAATCTCTCCTTCGACGGTTTCCCCCATCTTAGGAGCTTCTCCTGTTGCGAAATGGAGAACGACATTCCCAGCCTTCTGAACGTTAACGATATTCCTTGACTCCTTCGGAGTTGTTATCTTTCCCAGATCAGCTGGTTGTCCTCCTCCTTCAGGATAGAAGCAGGTGGCATCCAATACGAATGAGCCATCATTGAAGGAGGCGAGAACTTTGGCTTTGAACTTGGTCATGTATGAATCTTCGTAGTAAAGGGTTCGTGTTGGAGGCAGACCGGCAACCTTCTTCTTCATTTCTCGCTCTGCTTCAGTTTCCATTGGCTGTGGTGCTTGCATTCGTTTGCCTGCAACTAGCCCAAAGAAGTTCGTCGGGACCTTAACCATGATGCCACTTTTTTCGCCTACTTCTTTCACTTCGTCGGGCATCAATCCATGGGAGTCATGAAGCTCAATCAGTTTTTCCAAGGGCATCTCGCCTGAGCCTTTTGACTTGAGCTCTGATGAGATCCTACGTACCAGGTCACGCCCTCGCTCAAGGGTTCCTTGGTACTTCTTTTCTTCAACCTGTAGCGCTCTCATTATCTCCTCACGCATCTCTTTCAATATTGGAAAATCTCCGCCCCAGTACGAGACCTGAGCATCGACGATACCTTGTAACTGGTTTTCGATTCCAAGCTTTCCGAGCAGTCGGAGTGATCGCCTTATCAGCAATCTAGCCAAGTATCCTTCTTGAACGTTGGAAGGAACCACTCCTTCTGACAGCATGAATGCTATTGATTTGGTGTGATCTACCACAGCGAACGCATTCTCGATTGGAGTCAGCAGTCTTTCGAGTTCCTGCCAGTCGATTCCTAGCCTTCTGGCCACCCTTTTCCTCGACTCCATTCGATCAGACAATGTATCAACAATCATCATGCCAGAAAGCCGTGCACTTGTGGCAAACAGCTTCTCTTCAACCTTCACATTAGCCAATCGCACCACTGAATCCAATATCTCTCCGTAGATCGATTCGAAGGCATTCGTGGAGCCTTGCGTCAGCCAAGTCCAGCGCTCGATTCCATAGCCGGTATCCACAGTTCTGATCGGGAGCTCAACGAGTTCGTTCCCGACAATCTTGTACGACATGAAGACAAGGGTCGAAATTTCGAGACCGTTGACACTTGCTTCGAGGTCCGGTCCTGCGTTTCCTCCTCCGGACCAGAAATGCTCCTTGTATTGGACTAGCTCTGACTTGACACCTAGGACCTTCGTTAGTAACTCGTGGTGGTATCTAATGGTCTGGTCTTTCCAGTATATTTCTGCGTCTGGGTAGTTGAATGCGTGAGCTCCTCCCATTTCGAGAATGGTCAAATGCCTGCCCATTGTTGGGCCAACGTTATCGATGTCTGTGAGTCTCATGCATGGTTGGCTGATCACCAGCGGATTGGCTGGTGGGGGAAAGATCCCCTCGGTCACATAGGGCTGGAAATCGAAGATCGAGGCTCCTGTGAGGTACACATCATTTCTCCATCGAGCGATCACTGGATAGGGTTTGACGACAGTGTGACTGTTTCTCTCAAAGAAAGATAGGAATTCGCGTCTCATCTCTGAAAGCGTGTAGCTCCTGCGCGCAGGGGAATTGCCGATAAATGTGTACTCTTGGCATGGAGCATCCCCGCAGTCTTCCTTGCTGGGATCCTGAGCCCAAAAGTGGCTACCACAGCTTACACATTTCCTTCTGGCGAAACCATTCTCTCTGAAGAAAGGTACGTCGAATTCATTATCACGTATAGTCATCACTGGGAGCAACCCGACCAATAGAATAGGAGAAAGGTATTGTTGGCGTAAAACTGTTAGCTACCTATCCTATCGGCCTAGCCGAATAGGAGCCGGTAAACTTATAGTGTCTATTGTCATGTTAACCCTCCACAGGCGTTGATTATGGGTGTTGTTGAGAGTTGGCTTGAGGGGCTGAATGAAACTAGCCGCAGAAGCCATAAATGGGCCGCATGTGCGTTTGAGGTTTGGCTTCGAGACAAGAGAGTTTTCAAAACTCTTGATGAGGCCGTAGCGTTTCAGAAAGCCGCCGCTAAAGATGAACGGTACAAGATTGTTGATTTGCTTGTCGAGCATGTGAAAGGCAAGGGGGGAACTTTCAAGGGGATGGGTTTCAGGTACAACGCTGCTAGAAGTCTTTTCTTGCGAAGTCGCGCTGAGTTGCCAGTGATTCAAACCAATTGGACGCCGACTAGAGATGCAACGGTCGGCGCGTTGACGATGGAAAAGCTCCAAGTTCTCTTGAGAAGTGTCGGACTCAGAGAGCAGGCAATCTACCTTTCTCTTCTTCAAGGGTTGCTGGATCAACATAGGTTTTTCACTTATTTCCAACCTAAAGGTTTTGAGTTAGGGCAGCATATCAAGGAACAGGGCACCGATAAGCCTTTCCGAATAGACATGTTGCGAGGCCGCCACGGAAACCCGAAACCTTACAACACTTGGATAGGACGCGACGCGTTAGAGGCTTGGCGACTACACTTCGAGAATGAACGAGGCTACCCTGGGAAAGGCGAAGCCGCTGCGATGGATCAATTCAAGAAACCATTATCGAAAAGAGGATTCTACCTACTGCACATGTATTGGCTGAAACGATTGAAACTGATTAAGGAACCCAGCAAGGACTCGGCGACGCGATACGGATTAAACCTACATGAATTCAGGGATCTAGGGAGAAGCACGTTAGAGAAGGCGATCGGGGAAGGATTCAACCCTTTAAGCGCAGAGTTCTGGATGGGCCACACAGTCGATCCCTTGCAGTATAACAAGCTGTGGAAGCTGGATCCGCAATACAACTTGAAGCAATTCAAGATAGCAGAGAAATACCTGAACATTCTCTCTGTGGCTCCGGCCAGCGAAGAAGTAGAACATCAGAAGGAGGAACTCAAGAAGATGCAGGAACGGCTGGCTAGTCTCGAGAAGATATTCACGGAGAAACTCAAGATCAAAGAAAGCTAGGCTCACCATTTTCCCAATGCATTGGGAATTTCACGGCGTTAACACTGTTAACGATTTTGTAATGCATTACAAATTTGGACCGCTAGGCCACATGATAAAGAAAAAGGGTGGGGTCGTGGCGCGCCCCTACGGGGGCGCGAGCCTGTTGCAGTAATCGTTTTCTTGACATGATTTTGTTGGCTGTGTCTTAGAGTCTCAACCTCACCCGCTTGTTCTTGAGGTGAAGGAAAGACGAGTGAGATTGGGACTCTTTATGCGGTATTGGCGAGCGTGGATTTTGGCTTTACTCTCAGCCTCTTGCTGGCTTTGTATCACCGACCGGGCACACGTGGCCATTGGCACCATAACCCGTTGACGCTGCTGAAGATAGAGTTGGTGAAACGGTTCATGCAGATCAGATCATACGCTGAAGTCTACCGTAGACTGCAGGTAAGTGAGGAATACAGACGCGTATGCGGCATAGCTTCAGCCGACCAGATTCCTCATCCGTCGACGTGGACGCGTTTCCGCCAACGTGTAGGCGCAGCCAGGTTGCAGCTGATACTGGGCGACCTGTTGAGGCAGCTGGCTCCGACTGGTATCCATAAAGCTTCAGCCATCGCGGTGGATCCAACGTTCATCAAGGCATACAGCAAACGTGACCCAAAGAACAACACTGTTGGATTCAGCGATCCTGAGGCGCGTTTGCGAATAGAAGGCAGAAACGTGACGCTTGGGTACGGTGTCCACCTCGCTGTAAATGTTGCGAAAGGTCTCATAGTCAGGTTTGTTGTGGCGCCAGCAAACCGCAACGAGAAACGCGTACTACCCACACTAATCGTACGACTAATCGTAGCAGGCTTCAAACTCAAAACCTTAATCGCTGATCCTCAGTACAGCAGCAGCCTCATCCGGTCCTTTCTTAGCATATTGAAGATCGCTTCAGTCATACCGTACCCAGCGAACCAGATGAGACATGTGAAAGGATTACTGCGCGTAGACAAACTATTCCGCGTCCACGGCCCGAAAAGACAAGTGAAACTATATCACAAGCGAAGCGCAGACGAACGCAGCAACGCTTGGCTCAAAGGCTTCTACGGCCTAAACCAGCTCCAGACAAGAGGACTAGAGAACGCAACCATCCACGTCACACTATGCGTCATGGCTTCATACGTGATCGCCATCGCAGCACTCAAACACAGGCGACCAGACCTAATACGGTCACCAACCCTACCCCACCAAATCTACATGCAAAAAGCAATACTGCAATAGCCTCGCGCG
>JALHTG010000007.1 GCA_022865705.1 Candidatus Bathyarchaeota archaeon | reverse complement strand
GTTAGGAGTTCAATCTGTTTCTCGTCGATCTTTCTGACATATTCAAGCATCACAACAGCGTCTGCACCTACTGGTAGGATTGCTCCTGTGGTTATCTCAGCTGCTTCTCCTTTTCCAAGTCGGAACGCAGGATGCTTACCTGTGTCTACGTTGCCGACAAGATTCAACAGGGCCGGAGACGTCTGTGATGATCCGAACGTGTCTTTAGCTGCGACTGCGTAGCCGTCCATTGCTGATCTATCATGTCTCGGAATATTGACTTCAGAAATTAGATCCTCTGCTAAGACTCGACATAGCGCTTTGTCTATGGGCACTAGTTCAGAACTCAATCTTGCAATCGTTACATTATCAAAGAGTTTTTCTAGAGCCTTCTCGGCTTTTGCCGTTTCTTTGAAGCCTCTTAGCCTAGGTTGAACCATGCTGACTACCGCTGAGCATCAGTTTCTTCATAGGTGTCTGAAAGCTCTCCGATTTAAGTAGAGGACCGGCGTCATTCTCTTTTGACGCAGATCACACATAAGATGCCGTCGAAAAGGTAGTCACATCAACTCCTGAATACTGTTTCTACCTTGGAGATCATGTTTTTCAAAAGAATGTAAGTCCTTGTAGTTCAATGCGCGCTCGCAACAGATCTTCGAAATATACGTACCATTCTGAACAATCTTCTGGGCGTGGTGCCACTGCAAGTCTCGAATTGGGCATTAGCGTTTTGATTCGGCTTTGCCATGATGGCAATTGTGGAGGTCGTCAAGTTCTTGGAGAGGTGCAAAAGGAGAATAGCATCACGATAGAGTAGTGCGCCGCATGCGTTTCTAGCCGGATGGGCGGGTCACGTAAGACGTTAGTTCTGTCACATATTTCGCGCCATAGTATGATGCCGCTACCCCTGTGACTGGGAGGTCAAACCAGAATGTTGCGATCCTAGCCAGTAGTATCGCCGAAGTGGCAACACTCAAAGGAACGCCGAACATTACCAGAACCGTAGTTGTGACTACTTCGAGGACTCCCACCATTCCCGGAATTGCTATTGGCATCATCTGTATGAAGTCTCCGACCGTGATCGTAAGCATAATGGCCCAGATCGAGACTTCGTAGCCTAACGCCAAGAAGACGACGTATAGGATCAGAACCGAAGTAGTCCAATAGCTCAATGATAGACCATATGAAGCAAGCAATGCGCTTGGAGTTTTGAGAAGCTTCACAAATGTTCTTTTGAAGTCGCTTGCAACACCACCGATTGATGAAACATTGCGCTGATACTTCCTCGTCACCTTGTGAAGAAAGCGCTTAGTCCTCTCAACGAGGCCAGGTGCGTAACGTCCAAGCTGATCTGCTTTAACAATGAACAAGATCACTGCGGATATGCCGGCCATCACGAACAGAGCCGCTGCAAGAATGACGGGGAAAAACGAATACGAAACCCCGCTGGTCACAAGCAGCATGGTCATGGCTAGAAGTGCGTAGGTGACGAATCCAAGAGTGAATATGATTTTGTGCAGGATGACGGTTGCGGCCCCTTCCCCGACACGTATCTCTGATTCTTTGGATGCCAGCAGAATTCTAGACGCGTCCATAAAGGCTCCACTTGGAGTAATGTAGCAAAGGAATATTCCTGCTAGTGCAACTGATATCGTGGTGGGTAGACGGATCTTCAAATCAGCCCCGCGGAGTAGTGCATACCAGCTAGTCCCGTACAAGAGCAAGCCGGCCATGTCAAGAACGAAAGCCATGAGCATTAGCGTGGGATTCACGCTTCCGACTGTCTTGATGACTTCGGCGAATCCTACGAAGTAAAGGAAGATGGCGAGCAGTGCAATTCCGACGATTAGGGGCCCAGCAAAGACTATTCCTACATGAAGAAGGCTTTTCTTCTTTCTTTCCAAGGGTCTCATCACATGCAAGAACGAGCCATAACGGTTCTCTTAATTCAGTGCGTGAAGATGCCCATGAAACCCCAGCTTAGCATCTCTATCAAGTCAGACAGGTCCTCAGCCACTCATGGATTCGATCGGTAACATGTGCGTGCTTCATCTAAGAAAAGCCTTACCTTGATACTGAGTTCTGACGGCTGTTGATAGGCATCGATGCTTGTGGCAGAACCTAGACATGGGGCAGAAGCAATGAAAGGACTACAATGACTAGGAAACCTAGGATCATTGAGACGACAACCAGTGGGCTCCTAGACCTATGCTGAAGCTCGGGCACCAGGTCGACCGCTGAAACGTAGATAAAGGTTCCAGCACTGAGTCCCAAGCCCAGCGGGATCATGAATTTGCCTAGACCAACTAGTAAGAGTCCTACGCCGATTCCAAGAGGCGTGTCGATTGCGGTGGCAAGGACACACAAGATGGCCTGTTTCCTGCTATCTGTTGAGCTGAGGGCCAGCGAAAGGGCGGCGAAAGAATCAGGAATCTGATGTATTGCGATCGCAAGCGTGACGATAGTACCGCCTTCAGCGCCTGCTGAGAAGCCTACCGGGATTACGAAACCGTCCATGAAACCGTGAAACGTGAGTGCGCTGACACCCATGAGGCCATGGTTTGGATCGACTGGTTTGCCGTGTATGTGGAAGTGGCCGCCGTGAATCTCCTCTGTGGCGAAAAGATATCTCTCGACTACAAGGAGAATGAAGAAACCGATGCCAACGCCAAAACCTGCATACAGTGAAGGAACTGAAGTCTTCCTTGCGACCTCGAACGCTTCAGGGAGTATGTCAACGAAGGTCACGCCTCCCAATATTCCGGCACTGAAGCCCAGCATCAAATGCAGTACGCGCTCACTTATCTGGACTCTGAATAGAGGAAGCAGAGCGATCATAAGAGGTGTCACAAAGGTGACCAAAGCCCAAAAGACTAGATCCCAGACATTAGAAACCACATGATCCACTCCTTAGGTAAGACAAGGCAGGATTTGGATTACCGCGCACTCCACTCTCTCCTGAACGCTCATTGGATAAATGCCCTTCTTAAGTAGATTCATTGACAAACAGTTGGAAACGGCGCAGCGACCAATCGCGACAACTAGCGGCATTAGCGATGCGCGTTGGGACATCTATGAACGAGGGAATATGATCATCAGCGAGACTCGGCACATAGCACGCCCCTAGAGTTGATCATAGCGCGCGCTGGCTTCCGAAAGGCGAGTACGCTTCATGACTTACCGAAATGCCTATAGGACGACCCGGGCTAGTCGTTGGCGCCGAGAGGAAAGATTCAGACTACTGTGTTCAGAAGTCGAAGGTTTCTTGGAGAACGGGCTTGAGCCCCAGTAGGGTTGAAAGGAAATGCTTCGTCGTAAGAAGCTTCTGGAAAAAGTGCGCTATAGCGCAAGGCAGTTTCACGTATGGGGTATGATGGCAGGATTAAGGCGCTGAGATGGTCGCTTTACGCGATTTCATCAGTGGTGTTTGTTGAATTAGTGGGTGGTTTTCTTGCAAACAGTTTGGCCCTGATGAGCGATGCGGCACATGCTTCGCTTGATGCTGTAACAACTTTCTGGTTGCTCTATGCGACGAGGATTTCGACGAAGCCTCCAGACGCTGATCACCGTTATGGCCATGGGAAAATCGAAACGCTTGGGGGCCAGTTGGGCGGCATAGCTCTTTTCGGTATCGCGGGATTGTTGTTCTGTCATTCGGTAACTCGTCTCCTTGAAGGCTCAACAATACTGAAAGACTTGACTTCTGTAGCCTTACTGGCTGTAACATACACGTTATGTATCGACGTTTTCAGAATGATGATTCTAAGCAGGGTGAAAAATCACTCTGTTTCTGTGAAGGCAGATTTCTTTCATGCTGTGGCCGATTTCTCTTCGACAATAGCTGCTCTTGTCGGAGTGACCCTTTCGTCTTTTGACTTTGTCTTTGGTGACGCACTGTCCTCCTTGGTTTTGAGTCTGCTTCTTGCGTTCCTGAGTGTAAGACTTGTCTACAAAACATCGCTAGAACTGACCGACGTCTCTTCTGAAAGAGAGTATCGAATGGTGCAGTCTCTGCTCGAAAGCATTGAAGGTGTGAAGGGATTCAAACGTCTTAGAATGCGTACTGTTGGTTCGATGCACCATATTGACGCAACAATACTACTATCTTCTTCGATTGACATAGAAAAGGCGCATAACATAGCGTCACTTGTGGAAGAACAAATCAAGAAGTCCATCGGAAAAGCTGTGGTCACAATACACTGCGAACCTATCAAGGAAGAAATACCATTCGAGGAAAGAATCAGCAGAATTGTCTCAAGGGAAGTAAATGTAAGAGGAGTTCACCGAATAACTTCCACGAGAACCAATGAAGGTACTTTTCTGACTCTACACATAGAAACAGATCCGTCATTGACCTTGTCTGAGGCTCATAGAATCTCAGAGAAGATCGAAGAAAGTATTGGAAGCATGTTCCCAGATATTCAGGACACTACTGTGCACATAGAAGATTCTCCCGACGCACACGAAGGTGAGATACTCCGTGAAAAGAAGAACTTCAAGACCATAAGGCAAGTCTTGGCATCAAATCCAAACATCAGAAGAATCTCTTCCATAAGGACCTATGAAAGTGACATGGGCAAACACGTCGACATTACCTGCTCATTTGCCGGAACAGAATCTATAGAAACTGTGCACGGAGAAATCAGCAAGATAGAAGAGAAAATCAAGAAATCCCTTGGCGAATGCACCGTGACGATTCATCCAGAGCCATTCTGACGCTCAGCGATCTCCCAAGAACCATTACTTTGTTTTCGAGACAGGTGATGATCTACCATCTGCCAATCTTCTCAATTGAAGGACACTTATCTTTCTTCTCTGAGAACGATGTCCCTAATCATATTCATAGTCAGGTTGCCACCAGATATCACCAATGCCCCTTTCTTTCCTTTCAAGTCGCGGTGCATCTTAACAGCACCAGCCGTCGAAGCTGCGCCAGCTCCTTCTGCCAATTGGTGAGTCGTTTCAAACAGCAGACGGATGGCATTCTTGAGATCCTCTTCACTAACAAGGATGATCTCGTCTATCATTCGGCGCATGATTTTCATGGTGAGTTCAAAAGGAACCCTCGTGGCTAAACCATCTGCAAAGGTTTCAAGCTTCTCTTTCTCAATCATCTTTCCCGTTTTCCACGACTCGTAGACGGCGGGGGCGCCCTCTGACTGGACGCCTATGACCTTGATTGAAGGATTAACAGTCTTTGCTACTAGGCAGGCTCCGGAGGCGCCGCTGCCTCCTCCAACTGGAACGAAGATCACATCGACATCTGGAAGATCTTCAAGGATTTCCAAATAGAGTGTGCCGACGCCAGCGATCAGAAGTGGCTCATTGGCTGAGTGGATGTACCTGTATCCTTTCTCACGAGCTTCTCTTTCAACCCAAAGCCTAGCCTCATCAAAGTCTTTCCCATGAAGCTCCACGGTCGCGCCAAGATCTCTGATCGCCTGTATCTTGTATGGGTTGGATCCTACAGGTGCTCCTATGATCGCCTTGACGCCGAACAGTGCAGACGCATATGCTATCGACGACCCGTGGTTTCCAGTAGATGCAGTGATCACTCCGCAACGTCTTTCATGTTCAGATAGTTTTGAGATGAGATTGATGCCGCCTCTCACCTTGAAGGCTCCTATGGGCTGAAGGTTCTCGCATTTGATGTATGCTTCGAAACCCAGTCTGTTTGAGAGTGGGATGGATTTGAAGAAGGGGGTTGGCTTAAGATATTTAGCTATTGTGCGTCTAGCATCTAGCACATCTACAAAGGTTGGCTCCATCATCAAGGATCACCTCTCGCAACACTGTCTCTGGGGTTACTCAAAAATGTGCACCGGCTCGAAGCGCGCGAGCCTGTTGCAGTAATCGTTTTCTTGACATGATTTTGTTGGCTGTGTCTTAGAGTCTCAACCTCACCCGCTTGTTCTTGAGGTGAAGGAAAGACGAGTGAGATTGGGACTCTTTATGCGGTATTGGCGAGCGTGG
>JALHTG010000065.1 GCA_022865705.1 Candidatus Bathyarchaeota archaeon | reverse complement strand
TGCTTCGGTCATATTCGTTAGTTTTGGCATGTGCGCACCATGAAAGGCGTCTACTTAGATCGAGGTCCTCGGGGAAAAGGAGATAAGAGCTCCCGGTACACATGTTTCCTGACAAAAAAATGCCCAAGGCTTTCTACGTAAAATTCGAAGTGCCCAAAGAAATTGCGGAAAGGGCTTACCAGTTGGTCCAGGTCGCAAGGGATTCAGGTAAGCTTCGAAAAGGCACCAACGAAACAACAAAGGCCGTGGGAAGAGGCATAGCTAAACTGGTTCTGATCGCAGAAGACGTTGATCCCCCTCAAATAGTTGCTCACCTGCCGATCCTGTGTGATGAACGGAAGATAACCTATCTGTTTGTTCCAAGCAAACTAGATCTTGGAAAATCATCAGGTCTCGATGTAGGATCAGCAGCAACCAGTATCATTGAGCCAGGCGACGGCGCGAGCGTTCTCGCTGAGCTGTTGAAGGCAGCTGAGGATCTGAGGAAGTCTGGTGGAGCGAAGAAGTGAGCACCAGACAGAAAGCAGAAGATCAAGCTGATGGGATCGGGGCATATTTATATGCAATGCTCATATGACGATCTTTCTGGCGGAAAATTCTGTCTCGCGTGATCGTAACATTACAGACTTTTTTTCAGGCACCCACTACGAGAGAGAGGCGTGGTGTTGAGATTTCTACTGCCGGCCTTTCTGCAATCCATTGAAAAGGAGTCCATTTTAGGTGATTGGTTGGCTAAAACGAGGCATTTGGCCTCTTCCTTATAGTTAGCGACGAAGCTAATCATCATAAAGGGATGTACTGATGATAGTTCCACCAAGATGTAAGAAATGCGGCGGCCCTGTCTTCTGTATGGGATTGCCTTCGGGGAAGGGTCTTTGCGTAAGGTGTGCCAGATTGGAGGCCGCTAGGAAAATGAGTTTCACGTTAGAGTGAATAGTACGTGTTTTGCAATCAAAGTTTGTGCGGAATCTGAGACTATACAAGAAGTGTAAGGTCCGACGGTGCGATTCCATTGATACTTGAGTTGAAAGTCAATCAGGTGATGAGTCTTGGAGACGGCATGGTTCGTCTATTGCTTGTTAGGCGTGGCCTCAAGACTAGGATAGAGCCGATCAGCCAGACCGAAGAACAGAGGATGGCGCAGAGCATAACTTCTCAGGTGCAGCAGGCGATGGGGACCGTTTTTCCTGGGGGTGTGATCATCGGCGGCGTTCCCAGTGGTCCGCAGTGGGACGCCAGAATAGACATGCAGATTACGGATGAGGAATATCAGCAACTTGACAGACCAGGAATCAACGACACTATCCGCATGGAGATCGACAAAGCAACGCAATGAAATATTGCCCACCTCATATCTGCGGCCCGGATGTCTTTGAAAGCTCAGCTCGTCTAGAAATAAAGAACCGTGTAACAAGCCAGATCTTAGACGTCTGGTCAACCCGAAACCTGTCTACGAAAACCTTGCGATACTTCAGGAAAGAATGCTCATAGAAGAACTCTCGGATGGAAGGTTCGATTTGACAGAAACGGGCAAAAAGATATTGCGTCAATACCCGCAATTCCTAAACAACCTAAGAAGACCATGTGGAAGATCTAGTGACTTTGGCTCGGCGGAAGCATGTCAATAAGTCAAAGTTCATTCATGATGGAGGAAGATTAGAATGGTGAATAAGGAAGAGCAGTTGCGAGTTGCTGATGCGAGACAGCGCGACATCGGCCATGGAAAGGTCAGAATAGACAACAAGACCATGCAGAGCCTAGGAATCTCTGCAGGAGACTTTGTTGAGATCCACGGAAAGAAGGTCACCGTGGCTGTGGCATGGCCGGCGTACGCTGAAGATCAAGGTCAAGACATTATTCGCATGGACGGAATCGTCCGAAGAAACGCAGGCGTCACCCTAAACGAGAATGTCACAGTTAGACCTGCGGATGTAGAGGAAGCCCAGAACATAGTCTTCGCCCCCACTGATGTTCGTCTAAGCGTGGACGAAGACTTTGTGAACTTTGTCAAGAGACGCTTCATAGATATGCCATTCCACGAAGGCGATATGACGCTTCTCTCAATCTTCGGAAGTGCCGTGCCACTAGTTATTGTTAGAGGGAAACCTCACGGAGCCATCAAGATCACGGAGGAAACCGCGGTTCAGGTTCTAGGCGAGCCGACCCCTCAGAAGAAAGGAATTTCGATGATCACATACGAGGACATCGGAGGCCTCCATGAGGACATTCAAAGAATTCGAGAGATGGTTGAACTGCCACTTCGGCACCCAGAACTTTTCCAGCGACTAGGCATTGAACCACCTAGAGGAGTCTTCCTATTCGGTCCACCTGGATGTGGCAAGACACTTTTGGCGAAAGCTGTCGCAAGCGAAACAGACGCCAACTTCTATGTGATCTCCGGCCCAGAAATTATTAGCAAATTCTATGGAGAGTCAGAAGCTCGCTTAAGAGAAATCTTCCAGAAGGCTCACGAATCCGCGCCAAGCATTGTTTTCATTGATGAAATGGACGCGATTGCGCCGAAGCGCGAAGAAGTTACTGGAGAAGTGGAGCGACGTGTGGTGGCCCAGCTGCTATCTTTGATGGACGGCATGGTCAGCAGAGGAAACATAATAGTGATAGGCGCAACAAACCGACCTAATGCGATTGATCCCGCGCTTAGAAGGCCGGGAAGATTTGATCGTGAAATCGAGATAGGCGTACCAGACAGACAGGGAAGATACGAAATCCTTCAGATCCATACCAGAAACATGCCCCTGGCCAAAGATGTAGACCTCCAAAGATTGGCAGATATAAGTCACGGGTACACTGGAGCCGATTTGCTATCTCTCTGTCGAGAGGCCGCTATGAAAGCATTGAGAAGATACTTGCCTGAGACAAACTTGGAAGAAGAGAAGATACCTCCGGAAACTCTTGAGAAGATGGAGGTAAAGCTTGACGATTTCCAAGCAGCCTATCGGGAGATAACGCCAACAGCGATGAGGGAAGTCTACGTTGAGATACCTACAGTGAAATGGGATGATATTGGCGGGCTACTTGACGTCAAGCAGGAACTGATTGAAGCCGTGGAATGGCCCATCAAGAAGCCCGAGGTATTCAAGAGAATAGGCATACAGCCCCCGAAAGGTATTCTTCTTTATGGACCGCCTGGATGCGGAAAGACAATGCTGGCCAGAGCGATATCGACTGAGAGCGAAGCAAACTTCATCTCAATCAAAGGACCAGAATTTTTCAGTAAATGGGTCGGAGAATCCGAGAAAGCTATCCGGGAAGTGTTCAGGAAAGGTAGAATCGCTGCTCCGTCAATAATATTCTTCGATGAACTGGACTCTGTAATTCCGAGACGTGGGATGGGATACGCCGACTCTGGAGCTACTGAACGCGTGATAAGCCAACTTCTCACAGAAATGGATGGAATAGAAGCGCTGCAAAACGTCGTTGTCATCGCAGCCACCAACAGGCCAGATATTATCGATCCAGCGGCACTTAGACCAGGAAGATTTGACAGGCTAATCTACGTGCCAGATCCTGACGAGAGAACACGTGTACAAATACTCAAGATTCACACAAAGAGCGTACCTTTCGCAAAGGATGTGAGCTTGGAAGAGCTTGGCAAGCGAACCCTCGGATACTCAGGAGCAGATCTGCAAGCTCTCTGTCGCGAAGCAGGCATGATAGCATTGAGGCACAATATTGAGGCTAAAGAGGTGTCGCTTAGAGACTTTGAAGAAGCTATGGAGAAGATTAAGCCAAGTCTATCGCCGGACATGGAGAACGCGTACCTCGGATTTGCCAAACGGTTTAAGAAAGAGAGGGCAGCAGTCTCCATCACAGTGTAGAGGCAGATGGAATGGTAAACAACGCGATTTGGAACTCTCGCCCAATGAACTTGGTAGTCGTCGAGACGCTTCAAAGCATATGAGACGACGAAAAGAAATCAAGTCATTCCAGCGGCATTGAGAATCCCAGAGATTTTTGGAGTGAGTGAAGAGCAATTCCTGAAACCAACAGCGCAACAAAAGGATCGCAGCGTCCCAGAATTCATGGAGGCATAGTTATAGGAGCCTGCATCCACTAAGAACAAAACAAGCCGACGTATCTTTCAATTGTCGGGGTGTCTGAGATGTCTGGAATACTGATAAACGTTGGTTCAAGCAGCAATGATCTGAATGGAAGAGGGCGAGTGTTCAACGATCTTACTTTCGAATATTTGCCGATACCGGAGACCAGTATAACGAGAAAAGAGGTGCCTACCTATGCGCAACTGGGTTTCGCACATGTGAAATACCCGAGAAAACGGGCACATTTGGATCCTGAGTTTCAGACGTTCACCTATGGCCATGTTAGGAGAGGATTCGGAGATATCGAAAGGCTGGTTGGACTCACTAGAAATGATGTCTTGTTCTTTATGGCGACTCTGCAGAAGGAGAAAGACTGGTCCATATACATGATCGGGTACTTCAGAAACTTGGAGGTACATGACTGTAGAGAACTGTCGGGGAAAGAGATTCTGTCCAAGATGTCTAAGCTGTTTTCGAACAATGCACATATGAAAAGAGTAGATCCATCCGTTGACGTTCTAGTAAAAGGGGGACAAGGATCCAAGCTTCTTGAGAAGGTGTTTCCTCTTGCAGAAAACAACGATCATCTAGCATTGCGTAAACCTCTGAGAAAATTTATTCATACTTCCACTGGAAAGAAAATCACAGCAGGAACACCTTGGTACAGATGGACATTATGTTGCGTCAGGAATGAAAGACTCCTCGGACTGCTCAATCTTAGGCAACCCAAGGTGCAGTATTAGAATCGACTTCGCACTCGAAGGCTTCAGCACTATTTGCTTAAGAGCCTCATCAAGCGCGCTAGGCTATTGCAGTATTAGCTTTTGTACGTATATTTGGTGGGGTAGGGTTGGTGAGCGTATTAGGTCTGGTTGGCCATGTTTGAGGGCTGCGATGGCGATCACGTACGAAGCCATCACGCATAATGTCGCATGGATGGTTGCGTTCTCTAATCCTCTTGTTCGCAGCGCGCGCTCTCCGTTAATTCGCTCAAGGGGCTACACCTATACTCCGGACAACTCTACACAGCACAGGAGTTCTCTGAACCTCCATACATGTCAGAGCACCCTATCGAGAAACGGGAGCCTGCGAAGAACCACCTGAGCGACTTTCTATAAATGTGAAGAATGACAGAAATAACGGCAAAAAATGGTGAAGATTGGCATGATAAATGGTTCGATTGTCAAAAGACCAAGAGCTCAAGCGACTGGAACAAGTCAAGAACCTAGCCTTGAATCAGCGCCTGCACGCGGATCAAACGAAGACAATGCAGTGGAGCGCCAAATAACAGCGACGAGAACTAGTTGGAGATTCCTGTGATCGGAGCCTTCGTCCCCGATTCGAGGACGATGAGGCCGCCTGTCTTCCTGTCAAGCGAGAGCTGGGTCGTACCCCTGAAATTCTCCACTCTGGCATCGCGAAGCTGTACTCGGTCGCCCTTGGAGATTGTTGCTATCTGGTTGTTCCATAGAGTAAGCGGGATTTCTCCGGTACCGTCTGAGAGTGTGACGGAACAGACCAAGAGCGGCATGCCGAACCTCGAGGTCACAGCCCTCACATCTGATTTCTCGGTCACAATCGCCTTGAAACAGACGCTTTTCAATCCTAACCTGAGATCGCTAATTTTCCTCTCACCGTTCGAGTCCCTGTGTTCTTCAACGATATTGATGTAGCGTGAAAGTTCATCTGGCAGATTTTCCAGCTCTTTAACCGAATGATCTGAGATGTCAGCTTGCGCAACTGGCTTGCCCTCAACTGAGAACATGTATGTTGAAGAAGCTACACCACGTAGACGCAGTTCAATAGAAACCCTTCCACATCGGGAGACGCCGCAGTCGCGTGCAACCAGCATAGAAGCGTGAAGAAAAGTAGGACTTACATTATGCTTCTCTGCAATCCGGAGGAGGTAGATGAGGTCTCTATCGAAACGGTCTAATAGGCTCCTTAGAACAGTTAAGATGGTTCAACTCATTATCTATATGATGTCGTCCGTAATAAGGCGGATAAAAAAAGCGCGCGCCATAATGAGCAGCCTAGAACAGCATGGGATGGGGTAACGCGAAGCCCAACATCGTGAAGGCGTTGAGAGAACTCGTAGGCTTAGGTTTGGTTGAAATTGTTCACAGCGGAGCCCGCATCGACTACAGATTAGTCAAGGAAAAGATCCGCATCACAGAAAACGCTCGAACGGTCATAGAAGGGGTCGATAAGACTGCAAAATCAACCAGGCAGGTTGCTTGAAGACAACCACTCATCTGTGTGACTATGGGGTGCTATGCGACAACAAACGGGGCTTACATCTGCTAAGTGAAAGACTAAGTAGCCTACTAGTATTCTAGGAACGATTCCGGTATCTCTCTTCCAAGATTCACACTTGATCCGCACGCTAGGCACCTAATCAGGCGAGAATTGGTTTTCGCTCACGGCGCGTCGTGGCCCCAAAAAGGCCGAAGCGGTGAGCGAGTTAGAGCGAGATATGTGAGTTACAAAATTGATCTGACAGAGGACAAAGCGGAAAAGCGCTCAGATAGGTTTGACGCAACCGCGCGCTAACAATGTGTCTGCTTCTTCATAGCGCGCAGTGTGTACATGTATAAGCGGTTTTCTTATTCGTTGCGGAAAGGCTATGTGTTTTTCCTGCATTGTTGCGGGTCGCCTACTTCTTCGGTTTACTCATAGTGAATGAGATCTTTCTCCTCGAGCGTTTTCTGGAGTGTAGCTATGGCGCGAGGGATCTCTTCTTCCTTCTTTGCTCCTACACATACAAGGTTTCCACTTGCGAAGAGGAGAACAACAACTTTGGGATCTTCCATGCGGTAGATCAAACCGGGAAACTGCTCGGGTTCATACATCGTCCCCTTCATCGAATACGCTGTCTTCTCTATGTCTATGGATCCGCCAAGTACTACCGAGGCGACAATGTTCTGTGTCTGAATAGCCGGGTTCCCCGCAATAACGATTCCATTTCTCTTGAGTTCATCCACAACCTTCATCACAGCTTTCCTCGATTGTCGTTCAGACTTGGCACCAGTGCAGACCATTTTTCCGGACCTGAAGATGAGCGTCGCGGTTTTCGGTTTCTTCAACCTGTAAACGAGCCCGGGAAACCTTTCTGGTCGATACTCGACGCCTGGAAATACTCGAACGATAGAGTCCAGGTCCAAGTCTTGTCCGAGAGTTGCTGTGGCAACTACGTTCTGTATGTTTATGATTGCTTTCTTCTTTGCCAGGATTCTGCAACCCCTAAACATCCAGGTGAAGAACCGTCAAACGGTCAACATCTCTACGTTGTTAAGAGCGCGCTGCGAACATAATAAACCCGGTTGGAAACAAATTTGCATGAAGTTCCACCTTCGGTCCTTGGAGCAATCAACAATCTGAGTACAAAACAGTTCTGCTACAGCCGTTCTAGTCACTGTGCCACACACCAAAAGATCAACGGCCGGCCGAATTACTCCGGCTCTTGTCACCTGGGCTAGGATGGTGATTCCAGTGTGGAGGATTGGTGTCTTATGTCAAATCATTGTATTGTAAGTCTAAGATCCTATTAGAGTTGGTCCAAATGATGCGTTTATCAGCGAAAAGCGCTGCCCTCATTGGGGTGTTTTCTGCGTTGCACGCGATACTATACCTCATGTCGTTCGGTTTGTGGCGCAATTGGGCCATATACTTAGAGGCAATAGAAGGAATTGTCCTGGGGCCTTGGCTGGGCTTCCCAGCGGCCCTTATGGGAGGGCTAATCGCCAGAATGATCAAGCCTACCGAACTCTGGATGTTCGGAGTAATCGCCGAACCTATGGGAGTCTTGGCATGTGGACTCTTGGCTAGAAAGAGA
>JALHTG010000064.1 GCA_022865705.1 Candidatus Bathyarchaeota archaeon | reverse complement strand
CCCTCCACCTGCGCCAGCTTCTCTCCAAATCTGTCTATTGCAGGCAAAACCTTCGCTCGAATCGGTGCGAGTTCCTCCTCCACATTCCGCATCCACCCTGATACTAGATGTACCCGTTTCATCATTGCCTTCACACACTCTTTTGTGGCCTGCACCGCGTCATGCACAGTCTCCAAGTGGCTTCTTGCTGTCTGCTTGAGGCTCTGAACAAGAGTGTCATCGTCCTCTCCAAGTTCTTCACCCTTGTCCAGTTTGGCTTCTATAAGTTTGCACTCCTTCGCATACTGTTCGAGAGAACTCGCAGCGTTGTTCAAGTGTCCAACTATTTCACTCACATACTTCTGGAATATTTGATCAAGCCGCAGGCCCATGATCGCTATTTCGGCCTCCTCGGCCGCAGATATCGTGTCGATCCGCTCCAGCAACAGGTCACGTCTTATCCTGTAGAGCGTTGCCAAGAGGTAGTACTCCTGACTGGTGTGCCCCAAGACAAGAGAAAGCGTTATAAGCACAAAAACGATTCCCGCTACGCGGACATCCGAAACGGTCACAGCCGGGGTTTGCGACCTCAGATCCTCAGCCGCCCCAATAGCAGCAGCAACTCCCGTCCCCGAAAATAGCACTATAGAGACGCTGTTGCCAAGAGAACGCTTGGGGGCGCTGAGTGGAAACGGAAGCGATAACCTTGATAGAACCGCAACAAATATGATTGTCAGGCCAAACAACCCATGCCAAATGTACAAGCACACGAGATATGCGCCTGACATGCCGAGCCATCTCGCCAGAACTGTCAGAGCGCAGATACGAACAAGCTGCAGCAGGCAGTACGGTGTTGTGCCTCTGAACAAAGACCTCCCATGTCGGAATCGCAAGCGCGAAGTAGTTCCATTCTCAGATGATTCTAGCGTTGACCATAACAGCCTTCCCACATCGTACCCGATGGAGACCAGCAAGAACACCGCAGCTACATTCGCCCAAGAAACCGGGTTGGCATCGACGTATGATCCAAGTAAATATGCGCACGTCCCACAGGCACCCAGCAAAGCCCATTTGGTCCACCCTGGCTGTTCCGCTTCCGACTTCACTCTTTCGATCTCGTAGTTCAGCAAATCAATAATTCGCCCACTATCTTCCATCATTCTCTACGCCTCCAGAGAAGAATCAAAGGGGGAAAGTGCTCGGTACAATTATTCCCAAACCTTCCACCGCAACAACTCCCGTTAATATCCTACTCACGATCTCAGCTATTCCAGATAAGATCCTACATCTCTCTAAGGCACCTCGCTCGCCGGTGCACTAATGCGTTTCTGTGCAGCTACTGGTTTCACGGCATTCTTCTGTTCACCACGTTGCTGATGTAATGAAAACTGCAATCCAAAAGACAATGGCCCAGACTATCTCTGCAGCGACAGACTTGAGAAAATCGAGCAGGCTAACTGGTTGCGTATTGTTCATGGCAGGAAGGGCCGCCGGATCATACGCTTCATCCGTCATTACATAAAGTATCCTACGAAAGCCACTGATGTAGAATTCTATGGCGACATTGAGACTGTTTTGCGCTGGCTTTGTGTTGATCTTGCGGTATGAGGATGCCACGACAATACCGACAAAGTAAGCAATCATACGCGTTAATAGTGGGATCCAAAGCACGAAACCAATCACGCTCCAAGCAACAATTGCCACCACCGTCACAGCGATCTTGATAATCCTTATAACACCTTCATTTGTGTCTTCATTCATGGCATTACCTCTTTTCCTCCATCAACTAACACTACATAAAACTAGGCAATCATTGACCAGTTCTTCTTCTCCATTCCAATTCGTTCATCGATCTCAATCAGCCTCCATCCAGTATATCGACCGTGAACATTCAATCAGCCTCCATCCAGTATATCGGAACATTAAAGGTGTCCGGTACAT
>JALHTG010000006.1 GCA_022865705.1 Candidatus Bathyarchaeota archaeon | reverse complement strand
TCTTGGACTAACGTCAAGAATCTTGCGCTTGAAATCATAGTAAAGCGCTTCAAGACACTCGTGATGAAACTTACAGACCTCAATAAGGTTTGATGCTTCATTTGAACCCCCTTCCGACCTAGGAATGATGTGGTGTCTAACCGTCCGCTTTTTCCTGCGTTTGCAAATCTCACAAGAATATGTAAGAGGGATTGCCCTAGTTCCCAATTTGCTTCCCTGATCCCTGTAAGGCGCTCTTCCGTGTTCCCTTCTGCATTTTTCGAAATATCTTCGACGGACTTCGCGCCCATGTGCGCTACGCTCGTATCTTCGGAAATACTCTTTGCGCCATTCTCGATGCGTTTCTTCCCATTTGCGCTTCCGGTCTTCCATTTCCTTACACAAGCGCTAGACGTGTCTTTCCAGTCTCTGTATTAGCGAGTTGATGTCTTCGACGAGTTGTTTTGTTACAGACCAAAGCCATTTGAAATCTCCGCTCTCTTCCGCTGCCTTCAATGCCGATTCGGAAAGCGCCTTGGCCTTCTGTTCAGGAATTTCATCGTTACCAATGATGCAATCATAATTCTGAGTTACGGAGATAATTGCCGTCTCTGCAAGGATATCGTAAGGACTCTTTTTCTGGATTAGAGAATCTAGAAGGCTTATCCACTCCCTAGATGTGTCTCCAACAAGAAATCTATAGGTAGGCCAGTAACCTTGGGTGAGTTGCTTTAGTAGATTAGCACATGTGCTATCTCCCACGAACTGTCTTTTCATCTCATGCTTGATTATCTCGCGCCCACATGCAGTTGCACTTTGATAGGCCCGACTGTAGAGTTGCATCCGTCGATATGCTTTCTCTACCGCAGTTCTCTCTTTCTCTTCCAACAAGCGAAACAAGCCCTGTTGCCGAATCGCTTCGATACCTTTCAGGTCAAGATCTAAACCCTTGTCGATTTTGTCACTGACAGCTCCGATTTGATCCAGAAGAGGTCTGTAGATGCTTTCATACAGTCTTTCGTTTCTAGCGCGCATGCTCCCTACATATTGACCAATCCATATACCTAGTAGAGTACCTAGCACGCCAATAGTATGAGGAAGATATGTCTGGTACCACGGTTGCACAATGATGCCAACAACTGTTGTTGTAGTTGTTACGGTGGCATTCAATGCGACGACAACCCCACAATGAAAGAATTCTCCTACCACTCCATAAAAGGCTATAGTGAGCCGAACCCCAGGTGAGGCGAGGAAACAAAACCGCGCAAATACATTAACTTCTAGCTTTTCTACTAGCCAACGTGAGCAGGCTCACACGAGTACCTCGAATACTAGATTCACTCATCTTTCATTCACCTTCTTCTCGACGCGCGCTAGGTTACAGAGACTCATCAGCGTTGATACGGGAAATGATTGAGAAACCCGCTGTCGAGGCGGTGAAAAGTGAAATGATGGTGAAAGCGCAGTTCGCCGACGAACATCGCACTCTAGCAGACGATAACCGAAACACAACGGATGACATAGCGCGCGCGTCGTCGTCTGTCGTTTCGTCGTCGTCCCGTCGTTCGTCGTCGTGAGGACCAGTTTTGTGTGTGTGTATACCGTGGTGCGCCCAGAACATTCCAGTCGAATATACCTCGAATTGTGCCGTCGCTACGACCGTGGATTAGTACACTCAGTATTTCCTATACCGTGGTGCGGCCGGCAGAAATTGAACTGTTGGAAAAGCGGCAAATACGCGCGCTAATCGTGTCCTTGAGGTTTGTCGTCAATCCTCTGTCTGTTCGACTTGGCTCATGCCTTCTGGAGTGAGCGATACGTGGAATCTCGTGTCCGCCGCCACGAGCAATTCAGGGTGATGGTCAACGATTATCAATTGCGGAACTCGTCGCAGACTCTCGAGAACGCTAACCAGTTCTTTGCGTCGATTCTCGTCAAGGTGTGTTGTAGGCTCGTCTAGGATGAGGAAGTCAAGTTGACTGAGAACCTCGCTCAGAGCAAGTAGAAACGCCATACTTGCAAGGACCTGCTGTCCACCGCTTAATCGGTTTGCATGTCTTTTGTGGCCCGCTCTTGTGACGAGAAATTCATAATCTTCGGTCAGCTCGAAGCTTTCGATCTCTGTGCCTCCGTAAAGTCGCTTGAGATAGTCGTTCGCGCTCGCCGTAATCTTCGAGACGAAGCTTCTTCGTACTACCGGCTGGATTTCTCTGAGAGAGTTTTTAATCGTCTGCAGCAACTGAACCTTCTTCTCATCCAGTCTGATCTCTGGTTTCAGTTTCTGGAGTTGATTTGTTGATTCTTCGCCGTCGGAGACGCGTTTCTGCTGAGGTTTCAGTTGACTCTCATCATACGACTTCAGATCTCTGGTGAGGTCAAGCATCTGTTTCGAGAGTAGGCTCAGCCTCTCTCTCACTAGCAGCGCTTGGTTCACTACCTCTTGATCTGCCTGCTCGAGTTTGGCTTCGAACAACCGTCTTAACTCATTGACATTAGCTGCCTGCTCTTCAAGAAGCATAGTTCTGGAATTGGAACTCTTCTCGAGTTCTTGTCGTTGACCGGCGAGTTGCTCGGTGAGGAAGACTCCATTGGTGATAGTTCTGATTCTCGAGTCAGCGTCGTTGATCTTGGTTTGGTTTTCCTTTACGAGGTCTTGCTGGTCTTTCAGCTTGCTTGCGAGCTGTTCGATCTTCTCCTCCAGTTCTTTCAGTGATGTCTGCTTCTCTTCAATGTGCGTCTTCCATTGTCCTTTGGTCAGTATGCTTCCGCATTTGTCACATTCGATCTGGGGGCGTTCTCCTTTGCCTTGCAGATATTCTTGGATGGATTCTATCTCACGCGTGTTGCTAGTTCGTTCTTCTTTTGCCCGGTCGATGTGGGATTGGGTTGTTGTCAGCTCTGTGAGGCTTTGCTTGTGGGTTTCGCTGAGGATTTTCTGATTGGCTTTCAGCTTCTCAAGATCTGATCTGAGTGTTCCCAGGTGGGCTATGGTTTCTTCGTATCTCTGCTTCTCGATCTTGCCACATTCCACCGGGGAGAGAAATTGGCGTAGCTGCGATGTCAACATCTCTATCTGTGTTGTGCAGCTTCTGACGGTTGTTTCAGCTTTCGTGAGTTTATCTTGGACGCCTTGGAGCTCTGTTAAGGCTTCTGAGCTTCTTTTCGCGATCTCATCCAGCTTGCCATGTTCCTTTCTCGCTTCATCCAACCTGGCCTGTTTCGCTTCTCGCTCCGCCTCCAGCTTCCCCAGAATCGCTCTCTCTTCCTCTAGTTTCGAGGCGGCTGTTTCAAGCCTGCCCTTCTTTTCGAGGTTACTTTGCCTTCGCAGTTCTATTTGTCGGATCGGCCCCTCTTGCCGGCCGAGCTCCTGATACGTGTTTTCAAGCTGAGATATCTGAAACAATCTGTCCAGAGAACTCTTTCGTTCCTGCGTCTCGTCAAGCAAGTCAGCGAACTTACCTTGCGCCACATGAACCACGTTTCGGAACACGGAAGACACCACCCCAAGTGTTTCAAGCGTCTTCTGAACTGGCGCAGGTTTCTCAACAGTCTCATTCGTGTCTAGATTCGTCAACTTGCATTCGTGTGTCGCTTTTCCGTCTGTTTCGCGAGTTAATGTGCGATGTATTCTGTAGCTCTGCCCTGTCCGCTGATCAACGTAGTCAATTATGGTTTCCGCTGCATCAGCGTCATCTGCGATAAGCTCAGCAAGATTGACACTGGGAACCTCTCCCATAAACGCGAAGTCAACGGCGAGCAGCAGATATGTCTTCCCTGATCCTGTTCCGCCTACTACGATGTTCTTTCCGTCTCCGAACTCTATCTCAGTATTCTCGTGGGTGGCGAAGTTGTGGAGTTCGATCCTTCTAATCACTAGGCTTCCACCCGTCTACGATGCTGAGCGCTTCCTGATTCGTGGTCCTGCTTCTTCGAGCGTAGAGTTCCACCAGCTTCATCGCTATGTCAGCAGTGGTTTCTGCTCCTTGTCCAAGTCTCGCTTTCAGGTACTGGTTGAGGATCTTTTGTATGTCTGATTCCCCTGCCAGTTCAAGTTGAACTTCGCTTCCAGCAAGCCCGATCAACGGATACTCGAGGAACAGCAGCTTCTCTTTCAGTGATAGGATCTCTTGGAGGTTGATGTCGCCTCGAGAAGACGAAGCGTGCAAGGTCCCCCTTATCACCGGGCGTATGATTGCTGAGCTTGAAGCGTTTCGCGATATCGCTGTTTTGACTCCTTCCGCTACCTGTGACGCAGTAGCCTGGTCGAATCTGACTTCGATGCTTCGAACATCTCTGGTCGGGATCGTCTTGAACTGTGCCTTGATGACTTCCCCTGCAACCTCAACAAGGTAGTATCCGTGTTCAGCCGGCTCACGATTCTCCTCTCTCAGAGTCTTTCCGTCGTAGGAATAGCTTATGGTGGGTGCGTCCGCGAAGCTGGTGTACTCGGTTGAGCCAGGGTTGTAGATCTGCATGTCCCGGTGCTCCCATCTCTTGTGGTTGTGGCCGAGCGCAACGTAGTCCACGTACTTCCGGGACAGAAGACCCTCCATTGTCTCCATGCTAACGGTGGAGCCTACGATCTGCGGCATCACTGAAACAGATCCGTGCATCAGTAGGATGCTGAAGTCTGCGGCTTGATTCATCAGTTTGCGGAGTTGCTGAAGATGGTTCTCTTGCTCTCGTCCGTGATCGCCCAATCCGTATACCGAAACCTTGGCTCCTCCTCTGGTCTTCAGTTCAACACATTGATTCTGATCAATATCAGTTCTCTTCACCAGGCCCAGTCTTGTGTCGAGGATCTGGAGTATGTCGCCGCCTGCTCTATCGAAGTATGATTCCGGCTTGTCGTGTGAGCCGACCGTTATGATGAAAGGAATGCCCGCTTCTTTCAGTCTCGGCAGTTCCTGCAGAAGCCTATTCCAAGCGGCGGTTGGTGGACGAGGACGGTGGACGAGGTCCCCGGCGTGTACCACGAAATCGACCTGTTCTTTTATCGCTGCGTCCACGACTGTGGCGAACGCTTTCCCATATACGGGGATCTGGATACGCTCACGTCTGCCAATAGCAGGCCAGTTAAGCCCCAAATGCGTATCGGCAACATGGATAAACTTCAGATCACAGCTCTTCTTCCTAGTAGACATCAAAGTATCCTCCGGGCCGAGCTATCCGTTCAGTCGGAGGTTGCTCTTCAGGCTCCTCCAAACTATCAACCATTCCTGGCGTGATCTCGATCTCTCTTCTCCTTCTGTATTGTGGAAGCGGGACGCCGAGCTCTTCAGCAGTTATATGCTCGATGCATGTGTGAGGCAGTGATCTGATCAGGTTCATGGTCTGATCAAACTCCGCATGCCCCTCATAGGTCGGGAGGTTAACCACGATCACCAGTTTCTGACGTGCCCGACTCAAAGCCACATTAAGTCGATTCGGATCTAACGTAAACCCGACCTCTCTATCAGGATTGGCTCGGACAAGGTCAAGAATCACAACATCTCTCTCTTGACCCTGAAAACCATCCACAGTCCCCACATCAGCCTCGCGGCCAAGAGCCACAGTGAGCCGCCGCTGTTGCTCCTTGTAAGGCGTAATCACTCCAATCTGGCCTGAGGCCAATCCAGCTGATCTGAACGATCCAATCAGAAAAGAATCCACCACAAGATTGGCTTGATTGAACAAACTATACCCCCGGTGATCCTCAACCCCCTCCACATCAATCACCCCAATCGAGATCACCGGATCAAGAACCCTGTCTAGTTCCAGCAGGCCCGTGCGCTTGGCTGCCTCAGGAAGCGGAGATCTCGCCTCAATGCTTGGAGCTGAAAGAAGCGTGCCCTCGTAGAATCTTCGATTAATGAGGTCACATATCTCCCGCTGCATTCGATACTGAACCCGAAGAGGTGCCACCAGATCCTGAGACAAGCCATGCCTCTCCAACGTCGCGAGAGCAATCTCGAGGAGGCTACTCACATGCCTATGCAACTGCGAAACAGGAGGAAGCTGCCTATCATCACCAATTATGATGGCTTTCTCTGCCTGCACCAAGGCACCGAACGCATCCTGCATTCTAATCTGGCTTGCCTCTTCAAATATGACCACATCAAACTGCCCAGCTTTGACCAAGTCTAGTGAAGCGCTGCTGCACGTTGTCAGGACTGCAGCTGCCGTTCTCATTCTCTCAACCGCAGCCAATGCGCGATCTTCTTCATTCGTGAGTATGTTGATCAAAGCGGCTTCCATCGCGCGTTCCCTGATCTTGTACCAGTTCCCAAATCTGATCCCGAATCTATGGCCTTGATCCAGAAGCCTCTCGACAATGTTGTCCACAGCCGTATTCGTGACCGAGACAGCCAAGGCCCGTTTTCCCTGTTGCGCCAGCAAAGTCAGAAGCTTCACTATCACAGCTGTCTTGCCTGTTCCCGGAGGACCAAGAACAACCATGAAGTCTGGAGCATTCAGCGCGGACAGAACCGCTTGCCGCTGGTCCTGATTGAGATCCCCCATAATCTGCACAGCGCTCGTTCCAGCCAACGGTCTAGGGCTCTCAATCCCCAGGATTTTTCTTGCGAGTTCGCCAGCTCGCCCAGAAGAACGGTGAACAGTATCTATTGATTTCAGTTGACGGCGAGTCAAATCAACATCATAATAGTCGACTACCAAACCTTCGTTCGGAAGGCCAAGGGGCAAATCTCGATAGGGGAAGACTGTCAGAGAGTTCTCACCCAAGTCTAGATCTGAGACTTCGCCTGTGAAACTCGGCGTAGACAATGGATCTCCTCCACTGACGATCACCGTGTCTCCAGGCAGGATGTTGTTGATACGCTCATCCTTTGAAAGACGAACACTATGCGGTTGCGTCTCAACGATTCGATATCCTGTGTCAGCATATCCCAGTTGAACTCTTGCATCCGTAGGCAGCTTCATGCTCTTCCATTTCCAAATCTGCGAAAGCCCCTTCTCCTCAAGGGTTTCCATTCGCAGACGCCAAAGATACCTTCTAACATGCGCCGGCTGAACATCTCGAAAGTAGTATTGGCATGCGTCGTTGAGCGAGCACACTTGACAGATCTGAGGAATCGGTCGAGCTTGCCCTTTTGCGGTTTCATAGATCCTTTTGACTGTGGCGATGCTCTCCAGCAGCTTGTTTCGCCTGCTCTCAGTCATTCGAACGTTGACAACGTCATCCGTAGAGAACACTTTGATCTTGAAATCAATGTCAGGATGGATCTGTTCCAGAAGAAGCTGATATGCGCACGCTTGAAGCTTAGTCATCTCGGTAACTTTGGAGCCACCATAACTCTTGAATTCTCGGATCTCAATCTGCGACGGGTCACTGAATATTCTGTACTCGTCTGGGATGCCTTCAAGTGGCAGATCAAGATTGATTATGTGATGGCCAGTGATGATTCTGTCCGGTCTCCTGTAGCCTTCCCGTACTTCTTCTGCCAGGTGATGCGAGAACTTCTGCAGGTTCCTGAGAATCGCATCCCTCCCCTCTTGAGCGCTTATTCGTGCATCTGCAAAAAACCTCCAAGAACCATCAATCTTGGCCTCGGCCATCTCCAACCAGAGACTGTAAATCTGCTGAGCAATAGCGTTCTCAGGCAGGCTTCTGTCCACTTCTTCCACGATTCTTGACTCGATACGACCTAGCTCCGCAAGAACAGAATGTGTCACAGTTCCAATGGCGAGCCCCGCATTGTATTCACCAGACGCTCCATAGATCACTTTGAGAAGGACACTCCGCGGACACATTGCCGCTCCCGCAACCTCAACCACGCTCGGAACAAATGGCCTTCTCGGAATCTCCTTTTGCAGCTGAGCCAAAAGAACCTCAGGGTCACTTGACATGTTCAATCCTCAAGTCGCAGTACGCCATACTCTCTCCAGACAACATTTCGAATCAAGTGACAAGACGGAAACGGTACTCCCAGCGCGCACCTGCTTCTAACCGCATCTCTACCATTTAGATCTTAGAGAATCATGAAAGTATCCCGCACCATAAGCGCGTGCTAGGGTCAACTCTAATAGCGCCGCTGACAACTGGGGTAGCGCGCGCGCAAGGCAGATGAATCAACCCCGGCCAAGGTCTCCTCAGGTACCCCAAGCTCAATCAGCTTCTTCCTAGTCTGCCACCTGAAGTCGAGTATGATTTCCTCTGTCATCTCAACGGTTCGCACAAGGGTTCCTTCCAAGTCGAAGATAATGGAGACCATGGCTACTATCGCGCGTTAGTGACTAAGGGCTATTACTTGAGTCCTTTCTATTAGTCTCTGGAGAGACACTCTCGCCAGAGGTTTCCAGATGCGTAGAATAGTCCTGGCCTCAAGGTCTAGTGCACGTGAGCATTTGCTTCGACAAACAGGCATACGTTTCAAAGTCATACCAAGCACAATCCCAGAAATCGGAACCATGTTCCTGGCCTCAGAAAAACAGATCAAGAGCCTTGCGCTGGCAAAGGCCCGAGAGGTCGCATCAAGGATCAAGAATGGCATAGTCATAGGCGCGGACACAGTCATTATCCATAGAAGAAAGGTAATTGGCAAACCTCGAAACCGCAAAGAAGCCAGGAAGATCCTCAACCGTCTCAGCGGGAGCACACATCGTGTTGTCACTGGAATCGCCATCGTGGATGCAACAACAAGAAAGGAGGCAACCGCCTGCGTCAAGACGTCGGTCAAGATGAAGAGATTGAGCAGTCAGGATATTGAAGCCTACTTGGCGACTGGTGAACCGTTGGGAAAAGCAGGCGCTTACGCAGTGCAGGGCAAGGGCGCCATTCTCATAGAGAGAGTCAACGGTTGCTACTACAATGTCGTCGGGTTACCGTTGCCAAAGCTTGCTGACATGCTGAAGAAGTTTCACATCTCACCCATTCAGTAGAGTCGTAGCGTGCGCTTGACTTGGAAGTCCACGTGGTCTACCGCAGGAGCGCGGGCCTATTGCTTAATGCCATCGCCAGAAGCCGGGCAGAAACCAGTTAAGCATCTCAAGTGAATAGGCCGAGTCTACACCAGTGGCAAGCTCAAAGACATACCACTTACTAAACATCATGAAGGAAAAGCATTTGGCAACAAGAAACCCTTGGAAGGAATTCTTCAACGGTCACGCGCCAGTCTATATGAATAATGCCTTCACGAGGAATACGGTCGCAGAAGTCGGCTTTCTGATTGAGGAACTGAATCTGGCACCGGGAAGCAAGATTCTCGATGTCGGTTGTGGGACGGGACGCCATGCGGCTGAGCTTGCGAAGAGAGGGTATCAGGTCACCGGTTTGGATATCTCTACGGGCATGCTGGCCGAGGGCCAGAAAGCAACAAGGGAAGTAGCCGTCATGGTTCAGTGGATACATGCAGATGCGACACGATTCGCGTTGCGCGAGGAATTCGATGCAGCGGTTTCCTTGTGCGAAGGAGCTTTCTGCTTACTGGGCATGGATGACGACCCCAAAGAGCACGATTTAGCGATCCTTCGCAACATCCATGCTGCTCTGAAAACTGGAAGTTCATTCGTTCTGACAACGCTAAACGGTTTTGCCAAGATCCGCAAGTTCACCCAGGAGGATGTGAGGACCGGTCGATTTAACCCAATGACCCTGATCGAAACCTTCACTGCCGAGTATGACACGCCTAGCGGCACGAAGAAGATCCTAGTTCGAGAACGAGGCTACCTTCCGCAAGACCTGTGCGACCTCTTCAGGCAAACAGGGTTCCGCATAGACCACATCTGGGGTGGGACTGCAGGCAACTGGACCAGACGCCAAATCGACCTCGATGAAATGGAGATCATGGTTGTCGCTAAGAAATCATCTGCAACGACAACTGACAGTACGTAGTGCTCTGAGTGTCGGTGCTCCTCTTCCAAGGCATCGTCTGCCAGCAGAGGGATGGAGAGAGGGTTGTCATGGGATTCCTCCACTAACTAGATAGAAGATCAGAGTTTTTGTGTGTGCCATAGATGGTGCGGCCGATAAGAATTCGGATTAATAGGTGCTCACGAAAATTCTTTTATCCAGAGCACGGAGCAGTCAGTACGGGAATCTCTTTGAAAGTACTCTGTGACAAGATAGTCGTAGGGCTCCTCTTGTCCGTTTTCCTGATCTCGCCTTTGACATATGGGGCAGAGGTAACAGAACTCATGCACGATAATGACAAACCCTCGGCGAACCTTAGCTTGCCAAGTGGCATAGCATATGGAGTCACTTTCTCTCCGCCGAGCGCATCTTGGCCTATTCGAAGAGTCAGAATCTTCGGTCTTCTTTCTGGAAAAGTGGTGGAAGGGCCAGGTCAAGATGTGACGATTGAAATCTGGACGATGAACGGTACTACGCTGCATAGCTCAGTCCACTCCTATAAGAAGTTCAAGACTGCACCCAACTGGGTTGATTTCAACATAGATGGACCTGACGTGTCAGAGAGCTTCCGCGTAGTCGTATACGCACCAGGAATCCCGAACGTAGGGGGAATTGTAGTTTACTACGACTTGAGTCTATCTTCAAGTTACTCTGATACTATCGTAGGTAGACGGATCTTAACGAACTGGAACGAGATAGGATACAGCCAGAACACCTTGAGCCTCAGATCACGCATAAACTGGATGATACGAGTATGCAGCACGTCCGTGGCCGAGGCAACAACCACGACGACAACCGCTTCTCAATCCTCAATTCCGTTTCTCGGTTCCTTCGACATGTCCAGGCTACAGCAGATAGGAGGCGTAGCTGCCACAGGCGGAGGAGCATTTCTCGGATGGTTCTTCAAAACGAGGAAGCGGAGACTCATCTCAGGCTATCTAAACAAGATAGAGTCAACAGTCAAAGATCAGTCTACAAGTCCAGAAGAGCGTAAGAAGAGGCTGGGCAAGATAAGAGAGGAAGTGCTTGATCTGCTCAAGAAAGGGAAGATTGAGGAAGGCCAGTATTCAATGCTAGATACCAAGCTTAAGGATCACATCAAAGAGCTTGCATAGAAGATTCATGAATCTTGTTACGCGTACATATACGAGAAGATGGTTCGAGGAACTGGAGCAACTTACGGGATCCCCCCCGGTGAATAAGATTTTCTAGTATCGAGAAATTACTACTGTTCTTGTGGTGTAGCACGTAAGGCCGGCCGTAGCCGGCGAAACTTCCTACTACACCCCTTCAAAGCGGTAAAGATGAAAAACGAAGACGCAGGCTTGACCTTGTCTATGGACCACTGTTTGGTGCTATCACCAAAATTCGCAAGAACATACCTTCGCAGTCTGACCTAAGCGGATTTAATCTAGGATTCCCTGTAGCGCGCGCATCCAAACAGCATAGCACAGTAGTAGCCGTCCAACAATCCGGCGCCAAGTGTGCCCTCTGTTCATAGGCTCTTTCACTTCCAAGTGCAGGTCATAGCGCGTATCTGTAAATCCACATTGATTCTTTGAGGAATCTCTGGAGTGACATATAGGTTTGAAGGAAACCCTCTGCAATTGTCCTCTGGGTAGATTGCCTGCCGATTCTTTGTGTGGCGCAGGCTACATCAGACTGGTTTCAACTCTCTCTCAAGCAGTGCTAGCTTCTCCTCTGAAAAGGCTCTAGGATGGACAGGAGTGATTAAGATCGCTTCTGCTGCTGCTACTTGATTTCTCTTGTTCTGGATGAATTGATAGACCGCTTCGAAGCCGTTCCGACTTACTAGATACTCCAACCCATCCAAGAGCACTATTCCGTTTTCAGAGGAGTTGACGAATCCAGCTATCAGGTGGGATATTTCAATTAGGTCATTGATAGTGTTCTCTTCTTTCGCTTCTGTCAGCCAGAAGAGCTGCACGTTCTTCAGGGGGTGTCTTCGGCGAACTTGCTTCGGATGCTGCCTCGTTATGCATAACCCTCGCCGTCCGTTAGCAACTTCCTCTTCAAGCATTTTGAATACTCTTTCCGGTCTGTCTTCAAAGACCATGTAGCTCTGCGAATGCTCAAGCTTGTATCTGAGTACAGTTTCCATGCCGAGAGATTGAAGATAGGTCTTCTGACCGGCGAGAGCGCTCTTTATCGCGAATGTTGCTCGGACAGCATATGCTTCAAGACCCCGAGTCTCGTCGAGAAAAGCTTTCAGCAGACTCTTGGGAACCTTCAGTGCATCTTCTCGAGAAGACTTTTTTTTCAGTGAGCGCAAAGAGGTCGCTTGAGACTTGATGGATGATTCTTCTCTTGTGTTGCTGTCGTGTTCTTGAGTCGTGGCTATCTGGCCCCACTCCGATCCTGTTCATGGTCGCATCGTCGTTCGGTATGCGGGGATTTGAGAACAGTCTTAAGTCCGGCCGGCGCCAGGTAAGTGTCGTATGTTGTGGCTCCAGTCGTATTCTGGCATAAAGGGTGTTCCCTCAATGTTAAGCGTCTCAGTCTCAATAGGTCGGCGTTCGATATATGAATGTTTCGTGATTGGTACAATGGTGTACCGACAAATCTACGACGCTCGCATACCGTGATGCGCACACCAGAAGATACATCGACGATTCTGTTGTTCTCACCACCATTCTGTTGAGCGAAGAATCCCTCAGATACAAGAACAAAATGCGTGTGAACACTCAACAACCTATCCACAATTAATCAAGGCAGCAGTGCGAGGGAAGCTTTAACCGAGCACGCGTGGAACCATTTGCGACGAAGCGCGCGCGCCACACCGGATGATACATACAAGTGACTGACCCTTGAAGGTCTTCGAAACCTTCATGGCACTAACTGATAAGGTATTTTTCAATCAATCCTATGCCGTAGTGGCCACCATACGCACATGTGACTAGCATCACGGTTTTTCCAACGATTGCGGCTATGAGAGCCTTCACTTTAGGGTAGTTCATCATTCCTAACGGTATCCAGATCAAGTCATCAGGCGTTAGAGGAGTAACAGCGAAAAGGAAGATTAGGATCAGCCCGTACTTGGCTAGTCTCGTCTTCCATCTCTCCACCATTTTCCTTTGCTTCTCGGACAATAGGAACTTTCCCGCTGAGCCAACGTAATAGTGCATGTATTGCGCTATGCCAGCGCCCAGCCCAGCCACAATCCCCAGCAAGACCGGATTAAGACCAAGTTGGGGAGCGCTCATGAGAAAAACGATTACCTGAGGGGGAAAAAACGAAATCATGAGTGAGCTAGTGCCCAAGAACCCGGACAAGAATGCGCCCAAGTAACCGAGATGTATGAGCGCATGCATCAAGCCACGAATATGTTCCACCTTGACAACCGAAAGAACAATAGTAAGAAGAATCACAACTACGGCTACTATTGTAGCAAGAGTTGTTTTCTTCATGTCGACGCTCTCCGGAACCGCTCAAGCCGGGCACTGAGCTATCATTGACTCGCACTTAAGATGTTAACATGAACCGATTTCAAGTGGGAAAGATCTTGAACATTTCGAAGTGGGTTTGGTGTGGCCTTTCGGATTTGAACCGTCGTCAGTGGTTTGCGCGCGCGTTGCCAGGTACTCTAAAGGTGTTTTCTGATCTGGGCTTCAAGTTCCTCTGGGGCCACGAGCTGTATGTTTACTTTGGTGTCACCTAGTATTTTCTTGGCTTTTTCGTGCAGGGTGGCTGGCACGATGAGCAGGACAGGTATGTCGTGGACTTTGCACGCGGAGAGCATATCATCCACCATGATCGAGAGCAATGCAGTACGCACCTCCTCAGCTGGCAGGATCTTGTGCAGGTATCCGACCACTACGTTTACTTCGCCTTTGCTGAGATGACTGACGTACTTTCCGTGGTGGTCCCACATGTTCGCAACTGGCAGTGTCTCAACACCTTCAGCCGCGAGCGTCGACAAGAGAAGCGGATCAGTTCCTTCGAAATACCCAACTCTAGCCAGCAGTTTTCACCTGTAACACAACTCGGTCCTGACCCCCTCATATAAATCTGTAATCTAGGCAGGGGTATCAGCAATATCATCAGAATTCTTCGTCAAACCTCCTGTTTTCTTCGTGCGCTGGTGCACACACACATAACATTATGCCCTAGGATGATTTCGACGTTTTCCAATCAAGGCTATTTCACCTTCTGAGGAAGAATGGATTATTCTAACCTGATACTTGTCTCGGGGAATGTTGTCAACCATTCTATGGACACCTGAGAACTCATAATTATGAACGAAAACCGCGGTCCCATCATGCATGAGGGTTTTTGAGTTTTCCCAATCACTTTCCGCTTCTGCAAAAGATTTGCCTCCATCAATGAAGATCAAATCCATCTTAGGCAAGATCTTAACGGCTTTAGAAAGCGTGCGTACAGTGTCTCCTTCAAAAAGCTTAAACTTGCATCCCGTCTTCTCTAACTTTTGCTCCACCTGGCGAGAACTATAATCAGCAAAAAGGTCGAATCCATAATACTCGACATTGTCTGGTGGAACATTCTGGGTAGCGATTTCAACCATGCTTTTCGCGTTATCGCCATTCAAAATCCCAATCTCCATAATCCTCCTGGAACTATTTTCGCGGATATACTCATTGAGAAATGAATGCGATCCATACCAAGGCATGTCAGATCTCGCTCCTTAGCGAAAATAATCCGCGCCAGCTTCTTGCTAAACTCTTTCGCTTAACATGAAGATGTATGCTTGGTTTTGGCAAGAGAACGGATGAGCTTTACACTCACTCATGCGGCTCTTGAGGAAGAGTCATTGAATGAGTGTAAGGCTCTGTATGATCTG
>JALHTG010000001.1 GCA_022865705.1 Candidatus Bathyarchaeota archaeon | reverse complement strand
CAATGAGATTAAACCACACATGAGCCTCAACTGGGAAAACCTGGAAACGCCCATTCAGGCTTTCCACCGGAAACTACCCCAAGACAGAAGAGAAATCACCCAAACAATCCAAGAAGCGAAATAATATTGGGATACCACAATGAGAGAGAACAGAGTCTTTAGGCGTGGCTACTTGTGCGCGTAGACAACTTCCACTCTTTCAGGAGACTTGTTGTCCATCCTTCCAAATCCCATCCTTACAAGCTGAACCATCTCGTCTACAGCGACATTGGAGAGCGCGATCTCTCCAAATCCCTCGACTTTCTCTCCGTTGGTCATGAGCAAACCGGCATTGATATTGTTCTCAAGAGGTAGCCATTGAAGTAGTGGTGCCCCTGTTTTGCGTGCGTCCTCGTATGATTCGCTGATGAACTTCGCTTTGATAGTGTCCTTGTTCGCTGACGTGAATTGAATATTGAAGAGCTCTATCAGTCGAATGAACTTGCCTTCGCTGATTGTTTGAGCATCATTCGAAGCGATCAGGATGACTGCTTCTCCATCTGAGGGTTTGACCTCCAGTTTTCGTCTTCCTCTCTCAGGATGGTCGGGGTGAAGTGGTGGTGTTGATACGTATGTCCTCTCGACTCCATAGATCACCACTCGGACAGGATCTCTCAAGAAGAAGAATCTGTTTGCCTGGTCATCAATCATCTTTCTATTTATCGCATAGATGTTCTGCCAGCTCAAACTTGCATCGACTGGTCTTGCTCCTATCTCCATGACCACTTCTCTAAGAGTCTCAGGTTTGATTCCTCTTCTTCTCAGAGCGGACAATGTGGCAAGTCTCGGATCGTCAAACCCCGAAACAACCTTCTCCTGAACAAGTCTTACAATCTTTGACTTGCTGAGTTCTGCATCAGTGACCTTCAGCCTTCCGTAATGCAATGTTTCCGGGTATTCCCATCTTAGGCTCGTGTACATGAATCTCTGACGGACCTCGTTGGTCAGATGCTCCTTGCCACGAATTATGTGAGAGATCCCTAGCAGATGATCGTCCACTCCGCAAGCCAGATTGTATAGAGGCCACACTGTGTATTTGCTGCCTACTCTTGGGTGTGGGAACCTTTTCGTGTCAATTATTCTCAAAGCGGGCCAATCTCTAGCTGCCGGGTTGGGGTGTTGTAGATCGGTCTTGACCCGAACAAGAGCTTCCTTCTCCGTATACGCCCCGCTCAGCATCTTCTCCCATCGAGCTAGATGCTTAGAAGGTTCCAAGTTCCTGTCAGGACAAGGTCTCGACGATAGCGTCAATGTTCTGAACGTGTCAAGTTCGCACGTGCACACATACGCACTGCCTATCTCCAGAAGCTTCTTCGCACATCCATAGTAGGCTTCTAATCTGTCGCTTTGGATAACCTCTTGGTCCCACTTGCATCCTAGCCACAGGACATCATTCTCTATTGAGTCGTAAAACTCCAGTTTCGGCTTCTTCAGACGTGGGTCCGTGTCTTCCAGACGAAGTATGAACTTGCCGTTGTACATTCGGGCGTATTCATGGCAGAGGATTATTGCTCTCGTTGAACCAAGATGAAGAACGCAGTCCGGGTTTGGCGCAAAACGTGTCACCACTTGTGAGTATTTCTCTACATTAGGAAGCGGAGGCAGCCTCTTCTCCTTAGCTTCTCTCTCATCCCTTAGCAGCTCCGGCCATGATTCCTCTATTGCTCTTCTCTGATCGGATACGGACAGCTGATTGATTTCTTTGACCGTTTGGGTACAGAGCGATGCAAGTTCCTCAACTGCACGCCTTAGGTCTGGTCTCTCTGCAAGAACTCTTCCAATTACCGCCCCCACTTCGGCTTTTCCGTCGTGTTTGACGGCGTTCGCCAAGGCGGCTTTCCGAATCAGGGGGCCGAGTTCTTCATCCTGTTTCATCGTCACTCCTCTGCATTGACAATAGTCAAGATTCGGACGAATACATTTCGAGTCCGCTTTTGAGCAGTCCACTGGTGCTCTGCAGTCATCACAGTCACTCTTCAAGGTGGGCAAGCATAGGCTTGCTTATCTCAATGCAGAAGTATTAATCCTAGCAGCAAAGGAACTGCAACTATCCCTAGAAATCCCAATGCAGCCAGTCTTGACATCCCTTGAACGAGTGTTGTTAGATTTTCGAAAGCTCTCCTCCCAAGAGTCCTAACCAAAACGTTTCCTGAGTTCCATTCGGCCTGTGATTCCTCCAAGCCTATAAGAGCATCACCGATCGCTGATCTGATACGTGACAAGAGCACGTTATTGTCTATTGCCTCACCAACAGGATGGTAGCCCAGCCTTGACGAAATTCTGCCACTAACCATGTGGCTGTCAGTAGTCATAACCTCGGCTTCATTGACGCCAGCTTGTTTTGCGCTCTCCAGAATCTGTTCGCGTAACCCCTTCTTCATGTTGTTGCCATCGATCGTGAGATAAACCGAGAGTTGCCTCCCAGTTTCTATTGCTATGACTGACAATCCGCAAGGTCCTATCCCCTGATCCAGAGAGAACTCTCTAAGCGTGATTTTGGTTGCACCTACTCTCAATGGTCCTTGTTTCGCCGAGGCTGCTTGTTGGAGCGCCGTTCTTCCTGATGTGACTAAGTCATACGAATCCTGAGGAGTCATAGTCGGCATTTCATCTATGCTGTTGTGGCTGTCTATCAACACAAGCTCGTTCATGTCTGAAATGCCCTTGCGTAGCGCGGATGACACTTCTGGCGGTATGTCCTCCATGTCTTTTGGAGAGGTCGTCAGAGTGACCAAACAGCATTTCCCGAATGCTTGACATGTAGCACTGGCTGCTCCCATCGATGAGCGGATCATCTTGGACGCCGTTGAGGCCTGTTTTCCGGCTGTCAGTAGCGTACGAACAAGTTGGACGACCTTATGGTTCTCAGATTGGGAGACAACATTATTCTCGTGACCTGAGACCCCGTGTGGAACCATTGCGACAGCCTTGGTTTCAGTTTCGACCATGTTCTGAATCAACATTGGTAGCACACTGCTGCCCACGTTGAGGAATGGCCCCGGATGAAAGCTTGGGACAATCATCACAGCTTTCGTTGTGGAGTCAGATGCTCTCTTGAATCTTAGAACGCTTACTCCAATGCTTTCAGTGACGCTGAGTTCTTCCAAATGCCTTTCCAAAGGCTCGTTCCTCATGTCAAGGAACACTGACAAGAAGGATCTGAAGAGCCCTAGGACTGAGGTCTTTACCACATTTTCTCCTCGTTTTTCGATGAATGCCAAGAGAACATAGGATAGCAATAGGGAGATTGCGATTGTAGGTATCAGTAAAAGAACTGCTTTAGTCGAGGCCACTCCAAGAAACGGAAATGCAGCAGCGAGACAAGAGAGAGGTTGAATAAGTGAAGCGGTAATCTTCCTCAGGAGACTGCACTGAGACAGTGAAAGGATTGCGAAGGATCTCAAGGAGTGTGCACAGACCATCCCCAGGAGAAAAGGTTCCTCGGGAAAGCCCGGAATGATCCTTGAGAAAGCGCCTCCTGCAAATAGAAACAGTACCCACACGAGTGTCATGACAAACGAGAGGGCAATACACCGCCTCAGATAGAAGAGAGGGTCGTCCTTGAGCACGTATTTCGACAGCATATATTCTGCAAGGACAGAGGGAATTGCTAGGACTGTGATTCCGAAGAAACAGCCAAAAACAAATCCATCAAAAGTAAGAGTGGCCACGAGAAATGCCAATCCACAGCCGATTGCGGCCGTGAAAAACACTTCGACAAGGACTCTTTTTAGGGACGGGAAAGTCAACCTTCGAATTAGATTGTAATACTTGGTGGTATTGGTCAGAGGATCGCGTTCTCTTTTTGTCAAATGATCTCTTCCCAAACGGCACGTGAGTTGAGGTGTTTCGTGTCCTGTGGTTGCGATTCATCGTTAGTCTGTCGCCATTGCTATTTAAGCCGAGCTAGGTCTCTTCTTGGCTTGCTATCATGATTTGTTGTGTCCTCGGCAACTGCCCATGACAGCTTCTAGATATTAGATCAATCGGGATTTGCATGAATGGCAAATTGAGGGGACCCCCCTTTTCGCAACCCAGTAGGAGCTCACCGCGAAAACGTTTTATGGGCTCCTTCCCTCGATTACAGCAGGCCACAACGAATGAAAGGCAAAGCCTCAGATGGAAACAGTTCGCGTGGAAGGCGCAAACTCACTAGAGATACAATAACGGCCTTTCCTCATGAGATAGTACGTACCTTCGCCCGGCTGCCCAGAGTGTTCAAGAGACTGGATATCGACAGACTGATGGGCGACAAGATTTCCCGCAGCATGAAGTGGAGATACCTGAACAAGATGGAGAATCTCGGCCTGATAAAACACTCGACAAAGAAGTACTACCAAAAACTGCATAACACAGTCTCTGACTGGATGGAAAAGGAGGTCCTGCCTAGGATAAGGAGCGCAGAGGCGAAAGGTGAATTCGATTCTGAGACTAAGTCACTTTGAGAATTCTCGAATCAGATCCCTTGCGTAGTCTTCTCGTATCTTTCCGTCTTCAATCATCTTCCCGGCGACAATATCGATCAGTTCACCTGTTGCACCAGCGCTTACTGCCACATTTCGAGCGTGAAGCTTCATGTGTCCTTTCTGAATGCCTTCTGATACCAATGCTCTGAGAGCTGCTAGGTTCTGTGCCAAACCAACTGACGCTACAACTTCCGCTAATTCTCTGGATGACTTCACTCCAAGTATTTTGAGGGCGATCTGGAAAACCGGGTTAGATTTCGTAACGCCTCCGACTGTACCCAAGGCCATCGGTATCTCTATTGTACCAACTAGGTCTCCCTCATTGTTCTTTTCCCAAGTCGTCAAAGGCATGTATCTTCCTGTTCTAGACGCGTATGCATGAGCACCGGCTTCAATGGCTCGATGATCATTGCCTGTTGCTTGAACAACGGCTATGATCCCATTCATTATGCCCTTGTTGTGAGTTGTGCATCTATAGATGTCCGATTCGGCAAACGCCTGTGCTTTGACAATACCTTCAACAACATCGTCTCCGCCGACCATTTCTTTGGCTACCACGCATCTGGCTCTTGCCAGCCTTCGGGTAGCGAGGTTTGAGATTATTCGGAGGCAGGCTCTGCCTCCAGTCAAATCCTCTACCGCGGGAGCAATACCCTCTACCATGGTGTCCACAGCATTCATTCCGGCAACATCTCTGCAATCCACAAGAAGCTCGACAATGACCATGCGGCCGACTCTGGTCTGTATCACTTTTGCCTCCAAATCCTTTGCTCCTCCTCCCAGTGATACCAGAACAGGGTCCTGTTCATTCGCCCTGGCCAATAGCTTCTGCTTCTCAGATAGCACAATGGACATCGCCCTTCCGGGATCAGTCGTGTCAGTGACTTGGATCTGACCGATCATTATCGGATCGGTCGATGTTGCAGTGAAACCCCCTCTTGCTCTCACCATCTTAGCTCCATGGCTCGCTGCGGCAACAACCGAGGGTTCCTCGATGACCATTGGTATTAGGTAGTCTCTGCGATTGATGAGGAAATTAGTCGCAATGCCGAAAGGCATCTGAAACAACCCAACGACATTCTCAATCATTCGGTTGGCTTGCGACAAACTGAGTGCTTGGCCTGAGCTAAGCAGACGGCACTCCTCATCGGTTAAGCCGGCGAACTCCTGTACTCGCTTCAACCTTTCTTCAGGAGCTAGTTTGTAGAAACTTGAGATATCTGATCTTCCAGTCAATGTACCACCATCAGTTTTCATCATGAATCGAAGTTGCGGCATTCTTGAACTGGATTACTACTGAGACAACTATATGTCTTGTCGCGTGTTGTCAAACTAGTTGTGAATGTCAAGAAACAGAGATTGTGTGTCTGTCTTACCTACGGGTGCCTAGATCTGAAGATCAGTAGGATCTTTTGACAATAAACGTCAAAGCTTCATCCAACAGATTTCTCTCATCAGATTCAGGCAACGAAAGCAAAGCTTTTCTCGCTTCCTCAACGTATGCTCTCGCTTTCTTCGTCGAGTAGTCCAATGCGCCGGTGGATACTACGGCTCGAACAGCTTTGGAGAAATCTCGTGGCGATGCCTTCGCGTTTCCTAACGCTTTCAGAATGGTCCTCTTTTCGTCTGGAGACCCGCTTGTCAAGGCGTGAATTGTCAACAAGGTTCTCTTTCCTTCTCGAATATCACTTCCCACGGGTTTTCCAAGTTCCTTTTCGTCAGCTGTCAAGCCCAATATGTCATCGATTATCTGAAAAGACACTCCGAGAATATGCCCGAAGCTACGCATTGACTCTACGGCCTCAGGACTTGATCCTGCGACAAGCGCGCCAATGGCTGTAGAGGCTTTGAAGAGCGCCGCTGTCTTCCTTGAGATCATATCAAAGTATTCTTCTTCCGTTGGTTGAGGATTCTTCTCCAGTTCCTCATCCAGCTCCTGTCCTTCACATATCTCTATCGTAGCCTCATTGATCTCGTTGAGAATATCAGGAAGTACTAGCATCACTTTCTCGTTTTTCATGGCAGCTTTTGTTACAATGTCGTATGCTTTGATGTGAAGAAGATCGCCTGCGACGATCGCAGTTGGGATGCCCCATTTCTTGTGGACTGTTGGAACGCCTCTTCGAAGGTCATCTCTATCTATTATGTCGTCGTGGACTAGTGAGAACGCTTGGATAAGTTCGATTGCTACGGCCGGGGGAAGCGCATCCTCTTCGTTTCCCCCCAAAGCCTTGCATACGTTGATCATTAGAAAGGGACGGAGCCTCTTTCCGCCAGCTTTCGGTAAATGATAGGCTGCTTCCCATAGTCGTGCTGGTTCGCGTTTGGTCATGTGTGGCTGCAGATAGATATCGACAAGCCTAGCTATTCTCTCCAGTTCTTGCTGCAATGTATTCATTTCAATTCCTTCTGGCGTATCTCTCTGTGTCGAATCCCCTCTGGGTGAGCCAGTGATATGTGTTGCCAACTATGACGAGAGGAGTCTTTCGTAGATCAGAAATGTTTTTGCATCCGGTTAGAAACATGGTCATCTTCAATTCCTGATGAACGGTCTGAATTGTTCGTTCCACGGCCTGAAGGCTTGTTAGTGCGGGCAGTAATAGCGGCTTGGCCAGTCCAGCTGCAGACGCCCCCAAGGCCATTGACTTCGCAATCTGCAGGCCGCTTCTGATCCCCCCCGAAGATATTGTTGTTAGATCTGTTGACTGCGTCACCTCGACTAGACTTGCTGCAGTGGAAATTCCCCATCCATAGAAGATCCTTGTTCCGGGATTCTTTCCGACGCTGTTTCGATAACTTTCGACTTTTGCCCAGTCGGTTCCACCTACTCCTGCAACATCGATGCCGGAGACTCCAACCGCTTTGAATCTTTTCGCTTCTTCTGCAGAGATTCCGGCCCCTGTCTCCTTGACGATAACTGGTACATCTACCTGCCTCACTATCTCTGCTATCTTGTCAACAACACCTTTGGCTACGACTTCTCCTTCAGGTTGAACAGCTTCCTGAACTGCGTTCATGTGGATCGCAAGAGCGTTTGCTGAAATCATTTCTACTGCCTTTCTCGCTTCTTTGATGCCGTATCCCATTGCAAGTTGAGGGGCACCAATGTTCGCAATCAGAAAGGCATCTGGTGCAGTTTCTCGAACAATTCTAAAGCTTTGTTCCAGAGCAGAGTTCTCAAGCGCTATCCTCTGGCTGCCTACTCCCATCGCTACCTGCAGATTCTCTGCGGCCGCTGCAAGTCTTTGGTTGATTCGTTTGGCGTTAGTTGTTCCTCCTGTAATGGCCTCAATGACAAATGGAAACGATAACTGGTGCCCCATAAGAGAACATGAAGTACTAACATCTCTCATGTCTATCTCGGGGGCTGATCGATGGACAAGGAGTATATCCTCTAACCCATTGGTTCGTTCGGATTCGGCATCTTTCGTGGCACAGATCTTTATGTGATCTGTCTTTCGACGAGATATCTCCGGTCTCCTCATCATACTTCACCTCTCGATGACTGTTCCTATCGTTCTTCTACCCGTCAACGCATTCGAGATTCTCCCCGGTACACATCCGTTCAGAACTACTACCTGTATCCCTTTCTCAACCGCTGCGAGCATCTCCTTTATTTTTCCCATCATCCTTCCTGTGACGTCTGAGCCTCTATCATCCTGTTTTTCTCGTTCAATCAATGCTTCAGCATCTTGAGTGGTCATTCTCTCCATGAGATATGCCTTCGGATTCGTTTTCGGATCAGAATCAAAGACTCCGTCAACATCTGCCGCCAGAATCATTCTTTTGGCTCCCAGCTCGATTGCGAGGCGGGACGCTAGTTGATCACCTGACAAGATGGAGAATCCCAGTTGCATATCCAGTACCACATCTCCGAACATGACCGGAATCATATGAAGATCCATGAGACCACTTACGATTCGGAGGTCTATATCCTCTATTCTCCTATTCCTAGTTCTGATGAAGGCCGATGGCTGAACGGAGATGCAGGGCAGATGATTCTCTATCGCTGAGTCTAGAATGATCTTGTTCAAATCCATCATTGCCTGTCTTGTTCGTGCAAACCCAAGTATCTGAGTCTGATTCGTGTGGCCGTTTGAAAGTCGATAGAGCTTCGCGAGGGGGTGACCATAGGATCCTCCCCCATGCACGATAATGAGTGATTCGACTTCTGTCGTGCTGATTTCCTTCATTATTCTAGCTATTGTCTCTGTGGAAGGAGCGAACTCTTTGGTCTTGTCTGTTATGACTGATCCGCCAAGCTTTAGCACTGTCAATCTAGAAGCCACGATTTCACTCCTCTTCGCTCTATGTTTGCTAGATATGAGTTGCCTCCAGCTTCTCTTATTGCTTCCAGAACTCTGGTTGTGTTGTCAGGTGATGCAAGGGCGATCATGCATCCTCCGCCTCCTGCACCAGTAAGCTTGGCCCCGAACGCACCTGCTTCTCGCGCGGCTGAGACTAGTTGGTCAAGTTCCTTAGTAGACACTTCGATCTGACGCAGGAGTTCGTGGTTCAGATTCATCAGTTCGCCCAATCTCTTTCTGTCCGCCTGTTGCACCGCGACAAGCGCTCTTCTAGAGATGAGGTTCGCAGATTTCATGACTCTCTTCATGAGTGTATCCCTCTCTGCCAGGAAGGCCTTCACTCTTGAAACGATATCGCCAGTAGATCGTCTTATGCCCGTATCACCAATTATTATTGGGAAGGTTCGTCTGAGCACAACGTGTTTGAATGGTTTCTCTCTTTGGTAGACGATAACCCCTCCATATGTTGAGACTGTTTGATCTATGCCTGAAGGGATCTTGTGAACGTGTCGCTCAGATTCAAATGCTAGTCGTCTTGTCAACTTACGATCAAGCTTTCCACTGAGAAGCCGCACAATAGCTGAGATTGTGGAGACAGCCACCGCTGCTGAGGAGCCAAGACCCACTCCTACTGGTATGTTCGATTCTATCTGAACGTTCAGACCTCTATGTTGATCACCAGATTCTTTGAGCGTGGCCTGTGCGACAAGGGAGATAGGTTCCAGCAACGTTCGAGCCTGCTGCCCGCCATGCAAGATCTCACATTGCCTTTCATTGATGGATATGGCACATTTTGGCAAAGATGATCTAATCACAATGGCTCCGTCCCTTCTCCAAGAAACAGTTGCCTTGGAGTGGATTCCGACAGCTGTGACTATTGCTGCCGTCCCATAAACGACGAAGTGTTCCCCAGTGAGAATAACCTTGGCAGGCGCGACAGCCACGCTCTTCAAGTTCTATCCTGAATCCATAGTCATTAGGTTGGTTGATAAGCATGAATTGATTGGGATCGACGTGTCGGTTGCTACTTGCTCATCGAGGCAGACAGGTAGCCCACAACCTGACTGTAGTCTCCTGTTATGTCCCCACTCGTTAGATATGACACTATTTTTGCCGAATTTCCTTGAAGAAGCTTGGCGGCAACGATGGCTGAAGAAACTGGCCCATAGCCGCACATTGATATGCTCTCCGCTTCGACAACTGTTTGTAGTTCCTCTTCGTCAAGCTTCTGTATAGCATTGGCTGCAAGTCTGTCTTTTTTCTCCGCTACCTTCTGAGGCTCATAGTGGGACATGTCTGAGGACGCTATTGTCAGCACGTTCCTACCGCTGACACTTTCCGCAATTGATTTGCCCACATTTCTGCTAGATTCAATGTCTTGCATCATCATTGAGATTGGAACGAACTTGAATCGATTTCCATAGATGTACTGGAGAAAAGGTAGCTGCACTTCGATGGAATGCTCGTTAACATGTGCCGAGGGGTCATTATCTATCATACCAGAGTTTTTGCATATCTGCTTTGCAAGATCTGAATCGATCTCAACTTCTCCCAGCGGTGTCAGCCATGTTCCTTCAACCATGGCGGAGAGCCCTGTTCCCATTCCATAGTGATTGGGACCGAGAATCACGACTGTATCAGGAATTCCATCAGAGGCCAATGCTGAGTAGAGGTGAGCCGCGACTGGGCCGGAAAACATGTACCCTGCATGTGGAGAGACTGCTGAGACTATCCTTCTTTCCCCAGGCTCCTGCAATTCGGGCAGCTTGCCGGGACCCAGCTTGTGCAGAAAGCACTTCTCGATTTCAGTAATCAGAGATGCCTTGTCAGCGGAGTAGAAAGCGCCTGCCTGAGCGGGCCGCCTCATTCTCACATTTCTTCACTCATTCTGGCAGGAATGCTTGCTAGCTTGGTTTCGAAATCGTCGATTGTGACAGCTATGGTTCCGTCAGGAGGAATCTCTCCTCGTTCTCTGAGAACTTGCCTGGCAAGAAGCCAATATACCGTAGCGAGAGCTCGTCGTCCCTTATTGTTGACCGGAATCGTCAGATCAATTCCGTTGAATACATTGTCCGTGTCTGTGAGTCCGACAACTGGTGTTCCTGAGCTCGATGCTTCCCTAATTGTTTGCCAGTCTGCCCTCGGATCGGTGATCATAACCAGGTCTGGTTCTGCATGTTTGGGTTGAAGTGGATTCGAGAGAAGGCCTGGCATGAATCTGCCCACTATCGGAACACATCTCGTCAGCTCGCAGAATTTTTCGACCGGGGTCTTACCATAAAGTCTTGAAGAAACCGCCATGACTCTTGAAGGGTCCATTCTTGACAAGAATTTTGCTACGGATCTGATTCTTTGATCGGTATTCCCTATGTTGAGTATGAACAGTCCGTCCGGTCTAGCACGAAAGATGTGCTGCTCCATGTCTCCAGTCTTTATTCTGGTTCCTATGTGAAGTCCGGCTGCCAGCAACTCCTCCAAAGGCAGTAGTAGATTCTCGGCCTTTGGAATCATCTCCTTATCTTCGATCGTCAAATATGATCTCACTCTACCTCTCTATCTTCGCTAGCTTAATCTTTTGACCTAGGTCCTTCTCTATTCTACAAAGCTCATCTTCCACAGCGGTTTTATATTCGAGTAAGTAGTATGCCCCTGATTTCTCCACATGAGCGCTTATCCACATTGTCACGTCTTGGTCACGTCTGACTAATCTTTCCCGCTATCACGGCGGCTATTGGCTTTAAACTTTGTCAGAAAGCACGCGCTGTTCGATCTTTCTCACCTTGTGGTTGTTGACGTGTTGGGTGTTCGGCACACGTCTAGGAGTTCTTTTTCCTTCCTAATCTATATATGAGCTAGGTCGAAACCAAAGACCATTTAGTGGACCTCATGCTTTAGAGTAGGGTGGACAGGGGGAAGATATCTTTGGTTATAGTCGCCAAGGCAATTCATGTAAAGAAGTTCAGAAATATCAAGAAAGCAAGCCTAGGAGATCTGAGAGACCTAAATATATTGATAGGACCAAATAACTGTGGCAAGACCAATATCTTGGAATTTCTCAGATTCCTTTCGGACATGAGAGCCGACTCACATTACTCCTACATGTGCGAAGAATGTGAGCGAGTCAGAGTCCATCTAAAAGGCGCAGGGATTCAACATATTCTTCCCTCAGATGACTTCTACATGAAGTCTCAGCCGCCTGACAATGATGTTGAGGTAAGACTGCTTTTGAATAAGGAATTGGTAGACGAACTTGTCCCTAAGCGATACGAGCGTCAGGCAAAATCCCTGAATGTAAGCAATTGCAGAGAAATCAAGGATGAGATTGTACTCAGGAACAAAGGTATCATTCTCTGCGGCGTACACTTCTCACCGTTTATTGATTCTCACATAATAGACGAAGTAAAGCCCACTCTCTATTGTCCAGAGTCAAGACTCCAGTCATACAAGGGTAAGAGCTTCAAGGATTATCTCAGTCAAACAAGACCGTCAGGCACACAGATGACGCGGTTAGTTAATCTAATGCGCAAGGTCGTCGATCCGAGAATTCAAGATCATCGATACGAGGATCTTATTCGCAAAGTGAATGACTCCAATCTGACAGTGCCAATATCCGAACAAGGTTCTGGCGTTAGGTCCTTGGTCTGTATCGCCGCGGACATCTTGGCATATCGGTCAAGAATCCTTCTTATTGACGAACCCGAACTAGGATTGAATCCGTTGGCAAAACAGGAGCTACTTAGCTTTCTGTTAGACGAATTGGGAGAAAGGCAAGTGTTCCTTGCAACGCAGGATCCGGATTTCGTTAACCCGGTTCTATGGAGCAATCACGCTAGCAGAATAGCGATCTACCTCTTCTCCCCTCAAGCCGAAGAGTTTGTCCGGATCCCGGATGCGAGCAAAGAGAATCCCGAGATCTTTGCTGGATACCTACCGCATACAACAAGCTTGAAGAGTATTCATGTCTACGTAGAGGGGCCAAGCGACGTGTACATCGTCCAAACCTTTCTGAGAAAACGTCTTGAGATTCAAAGAAAAATCGAGATGTCATATATCCGATACAAACTGGGTTTAGAGAAAGATTCGGGCGAGCGTTCGCCGGTCATACCAAAAGATCAGTACTCATTCCAAGTCGAAAATAGGATTGGTGTTTTTCATCTCTGGGGGGATTTTTGGCGTCATCTGCTTTACACTGTTCCCAAGAAACCCTATCGATGCGTGGTTATTCTTGACGGCGACAAGAAAAACCAAGTCGAAGAGGTTCTTGCGAAGCAAAACTCGCCTAACATAAACTGTGCCAGATTCGGGATCGCAAGATCTGCAAACGAAGTCAGAGATATGTTTCGAGGTGGTGAGGAGCATCCCGTCTATTGCCTGAAGAAAGATAGAATCGAGGATTACCTGTTCGAGGACTATCCTTGTCCGGCACATTTTGTTAAGGAAGTGGACGGCCCACTTGCGGCTGAGGCGCTACGTACACTACCCGAGGAGATAGTTCATCTGTTCAGCGTAATTGTCCATCCAGATTCTTTCTATCCGTTCTAGCGCCAGTGCTAGAGCCAAGGGATGACATCGAAAGAGTACCCGCGATTTTCCGGAAAAATGCGCCCCATTTCCATAACGTACTGATGCTTGCCAGAAAACCCGTCATGATTTCGAAGGGGTGGCTATTGGGGGTGTAGGCTAGCCCTACGGCTCTTTGGGTTATGTTCCCTTGTGGGGTTATGTGAGGTGTTGTATGTTGGGTTTTCGGGGCGATGGTTCCGCTCTCTGCGGAGAGCGGGGACGTTGTCGTCTTAGTTGGATGGGTGTCTGGAGCATTGTTGGGCTTGGGGTTGAGTGTGGGGTGTGTGGCGAGGTGGGGTCGGAGGTGTGTGTGGAGTGTTGGGGTTTTATGGGGTTGTTAACTTCGGTGGGTGGTTGAATGAGGCTTGGCTCCTTGTTAACGAGCGCGCGCTTATTGTCACTCATACTGTTACAAGGCCAATCGCTAAAAGGTACCTTGGACTCATTTTTCTATATGAAGGACAATGGAGCCGAAGACGGTTTTCTGGTGGCTTATTGAGCTGTTAGCGGGTATTATTGTTTGGGAGTTATGGGGTTATGTGAAGCCTTTGATTTTAGGCATCGTGTTGGGCATCACTCCTCCCCCAGAAGCTTGGCTCTTTGGAATAATCGGAATTGGCGTGATCATAGCGACGGCCTTTCTCACATATTACAACATTAGATCTGTTTGGCACAAAGAGCGAATCAAGAGGAACCTGATTGATGACGCTCTTGAGGCGACGAAAGATCGAATCAAGAAGAATGTGAAAGACGCAAACCATTTTGAAGCCGAAACTTCTGGATTCACAACCTACAATGGGATTCCGCAAGTCAACACGAGTATAGCGTACACCTCTGAAGGAATCCGATACATCTCCTCTAGCGTCTATTACGGGAACGGTCAAGGATTGGTTCGTTTCGAGTATGGAAAACCTCTCAAGACTTAGCCGCGTTTTGTATCAGGGTTAGCCATTTGTTCTTGCCTTCGATCTTGATTCCGAATACTTCCGCCGGTGTCTTGCCGTTCAAGGCTGTGTGCGGCCGTATGTGGTTGTAGTAGATGCGTTGCCCTTCAATAATCACACAATCAGGGTTCTTGAAGGCTCGCATTGTTCTCCTTAGGTCGCTCAATGTTCCGTGGAGGCATTCGATCCGGTTGTTGTTCACTTCACTTCGGATACTGACGCGGGAGAAATGCACTGTGTTCCTGAACCTGTTGTTAACACCGTTAGAGCAAGGACAGTCTTTCCTTGCATCTTTTCAACGCACCGCATCAAGATAGAGAATGAATCATTCAATGAGAAGGGGATCTAGCGCGCGTGACTAACTATCACGTACTAATCTTTCGATTGCTCATAGGATTAGTAAACATGCGGTATGAGTGCCCGAATTCTCCACAACACATTCCGAGCCTTCTCGGTGTTCAAGATCCAAAAGAACACTCCACACACAATAAGGACATGAACCCAGCTTTCGATAGGACAGTATGTTCCAACTAATGTAGTCACCCAAACGGCTATGTAACTCGCGACTACTGTCTTGCCAATTCGCTTAAGCAACGGAACAATATCAAACCATATACCGATTAGGCCGCGCTCAAGCGCGAGGGAGATTATGGACGCAAGTATCACCGCGGTCCACTGCGAATAGTAGTCCATCATTCCTCTAGCAAGAAAGCCTGAACGCTTCCCTTTAAGGTTAAGAATGCATGCCAATCTATGATCGTTTGCTCGGTCTAACTTACTTGGGTTGTTTTTAGCGCGCGCACGCGCTCTAACTTCCGGGTTTGTCTTTTATCTCGAAGTTCACTTTGTAGAACTTGACTTCTATCAGATTCCTCAGGGGACTCAAGGCGTACTCCAGTCGCTCGTCGGGTTCATTCACGATTATTATTCCTCTAGCTTTGGT
>JALHTG010000063.1 GCA_022865705.1 Candidatus Bathyarchaeota archaeon | reverse complement strand
CTCGCCTTTCTTGAACATGTACCAGTAGACTCTGAGAGTTGAGCCTCTCAGTTCTGACTCAACCTTTACTGAGTCTATCTCCCTAGCTGACAATCTACGTGTCATCCTCTAGGGAGACGAAGAGTACGGGCCATATCTTTGTATCGACGAGTTCCATATTTCTGATCGTTTCCAGCATCTTAGGCTTTCCCAGAAAGAAACCACGAGTTCTGTAGATTTCCAACTCAACTCAACGTTTTTAACTTGGCCTAATGCATGCTTCGGGAGGACCGGTGTGAAACCCCGTGCCAAAGTGGAAATATTCCGTTACGGGCCTCGACCCAGACAAGACTGTGAAGTGTGCAGGACGTGAGCTTCACATTTCACCAAAGGCAGCGGTCGAGATATGCTCCAGCATTAGGGGCATGACCGTAGTGGACGCAAAAGAAATGCTCGAGCAGGTTTCAGCAAAAAGGAGAGCCATTCCCTACAAGAGGCACAAGAAGGAGGTTCCACACAAGTCCATGAATGAGCCATGGTATGCGGGAAGATATCCGGTCAAAGCAGCCTCCACGATCTTGAGACTGTTGGAAGGATTGGAGGCCAATGCTGAGTATAAGGGTTTGAATTTGACAAAGCTTCGAATTATTCACGCAGCATCACAGAGAGGAATGAAGATAAGAAACTACACGCCTCGAGCGCATGGACGGAGTTCGCCCAGCTTCAACACCCTCACTCATCTTGAGCTCGTAGGCTATGAGGGTGAATAGTATGTCGGTTCAGAAAGCCTTCATGAAAGACAACTTGCGAAAGGCTGAGCTTGACGAGTTTCTCTTAAAAGAGTTGGGTAAGGCAGGTTACAGCAAGATGGAGTTGACGAAAACTCCTCTTGGCACCAGAGTAGTTGTGTATGCTGCAAGACCTGGAATGGTCATAGGCAGAAGAGGGCAGAGCATCAGGGACCTCACCAAGGTTCTGGAGGAAAGATTCGGCTTAGACAATCCGCAGATATCTGTCGCCGCCATTGAATTCCCTGAGCTAGACTCGAGAGTGGTTGCATCCCAAGTGGCTGCTGCACTTCAGCGAGGCGTTCACTTCCGAAGAGCTGCATACTGGGCGGTCCAAAGGGTGATGGAGGCAGGAGCGTTGGGAGTAGAGATAACGATAAGGGGCAAACTGACAAGTGAGCGATCAAGATACGAGCACTATCGACAGGGCTATCTTCCTCGGTCCGGCGACGCGGCCTCAAAGCAGATAGGAAGAGCGGTAGAATGGGTTCAGCTGAAGCCGGGGATGTTGGGCATACATGTGAACATAGTTCCGCCAGGATTCGATTTCCCAGACAAACCCGTGTGGAGACCTCTGGCTGCGACAGAAGAGAAGGCCGCTGTGAGTCCTGTTGCTTCTGAAACGGATGCGCCCAAAGCTGAGGAAGAGGAGGAGAAAGAAGATGCCGATACTTAGGATACGAGAGATACGCAGCATGCCTGTGGAAGAGCGAAAGAAGAAACTCGATGAGATAAGAGCAGAGCTCGTTAGATTGAAGACGATGGTTGCCTCTGGAGGTACAATAGAAAACCCAGGCAGAATCAAGGAACTCAGGAAGACCATGGCAAGAATACTCACTATCGAGAGAGAAACTCCTGTGACTCAGGAGGTTTCAAAATGAGTCCGATAACACCGCAGAACATTGCCAGACACGAAATCATCGGACTCAACGTCAAAGTGGTCAAGACGACAAACAAACAGCTTGGAAGACTTGCTGGAAAAGTCGTGGACGAAACAAGAAACACATTGATTCTCTTCAACGGTGCGAAGAATACAATTGTGCCAAAAGACATAGCGTCATTCGACTTCTACCTACCTTCCGGAGAAGTTGTGAGAATCGAAGGGAAGAAGTTGGTCGGTAGAGCCGAAGACAGAGTCAAGATGAAGGTGAGGAATTGGCGCTGAAGAACATAGGATTAGGCGTTGCGCTTCCGCAAAAGAGCTGCGACGACGTTGACTGCCCGTTCCACGGATCCCTTTCAGTCAGAGGAAAAATCCTGAGTGGAGTCGTTGCGAGTAGCAAGATGCGCAAGACGGTTGTCGTAGAAAGAGACCTTTTGCATTATGATCCCAAGTACATGAGATACGAGAAGAGACGTAGCAGGATTAGTGCACACAACCCTCCTTGCATAGACGCAAAAGAAGGCGACAAGGTGCGAATAGCAGAATGTCGCCCACTGAGCAAGACAGTGGCATTCGTCATAGTGGAGAAGGCGGAGTAGCTACAGGAGTGAAGTGATATGCCAGCACCAAAGACTCGAGCAGTCAGCGCAAAAGGAATGATGGAATACCGACCCTATGTAACGAGAGGATTGCCGGCAGGCAGCCGTCTAGTTTGTGCTGACAATACGGGTGCCAAAGAACTCAAAGTGATCAACGTTCTAGGATATTCAGGGCGGTTGAGAAGAGTTCCTACCGCATGTATAGGTGAAATGATTGCGATCTCAGTCACAAAGGGAACTCCAGATCTTAAAGGACAAATCTTTCCTGCTGTTGTGGTGAGACAGAGGAAGACATTTCGGAGAGCTGACGGAGTCAGACTCCAGTTCGAGGACAACGCGGGAGTGATCATGACTCCTGAAGGAGAACTGAAGGGAACTGAGATACGGGGCCCTGTGGCGAGGGAAGCCGCTGAGAGATGGCCCAGAGTAGCCAATCTGGCTAGCATGATTGTTTAGTGTGAGGCGATGTCGAACTGTCTCCTAGCAAAATTGAAACAGGAGTCCGACGGAAAGCATTGTCCGCGCCCCTCTCCTTAGAACTCCGAGAAAGATACCGCCGAAGATCGTTCCAGATCAGAAAAGGAGACACTGTCAAAATAGTTAGAGGAGATTTCACAGGGATCGAAGGCAAGGTCAACCGAGTAGACAGAGATCGAGGAAGGCTATTCGTTGAAGGACTGTCACGTGAAAAAGTCTCAGGTACGTCGACACTCGTGACGGTTCACTCATCGAAGGTTACAATCACGAACCTGAACCTCTCGGACAAGTGGCGAGCTGACATATTGGAAGGAGAAAAGCCTCAGGCTGTCGCCGAACAGGTCCCAAGGAACGAGGAGAATAATTAAGTATGGGACGGAAAGGCGGGTCAAGACACCTAAAGCGGAAGCCAGCACCTGACTTCTGGCCAATAAAGACGAAAGAATTTCAGTGGACAGTCAGACCCAGATCTGGACCGCATCCACGTGGCATGTGTATTCCTCTTTTGATAGTGCTCAGAGACTACTTGCATCTCGCGAGAACTGCCCGAGAGGCGCGACTCATATTGTCACAGGGCAAGGTGAGAGTTGACGGACGTCTTAGAAGAGACGAAAGGTACCCCGTCGGCCTGATGGATGTAATTGATATTCTAAGTTTGAAGAAAATGTTTCGAGTGGTCCCGGTCAGAGGAAAGAGACTCACTCTCGTCGAGGCAGCTGAGAACACGGGAGGGTTCAAGATCTGCAAGATAGATGATAAGAAGACAGTTGCTCACGGACACCTTCAGTTGGGCCTTCACGATGGCAGAAACATACTAGTGAAAGTGCAAAACCCGACAACCCCGGCTGAGGATGTCTATTCGACAGGGTCTTCGTTACAGATCGAGCTTCCAAGCCAGAAGATTCTGAAACAAGTGGGAATGACCGAAGGCACCTATGCAATCGTCACTGCTGGCGAGAACATGGGTCGTCATGGAAGCATTTCTCACGTAGAATCAGGAACCGCGACAAGGCCGGGCATCGTAGAGATCAAAGATGGAAAAGGGGAAGCATTCCGAACCATCACTGACTACGTATTCGTAGTAGGCGAGGCGACGTCCATGATTGAACTTCCAGGAGCATAAGCAATTGACAGCCAAGACTGCATCTGACATTGATCAAGAGAACCCTATGCGCGAGATCAGAATAGAAAAGGTAACAGTCAACATAGCAGTTGGCAAGTCGGGAGAGCCATTAGAGAAGGCGAAGAAAACACTTCAACAGATAACAAAACACACCCCTTGCCAGAGAAACGCAAAGAGGACAGTGAAGGATTGGGGAATAAGAAAAGGAGAACCGATCGCATGTATTGTCACGCTTCGCGGAGAAGAATCAGAGTCCTTCCTGAAACGGGCCTTGGAAGCCGTGGGAAACAAGATCCCAGAATCAAGTTTTGATGACTACGGCAACTTCGCCTTTGGCATAAAGGAACACATCGACATACCCGACACTAAGTACCTGCCGGAGATAGGAATATTCGGCATGAACGTGAACGTCACATTGGAACGAAGAGGCTATCGAATCAAGAGAAGAGCAATGAGAACATCAAAGATCGGAAAGAAGCACACAATCACGAAACCCGAAGCCATGAGCTTCTCGGCGAGCAAACTGCAGGCAAACATAGTCAAAGAAGGTGAAGCAGTTGGCGAAACAGAAACCTAGCAAGCAGAGGAAGTTCGGAAAGGGAAGCAAGCCGTGCAGAAGATGCGGTCAGCGAAACGCAATGATCAGAAGCTATGGACTGCAGCTTTGCAGACAGTGCTTCAGGGAACTCGCACCAAAATTAGGCTTCAAGAAATACTCATGAGGTAATGGAAATGACGTTGGTAGATCCTGTGGCAGATGCCCTCTCAACAATCTTCAACAATGAAGGTAGGTACAAGCATGAATGTGTCGTACAGCCTGCGTCGAAACTATTGGGGCAAGTGTTGCGAGTTATGCAGAAGAACGGGTACTTGGGAGAATTCGAATTCGTTGACGACGGAAGATCTGGCAAGTTCAAGATTCAGCTGCTTGGTAGGATCAACAAATGCGGAGTTACCAAGCCAAGCTTCTCTGTCGGAATCTCAAAGATTGAGATGTTTGAGAAGAGGTACCTTCCGTCAAGAGAAGTTGGAGTACTGATCTTGTCTACTCCGAAAGGAGTGATATCTCACAAAGAAGCCCGAGAACTGCGAACGGGCGGGAAGCTTCTGGCATATGTCTACTAAGGCGGTGGAACTGTGACTGCAGCAGAGATCTCAGAGAAAGTTGTTCAGATTCCGGAAGGGGTTCAAGTGAAGATTGCTGCAGGAAAGGTGTCGGTGAAAGGGTCCAGAGGGACGATAGACGAGGATCTATCCCACATGTCAGTACGGCTTGAATCAAAAGACGGCAAGGTGGTAGTCTCTATGGCGGGAACGAAGAAACAAGACAAGGCAATTGTAGGCACAGCAGCGGCACATGTCACGAACATGATCGAAGGAGTTTCCAAGGGTTTCGCATACAAGTTGAAGGTCGTCTATGCTCATTTTCCGGTCACCATAAAGGTCCTCGAAAAAGAGAGGAAGGTGTCGATCGAGAACTTTTCTGGAGAGAAGATCCCGCGCTTCGCATCGATAGTCGGAGATGTTTCAGTCAAGGTATCAGGCGACGAGATAGTCGTCGAAGGGTCACGTGTGGAAGATGTCAGTCAGACTGCAGGCAATATCCAGGAAGCTACAACGATCAAAGAGAAAGATCAGAGGGTCTTTCTCGACGGCATCTACGTATATGAAAAAGGACTGGCGATCAAGAAATGAAAAATGCGAGCGCGCGCGCTAAAACGGAAGAAAGAAAGAAGCTCAAGGCGCGTATACCAAAGATAGTGCGACAGGAATCTTGGCGCCTTAAGAGAATAGGGGAAAATTGGCGCAGACCGATGGGCGTTTCAAACAAGATGAGGCGAAGACAACGAGGGTGGCCGAAAAGCGTATCCGTCGGCTATAAGACTCCAAATGAATTGCGCTATCTTCACCCCTCTGGCCTACGGGAAGTGATTGTTCACAGAGCATCAGATTTAGACAAACTCGATCCCAAGGCCAATGCAGCAAGGATCGGACACACAGTCGGAGAAAAGAAACGCGTAACAATCCTTGACCGAGCGAGGGAACTGGAGATCAAAGTTGTAAATCCAGGCATTTCCAGAAGGGAGGAAGCGATTAAGGAAAAGGAGCCTATCGTGGAGCCACCGGATTCCAAGGAAGAACCGGCGCAGCCAGAAGCCATGAAGCAACAGTCGCAGCCACAGGAGGAGAAGAAGCAGTGAACCTGAGGAACCAAAGAAGACTCGCTTCTGGAATACTAAACGTGGGCGGAAACAGGGTCTGGATAGACCCTGACGAAGCTGAGAAAGTCAGTTCAGCAATAACCCGAGACGACGTCAGGCGACTCGTCCATGAAGGTACGATTCGTGCAATGCCCGAGTCAGGTACAAGTCGAGGGAGGAAGAGAGCATCGCATCACAAACGCATTCTTGGAAGGAGAAGCGGCCCCGGCCGTAGAAAAGGCATTCACAGATCAGGAGAAAGCTGGGTCACGCGAATCAGATCCATCAGAAGGAGATTGAGACAGCTCAGAGACACAAGGCTGATCGAACAATCCTCCTACCGGAAGCTGAACCTCCTGGCAAAAGGAGGAACCTTCAGAAGCGCTCGACACGTCAATGAATATATCGAGGCTCATCAACTGGCAAGAAGGAGGTAAGGATAACGGTTCAAAAACCCACATATGCCATGCCTCATCGCAGAAGAAGAGAGCTCCGAACCAACTATCGGAAAAGAGCAGCCATGGTCGTCTCTGCATTTCCCAGAATGGTTGTAAGAACCTCTAGCAAACATACCACAGTCCAATTCGTAGAGGCAAAAATACAAGGAGACAACGTGCTTGCCTCGGCGAAGTCCACTGAATTAGAGAAACTGAACTGGAAGTATGGAGGAGGAAATCTTCCAGCAGCATACCTCACGGGTGTGCTCGCAGGGTCAAGAGCACTTGCAAAAGGTATTCAGAAAGGCATCCTCGACATCGGTCTTCACAGAATCAGCAAAGGAGCGAGGATTTTGGGTGCGCTGAAAGGAGCAGTCGATGCTGGAATCAACATTCCACACGGTGCAGAAATACTCCCCCCAGATTCCAGAGTCAAAGGAGAACACATCGCCGCTTACGCAAAGGAACTGTCGTCTGATCCGGAAAGATACAAAGCACAATTCTCGCGATATGTCTCAAGAAAGTTGGATCCCGAGGACATTCCTTCAGCCTTTGAGAAAGTCAAGGAGAAGATTGTAGGTTCAGAGAAGAAACCTCAGAAGAAGAGTGATAAGTAGTGGCACTATCTCGGAGCAGAACAAGTTCCAACATTGGTTGGATACCCAAGACAAAACTCGGAAAGATGATCCAAGAGGGAGGCATCGTTTCCATCAACGATGTCTTTACACAAGGTCTGAAGATAATGGAACATCAAATTGTGGACGCACTGCTTCCAAACCTACAACACGAAGTATTGAATATAGGATTCGTCCAGAAACAGACTGACGCAGGGGAGAAATCTCGGTTTAGGGCTGTAGTTGTTGTCGGAAACGGTGACGGCTACATAGGTATTGGTGACGGAAAGGCGAAGCAGGTTAGAGTCGCCATAGACAAGGCCACTGTACAAGCGAAGCTCAACACGATCCCTGTCCGAAGGGGATGTGGAAGCTGGGAGTGCGCGTGCAACCATTCTAACTCGCTCCCTTTCAGAGTCAAAGGCAAATGCGGCAGCGTAGTCATGGAAATCCTCCCTGGTCCAAGAGGTTTAGGACTGGTCGCAGGAGAAATACCTAAAGTGGTCTTGAGAATCGCAGGAGTGAAGGATTGCTGGACGAGAAGCTTCGGATCCACGTCAACATCCCCTTCCACAGCATATGCCGTCTACGATGCGCTTCGTTCAACATATCGCATTGTCACCCCAAGCGACTGGATTAGGTAGAGAAGAATTGAAAGCGAAGGCGAAGTCTAGGAGAAGAAAGGCACTCGCGCGTCCAAAGGACAAGGAGAAACCCTCTTCAGAAATCTCGGAAGAAAAATGCATAATCGCCGTGAGGTTGCGTGGGCAAGCCAACGTCCCCAACGATGTGAAGACCACGCTTCACATGCTACACATGCCTCGAAAATTCAACGCAGTACTGGTCTATGGCAAACCAGACACGCTCGGAATGCTCAGGAAGATAAAAGACTACGTGACTTGGGGAGAAACAGAAAGAAAAACTCTCAGCATGCTGCTTGAGAAGCGATGCAAACCAAGAGGCGCAAAAGAACTCACAGCAAAGTACTTGAAAGAAAAGCTCCAGATCCCGTCAATTGAGAAACTGGCTGAAGCAATCGAACGAAAAGAGATCCCACTGAGCAAGCTTCATGAGGCTGGAATTTCTTTGGCCTTTCGTCTTCATCCACCAAGGGGCGGGTTCAAGCGTTCAACAAAGCGGTCTTTTGGCGACGAAGGAGAACTGGGCTACAGAGGAAACGAGATATCCCCTCTTCTATCTCGAATGATCTAAACAGTACTGATGCGACTAGCGATCTCGCAACAGTCCATCACGAAACTTGGAAGAACACCCTGGATATGTCTTCTAACAAATCTAGTTGACTCCGAGAGGTGTGCCAAACGTTTAAATCAATCACACCTGAACAATCAGGAAACCCTCCCCAATGGTGATACCAACTTTGCCTACGCGACACAGGAAGATCAGAAGAATGCGAGGATCAAGAACTCATGGATGGGGAGTCTCAGGTCAACACAGAGATAGCGGTATGATCGGTGGCCACGGTTGGGCCGGTAAGCTGGCACACAAGCGGACTAAGGTAGTGGCCGAAGGAATCACGATAGGCAAGCATGGGTTTTTTAGCCACTCGGCGAAGGAGACTAGATCCATCAACCTGAAAGATCTGGTACGTTTTGCGCCGACCCCGCCTGAAGAGAAATCACAAATCAAACTGCCCTTGGTTGACTTGTCTAGGCTCGGGTACGAGAAGCTTCTTGGCGTAGGAGTTTTGAAGGAGCCGATTGCGGTTAAGGTCGCCAAGGCATCAAAATCTGCTGTCAAGAAGATCGAGGAGGCAGGCGGCAAGATACTGCTTCCAAAGTAGGTGGCAGACCTGGTTCGCTTCATTGAGATTTTTCAGCCTCTCGCGAGATTCATTCCCGCCGTGTCTTCCCCTGAGCGAAAGGTTTCGTTCAATGAGAAGCTATTCTGGACCGCTATAGTTCTAATCGGCTATCTTGTCATGACGGAGATCCCACTGTACGGGGTAGGCGGACAGGGTGCTGAAGACCCGTTCAGTCAAATGCGGGTCATCTTCGCTTCTCAGCGAGGCACCTTGATGGAGCTAGGAATCGGCCCGATAGTGACAGCAGGCCTGATACTTCAAGTACTTGCAGGTTCCCAAATGATAAAGGTCGACTTCACGAATCCTGAAGACAGATCGATGTTCACGACAGCGAGCAAGGTCATGTCCATAATAATGTACCTCTTCCAGGTTAGCGCATACATGATGGCCGGAGCCTTTGGAACCACGATCACCACCCGAACAGCTTTTGTGATCGTCTTACAGCTGCTGAGCGCAGGAATAGTGTTGATGTTGCTCGACGAACTACTCCAGAAAGGATGGGGGTTGGGAAGCGGAATCAGCCTCTTCATCGTCGCAGGTGTGGCCTCGACAATAGTGTGGGAGTCACTTGCGCCAATGGGTCCCATGAGCGACAAGAAATTCCTGGGCGCGATAATTGCGTTTGCGCAGTCGCTTGGATCTTCGCCGACAATCTGGAACATGTTCCATCGACCTGAAGGATTACCTGACATGATTGGTGTCCTAACAACCATCATAGTCTTCGCAGTTATCATATACATTGATGGCCTGCGAGTTGAGGTTCCGGTTTCACATGCAAAGTTCAAGGGATTCCGAGGAAAATTCCCGATCAAGCTTCTCTACGTTTCTAACATCCCAGTAATATTCACAGCCGCCCTTTTTGGAAACATCTACTTCATTTCACAGCTCATCTGGTCGAGATACAATCAATCCGGTACGGACTTCTGGCTGAATCTCCTAGGCGTATTTCAAGCATCAGGCCAGAGATACGAGCCTATACGCGGGCTTGCGTACTACGTGGTTTCTCCCAGAAACCTTGAGAATGTGATGCAAGATCCTATCCGCGCATTGGTCTACGCGGGTCTGATGATGACTATATGCGTATTCTTCTCAACGACCTGGATCGAGGTGGGAGGCATGGACGCCAGAACCATTGCTCAGCAACTTGTCGACTCCGGGATGCAGATCGAAGGATTCAGACGCTCACTTGCTCCCATTCAGCAGGTACTCTCAAGGTACATACCGACTGTGACGATACTGGGCGGGCTCGTTGTGGGAGCAATAGCCTCATTCGCTGACTTCCTTGGAGCGTTCGGCTCTGGTATGGGTATCCTTCTCTCAATAGGCATCATCGAGCAATACTCACAGATCTTGGCCCAGGAAAGGATCAGTGAACTCTATCCTGCCGCGAGAGCACTCCTTGGAAAATAGGCGAAGAGATGGACACAGTAGCCATCAACACACGCTCCTGGTTCGAAATGGCGAATAGGAAAACAAATACGGTTGATCGGATGACACTTAGGGATCACAGCTGTGGATCCGCAGAGGTCAGATAATGACAATACTTGATGAGATTCTCAAATCGATCACGGCGGCTCTTGTGCCTTATGGCGAAGTGCCGAACTCAACTTTCTTCATCCTAGGAGTCGCATCTGTGCTGTCGGTAGTCTCCAACTTGTCAAATCGTTTCATGGTGGACGTAAAGAAAATGAGAGAAATATCGATTGAAGTGAAGGCTTGGCAGGATGAGTTTAACAAGGCAAGAAAGTCTGGAGACAAACAGCTGCTTGCGAAAGTCAACAAAAAGCAGGCGGCCATAATGCGGCTGCAGAGCAATATGATGTGGGACCGAATGAAAGTCACGCTTATCTTTTTCGTTCCGTTTCTTCTGATCTGGAATGTACTCAGTGGATTCTACGGGAAACTGCCCGGAGGCGGGTTCACAGCTTTTTCTCCTTTCAGTGTCCCGTGGTTGCTACAGGGCCCACCACTCTTTCCTAATCAGACACCCATCAAGGTTACTTACTTTACGTGGTACTTGATCTGTTCCTTTGCCATCAGCCTTCCAATGTCAAGGCTCCTAGGCACGTACCCAGAGCAAGAGTGACTCCAATTCATCTCATGTAGACAACTAGGAATACGCTTCGAGGCTACGCAAGTGGATCTAGTGCTGGCAATTAGCGGTCTTCACGGTTCTGGAAAATCCACATACGCACGAGCACTTGCCACGGCCTTTGAACTGAGACTTGTTTCAGCCGGCCAGATTTTTCGAAGAATCGCAAAAGAAAGAAACCTGACGTTAGAGCAACTCACGGAAGAGGCAAAGAAGAATCCGGAGATTGACCGATTGATCGACGAGATGACAAAGGAAGAGGCAGCGAAAGGAAACGTGGTTCTGGACGGACAGCTTTCGGCGTGGATGGGCCGAGAGAAGACTGACGTCAAGATATTCTTTACATCGCCGGAGAATGTAAGATTTGAAAGAATAGCTCGACGAGACAAGCTATCCTTCGAAGCAGCCAAAAGGCAAACCTTAATGAGAGAAGCGGCCCAGAAGGAACGTTTCATTGAGCTGTACGGCATCGATCCGTCCGATCTCTCCATCTACGATGTCATCTTTGACACGAATCTCCAGTCAATCGAGGAGAACATCAATATTCTTAAGGAGATCATCTCCGAATATCTGGCGGAAAAGGGAAAGAAGTGAACACTGAAATGGTAGCCATTGAAGTTGGTAGAATATGCGTCAAAACTGCGGGGCGTGAAATCGGAAAGAGATGCGTTATCGTTGACGTCATCGACAAGAACTACGTTCTTGTAACTGGGCCAAAGTCGCTTTCAGGAGTCAAGCGCCGAAGAACGAATGTGAATCACATGGAACCTACTGAAGACAAGATAGATCTGAAAAGAGACGCGACTGATGAGGAAGTCCTGAAGGCGCTTGAAAAAGCTGAGAAGACCGCAGTGGTCAAAGCAAGCGCGAGAACTAAGACCAAATAGATCCAGAAACTCTTCGCAGCAGCAATTGGTTTAATTCTCACGCAGGACCTTTGGTTAGGGATTAGTATGAAACCTCTTCCACCTTGGGAGATAGAGAGAGGAATCGTGGCTAGAACGGATGTCGACACAAATGCAGAATTCGGCTTCGATCCATACAGTAGGCCGATCAACCTTCACATTCGTTTTGGAATCATGAACTTAGACAAGCCTGCAGGTCCCTCAAGCCATGAAGTTGTTGCCTGGGTAAAACTGATGCTTGGGCTGAAGCATGCCGGACACGGCGGAACCCTCGACGCCTAGACAGGCGGGGGAGATCCCAAGGTAACCGGAGTGCTTCCCATCGCGTTCGAAGACGCGACGAAAGTGATTCAAGCCTTTCTTCTCTCAGGCAAAGAGTACGTATGCCTCATGCAACTCCATGAGGATGTTGCAGAAGAGCGGATAAGAGCTGTTTTCAGCGAATTCATCGGAGCGATTCTCCAAAGGCCACCTCTGAGAGCAGCTGTGAAACGTGTCGTAAGAGAACGAATGATCTACAAGTCTGACATATTGGAAATCGACGGAAGGCTTGTTCTGTTCAAGATTGCCTGTCAAGCTGGGACGTATGCTCGCAAAATCTGCAGCGACATAGGTGAGGCGCTAGGTTGTGGCGCGCATATGAAAGAGTTGAGAAGGACAAGGGCCGGGCCGTTTAATGAAGACAAGAACTCGTTCTCACTGTATGATCTTCTTGACGCGTACGATGATTGGAAGCAAAAGAAGGACGAAGCAAAGCTGAGGAAGGCTGTGCGACCAGTAGAAGAAGCGTTCGACTTCATACCAAAGGTCTACATACGAGACTCTGCTGTGGATGCGATCTGTCATGGAGCAGATCTGGCCATACCCGGCATAGTCAGGTTGGACAAAGCGATAGTATCTAGAACTCTGCTGGTCTTGCTGTCAATTAAGGGTGAAGTAGTTGCATTAGCCAAGGCTCTACTGTCAACTGAGCAGATGCTTGAGCAGGATCATGGAATCGCTGCAAAGACCGTTCGAGTGATCATGCCACCGGGCACATATCCATCTCTTTGGAAAGAGTCCTAAGCCCAAGCAGGTCGACCTAGAGTTCGTGCAAACAATCATACGAGTATTCCTTGATCACGCGACAGACTTTCGCCGAACAACAACGCACAATACACAGATATGAACTAAATTTGGGCAGATGGCTAACCGAATGTGCGTGGCTACGTTTGCCGGGGTTCCCGAGCCTGGTACGGGGCAGATCAAAATCTGAGCCTAAGCCTGGAAACAGGCAAGACAGCCCGTAAGCCTGTGGCCCTCACGGGCCGCGAGGGTTCAAATCCCTCCCCCGGCGCCATACTTCTAGTTCAAATCCTTTCCATTTTTGCTATAGAGAGGGCATGAACACCGAGCCCGACAGAATAGACATTCACAACCGCAAGCACCGGTTTGATCTTGCTCTCCGAAACTTGGAGCAAGACCCCTCAATATGCCCAGAGAACAAGCAGCAAATCAACAAGTTTGTCGCGTTCTGTCGAGCGAACAATCTCAGCCTAGAAAGGCAACTGATCTATCTCCAAAAACCTCACGTTGCTGGCCAGGTTCTACAAGGTTCCATTCGAGAAGGCTACGAAGGATTCTATCGTTGATCTAATGGATCAGATCAGGAAGCGCGGGCTGGCTGAGTGGACGTACCACACTTACTGCGTAGTTCTCAAACGCTTCTACAAATGGCTAGCGCGCGCTATCTCTTACTTTGGGACTGTTGACAAAGACTTCATCCTTCAGAATCCATGACGCGTTGATTGGCCCATTCCTGGCCCTGCTACTATCGCACCTTTATCTTACACGCAAGAGCACTTAGCGTAGGCCCTGATCCAGAGGTTGCAGCAACGTTTCAGCTCAAAATCGGCTATAACTGTTGACGAATTGGCAGCAGAGCGCGCTATGGCCCTTCTTAGAAGGGCGCGTCTATTTGCATTCCGCATTCCCGCGCGTTCTCTCACTTTCCATATTTCTGTACTGCCCCAATCCGTTCCAATTCTTCCTTCAGATCCTTGAGATCCTTTGGCGTAGCATCTGGCAGAGGTTTTCTTGGAACTCCCACCTCAAACCCCAGCAATCTATAACCGGCCTTAATCATTATCGGGTTCGTGACCGTGTAGAGGAGCTTCAGAAGCGGTTGGTACCTGAAATATAGCTCGCGGCATCTCTCTACATCCTGAAAGGATGTCCACGGCTTCGCCATGGTCGCCATTTCTTCAGGGATAAGATTTCCACCTATGTTTGCCGCACCGTGACCTCCAAGGGCGAGCGTGGGCATCAGTATCGAGTATGCAGGGTAGTCGCAGCATAGCACATGTAGACGTTTGTTCGCCCGGCTAAGCACCTCTGAGATCTGACTCACGCTGCCCATCGCTTCCTTGTCAGCTACGAAATTATCACACTCCTCAGAGAGATTCACGAGAATGTCCGGGTCTATGTTCACACCCACCCTTGACGGATTGTTATAAACCGCTGTGGGTATTCGAACGCTATCTATCACTGTTCTCAAGAACTCGTACACGGCTGTTTCAGGTGGGGTGACGTAAGGTGGAACCACGAATAGCACACCGTCTGAGTCTTTCCCTTCAGCGAATTGGCTGAGCTTGATAGTCTCTTCTGTTGTGGAGCATGTAGTACCAAAGAAAACGGGCAGTTTCCCCTTCGAATAGGAGGATATCTCCTGAATAATGCGGCGTTTTTCATCCATAGAAAGCATGGTGGTTTCTCCGGCAGAACCCATGATCAACAGGGCAGAGGTTTCATGCGCTGCATGAAAGTCCACTATGTCTTTGAACACGTCGAAATCTATTTCGTTATTCGGGCTGAAGGGTGTGGGAACCGCCACCCATGAGCCAACAGGCCTTATCATTCAACGTTTCCCTCACAGGCTTTTCTTAATGATCCGTTTCTCAACTTTATTAGCGTATGCTGGTCTGGCAAGGTTTGACTAACTACATGATCTGGCCAGAGGGAACGAACGGGGTAGGCCTAGCGCGCGAAGACTAGTGGCAACAAATCCTGCGATTCAGAGATGAATTTCGAACATTCGGTTTAGCGGTTTCTCTTCCTAACAAACAGAGCTAATGCAGCTACTGCAAGCAAACCTATTGCTCCAATTGCGAGTATCTTTCTCATCGTGATCTCACCTAGATTTGCCCAACAGATGGTTCCGAAGATAAAAGACATTGTTCAGGTTTTCGATGCATCGATTCTCGATCGCTCTGGATAAAGGTGATCGATCGCGAATCGTTTTCAGAATGATGTCAGTTTTCTTGGTGCGCAGAGATTCGAAACCTAGTGTGATCGAAACAGGACCTACATCGAATTCTTCGCATCCGAGCTCGGAATAGCAATGGCAAAAAACGCTTATAATCAATTCCTTGACAGTTGGGCCAAAGCAAGTATTCGAGTGACAGTCTTTGTACGAACAGTCGGACAGATTCATCTTGGCTGAATACATGCTGTTCAACGGCAGCGACCATTGCAGCATCCCTACGGCGATTTACTTGATCCGCCGGAAGTAACGTGCTGATGAATCGTGACAGATCTGCGATCTCCTTCGAGGAGCAATGGGCCTTCAATCTTCTATGGTTGGGTAATCGTGGCAGCATCTTTCGCGGCGATGAGCATTCATGGCATTTTCTTCTCTTTCGGCATATTCTACAAGCCCCTAATGGATCACTTCGGATGGACCGCGATGGAGGTGGCTCTGGCACCATCAACCGTATCAGTTGTGTACGTCATATGTGTGCTGCCGGTTTCTATGATCTACAAGAGGCTCAGACTCAGACTTGTCATATTGCTGGGTGGTCTTCTCACAGGATCTGGCCTTGCCCTCTGTAGCCAAGTAACCGCGTCGTGGCAACTGTGTCTTTTCTATGGAATCATGGGTGGAATCGGAACAAGCACCGTATGGGTTCCCTTCACCTCCACGATAATGAATTGGTTCACCGCAAAGAGGGGACTTGCGATGGGTATTGCGCTGTCGGGAAGTGGCTTAGGATCGCTGGCCGGGCCACCTTCACTCACGTATATCACTCTCACGTACGGTTGGCAGAACGCGTTCTTGTTTGCCGGCGCATTGTCACTTCTGGTTATGTTCTCGGCAGGACTGGTGATGAAGGGTCGACCTGAGGAGATGGGACTCACAGCCTACGGTGACATCCGGGCAGATCAATCAACGCGCCGCGCAAGCCAAGCGCAATCCACGGAAACAATTGCCAATGATCCCTCAGCGCGAAACGCACTTGGAAGAATGGAGTTCTGGCTAATCTACTCCCTATGGGTCATCAGCACAATCGTGCAATCAATCTATAGCCAGCACTTGGTGCTGTTTGCGCTTTCTCTAGGGATTTCGTCCATCATCGCGTCGATAGCACTTGGCATCATAGGTCTTAGCAGTATCTTCGGAAGATTGACCATAGGGCCTTTGCAGGACAAGATTGGCACAAAACGAGCATTAGTTCTCTGCTATCTCATCAATCTAGCATCGGCTCTGTTGCTCATATTTGCAAACGACAGATCATCACTCTACGTATTTGCCGTAGTGTTAGGTTTCGCGTTTGGAGGGAGAACAACACTTGAAGTTCCTTTGGCCAGTGGCTTCTTTGGATTAGCAAGCTTGGCTGTGATCTTAGGTATCTTTGAGACAGCTTTCGGCGTCGGCGGCTTTATCGGGCCCTATTTTGCAGGATACATGTACGACCTCACCGGCCGATACCATGAATTGTTTCTCTTCTGCGCAGTTGCTTCAACGCTTTTGCTGCTGATCACAGTCGCCATCAATCGAACCAAATGTGTGAAGACTCAACGGTCTTGACTTCACAGCAGTTAGCGATCGCCCGCTCGTCTAAGAAACCATCCAACAACCTTGGCGTCATTTCGTAAGAATTCTGTATGGTTCCAGATCGCCGATCCAATCCTTCTGGTTGACCGGCCAGCTATGGGTGCGCGCTAGCAGTCAAGGGAAAGAACAAATGGCTGACACTAATACAGAACGCAAGTCAGAACTAGTCTGATTTTGGCGCGTGCTAATCAGCCTCAGTTAGATTCCAGAATCGAAGGCATCCTGAGTCTGTTGTGGCGCAAAGGTTTTTGAGTAATTCTAGCTGTTGTCTGATTGGGTTGTTGTGTATTATGATGGACTCTGCGAGAGATGATACGGCGAGAAGGGTTTTGATGCAACTCATAGGAATACTACCAAGCGACAACACGATTAGTGCAGACGATTTCATGGATCTAAAGTCCCAGCTTGGATACTCGTCATTGTGAGCGCGCGCTTTTCACGTGGGCATAACATGTCTCGAACTCGAACGGTTCCTTTTCTTCATAGGGCACACTCAGCCTTCGAAATAGCTCCTTGATGATGATTCTTTCGAGAAGCTCTGCCCCCCATTGCCCCCACATAGCACACAGTCTGACGTGGACTTCTTCAATATTCTCAAACTGGACTGACTCGAGATAGCGTTGCATGACTTCCTCAGTGGTTTCACCGAGAACGTCTCGTATTATGACAAAGACATGGTCTCGTAAGTCGTTGGGGAAAGCTGACTTCTTCGCCAACGTTCATTCTCACCTGTGTGCACTCATTTTCAGTCAGATCTACATGCCCGGCCACTACCTTGGGCACCCGTACCGTCGAATGTAGCTCAACACTGCTTTCCATGCCATGCGATTTAAGCCATAGTGCGTATACTTGGGACACACAATGTCCGCAGTGGACTAACTGACAAAATGAAATGGCTGCGGTTGAAGCCGCATGACTGCGCCGCCGCGCTTTCTACTTACGAGCGAATAAGAGTAGCACATTTTTCCGTTAGGGTTAAACGGTGCAAAGGGGTGAAGACAATACCGAGCGAAAGGGGATTATGGCATCTAGGGGAGAAAGAGCACTCACTGGACTCTTGATTCTTGGGTTCCTTGGGTTTCTAGCTTCAGGCCAAAATGGTGCGATCGCCGGAGCAGTGATCGGCGCTATTCTGGGCTACTTCTGGAAGTGAGTCTTTGGCCCTACTCGGAACTCTGCAATTGGCTGGGGTTACTGCGATTGTGTGGATCGGCTTGGTCGCTGTTGCTTTGTTACGCATAAGGAGGAAACCCGTCGAAACAATTGCGAATGAGGTGCCGAAGCTCATAATCATGGGTTTTTCTGCGGCTAGTACAGTGACTCTAGCTATTACAGTCGTAATTGCAACTGTGGCCCCGCAACTTCTTCAAGACGCCTCTGCCGCACTTTATACGATAGGTTGGCTGGGAGCGGCAATTTCGCTATGGTGGGCATTCGCCGTATTCTGGCGCGAGATTAAGCTGATTCGCGGAGAACCAGCACAACGACTGACCCCTGGCCGTCCTCAAGTTCCAGTAGAATCAGCGGAAGGCTCAGCTGGAGAGGTGCTGCTGCCTCTTCTCAGACATTTCGTCACGAGATGGGAACAGTTTGTGGCATCCGAAAACAGGTGGATGGGCCAACATGTCGAGGACATGCAGGAATTTGCAAAGAACCTGTCAGAGACTCTGCTCGGACTTGATTCCAAGTATGCCGATATGTGGGATTCCGGCCTAAGAAATCAGGTGAAGAACATATCTAACGAATTGCGCCAATTTGGAGTTACACCAATACAAATCATAAGCGCTTATGATACGCAGGAAGAGAATGGCAAGAAGGCATATGAACAGGCAAAAGCACTGGTAGCGTTCTTGACAACCTGAAAACCTTCCGTGGCCCATCCGACGACTTTATCCATCCCAAGAAATCCGACGAAGACTCCATAGAACCGTTAACAGGTATCTTTTTGAGACTCTCGCGTGCCATAGAGTCTAAAGTGAATCTCTTGAGAGAAGAACATGCTGGGGGAGCGACTGACCCCATCAGGTCCAGAATCAGAAAAAGAATACATTGTGCGAGTGACTGGTCCAACTGGTCCCGCAGGTGCAAACGAGACATTAGAAGGTACGAACAAGGATATTGAGCGCCTTCTCAAAGGTCTGCTTTTGGCTTTCGAGAACGTAGGAACTCCCCACTATCGTGTTCAGAGGGCAAAGACATCCATAATCACCACAAAGGACGCTCAAGGGAATCTCAAATTCAGCCTTGGCTTTGGCATATTCAAACCGCTTGAGGGAGGGGGAGATGTCAAGGCTGGGAGAAGCGAGGGAATCGAGATAGAGATCGAACGATTCGGGTAAGTAACACACCGCTAAGAACATCGCGATCAACCGATTTTTTACAGACCATTTCACTGATTCGATCAACCGCAGACTTTACAGCACCTCGCGGCAGGTTCTGTTACGTTGCTAGCTCATGGTTCTTCGTGTTACATTTCGGCGCATGGGGCGTGATCAATCAGACTAGCCTCTGAGCCCAAGAAGATGCAGGAGAGCAAAGTTGAGTTTGTACAGGTAAATCAAACCAAAAGCGAGCAGAACTGCGCTCAGTGGCATTAGGAATCCCATAATCTGCGTCAGAATCTGGCTCCTCAAGAACCCTGCTCGGCTTAGAGATCCTTGGATGGTTCTGTAAAGTTGCTGTTTGGTCAAACAAGCTGTAAAAAGTCGTTTGGTCTAGCAATCAGAGTTGCAGACTAGCTTATGCCTTGCCACTTTCTTTCTTGTTGAGAGCTTGGCTGTAAGTTGTTAAGTTTCTTTTCGAAACCAAAAGCTAGAGGCTCATGACTAATATCTATGCTCCAATTATGCTTCGAGCGCTGAGTCCATTCCTCCATCGCTTGGTCAAGAACATCATCAAGCACATTTTCTTCCATCCCCGTAACTTTTGCAAAGTGAACCTTGGCCTTTTCCCAAAGAACTTTATCCTCAGATGCTCTTCCAAGATGAAGGATGTTGCTGCACTCTCGACAAGTTACTTCATACCCAATCAATCTTTGGACGCTTTGCGCATCATCAAACTGCCATTTTTCGTGACATATCAAGCTTGAGGCAGATGTCTTGCATATCTCGCACTTACGGTCAGCCCTACCTAATTCCCTTTCCCTAATCTTATCCCATATAGACCTGAAACCCGAACCTTTCTGTCTCGCAAGATGGGCTAAACTCTTTCCCCATGTGGTTGCAGGAATTAGCTCAATATTGTAAGAATCGACAGTGACCAAAATGAGTTTACCCACTTGGGTCAAGCAAAAAGCCCTTCGGCTTTAAGTTTCTTCAATAGGTCATTCCCTCGTTCCCTAATTGGTTCATCTTTGACAATTTCTGCAAGGCCATTCACTATTTCCTTTATGATTTCTTGTAATTCTCGACCACGAATAGGCACATCTGTTATCTGTGATAGTGCCCATTTCATGCTTTTCTTTCCAGTTACAAAGGTTTTTGCCGCACCTTCGATTTTCCTAATGTTTGTCTGAGCGGGGCCTCGTACTTTGACCATGAAAATAGACTCATCTCATCTAGCTTAAGAAGTTGAAGGCGCTTGCTTACTAGCGTTTAGCGCGCGCGAACGAACCAAACGAGAACTTGACAGTACCCGGAATAGGTAGCTACGCATCGGGAAGCTGACATTTAATTCCGACTTGCATTCTGTATCAGCGTCATCCACTTGTTCTTTCCTTTGACCTCTATCCCGCACATTTCAGCAGGGGTTCTTCCCTTCAAGGCTTCATGTGGTCGGACATAGTTGTGGTAGATTTGATAGCCCTTTAGGATTGGCGTGTCGGGTTTCTTCAATCCACGCATAACCTTTTCCCTATCCCTGATTTCGCCGTTGAGTCGTTCCATTTTGTTGTTTGTGGGTTGGCCGCCTAGCCTAATGTTGCGTATGTGTCTTGGGCAATCGTCTTTCCTTAATGTTCGCCATTCTTTCAAGTACGCATTATGATACGACTCTAAGCCGTCTGTGATGAACGTGGCCGGTTTCTTTCCCGCAACTGCGCTTGCTGTTCGCAGAAGCTTTCGAGCATCATGCGCATACTTGCTATCAGCCACTTCCTGAGCAATCCAAAATCTAGTTTCATCATCCATCAGCGCGAACACATATTTCATGTCTCCCTTGATCTTCACGTACATTTCGTCGGCTCTCCAAACATCGGAGACTTGCGGAGTGATTTGATCGAGGTACTTCTGCATGAGGCTGACGTACTTCTGTATCCACTTGTAGACGGCCACATGGCTGACTTTCACGCCTTGAAGTTTCAAGAATCGTTGAACATTCCTCAGTGATTCGCCCGTGAAATATAGTTGCATTGCTGACGTGATCGCTTGAGGACTAGCCTTCATTCGCTCGAAGCCTAGATTCACTACGAACCATCTGCCGCAACTTCGGCACTTGAATCGTTGAATGTCTCCGTGGCCGTTGTGTCTTAGACCATGTTTGACGATTTGATCTGATTGACAGATCGGACACATGGCCGCATTGATTGGTCGGATGACGGTTTCGCGGGCCACTCTTTCCCTTAAACCTAGACTGAGCCTGACAGCCCAAATATGCTTGCACGTTACGCCTCGGTGCTGATGGTCGGGGCACTTGCAAGCCCATCTATCGCCGTCCTGCGCGACGATGTAGGGGCCGTTGCCGCTCTGCGATGCAACTCTGTAAGTGAAGGCGTTTACTCTGTGAATTTGGTTGCCAAGGGCGGCTATTGCTTGGCCTTTCAACTCACGCGGATTGTTGCTCATCTCAAACCACAGTATTACATAATACTCGTATTATCCCTATAAACCTTACGACCGTAAAGATAATCCTATATACTACCGTAGAGGTACAATACTATGAGGAAAGATGGAAAAGAAAACAACCAGCATAAAGGTCGATCCCGGACTTTGGAAGGACTTCAAGAAATATGCCATAGACCAAGACAAAGACTTATCCGATATGCTAGAGGAACTAATAAGGAGGGAATTGAGCAAGTAGGCTTTCAAAGCCAGATGATGCGAGGCCACATGGCCAGAACATTGAAAGACAAGGCGATAGATCGCTTCCTCTCACTTTATTTGGTAAATGATATTTTCTCCCGAAAGGGGCTGCGTTCTCTTCCTGCTACGCGGTTGCAGAAATTGGTGTTCTTGTCTGAGTGGCCAATGATAAAAGAAGGCAGGAAAGGATTCAACTTCTACTTCATCAAACTCATACACGGTCCGTTTAGTCAGGAACTCAAGGGGGATGCAGAGAAACTAATCCAGACGAAACTCTTGCGAGGGCAATGGCTTGTACCGACGAGCAATGCGAAACTTCTGCTTGGTGACTTCCGCGATTTGATTGAGAGGAATGAGTCGTTCGTTCAGTACATAAGACGTGTGAATGATGTCTGCGCCCAGATTCCTTTGAGGCAACTGCTTGACATGATCTATCAGTTGCCTTGGGGAGAGGGTAAGACAATCGCTGACTTACGTCCTAGGACTCCGATGCTATATCCAATGCGGCCTGAAAGAATACTCTCAGAGTTCGAAATAACCGAAAATGAAGTTGAGGATCTTCTGATGAATTTCGACCCCAAGGCTGTCAACGATTTGGTCCAAGCGATGAAGGAAATGCAATCTGGAAAGCTGAGGACCCATGAGCAAGTCTTCTGTACTGTATGATGCGGAATACAGCACTGTCTTCGAAAAACAAATCCACAATCTTGAACGGAAGGACAAGATTAGGGCGAAAAATATCCGCAAGGAAATTGAGGACATTAGGGCCGATCCTTTTCGCAAGATAGATTTCGGCAAGGGGCATTACCGAGTAAAGAGAAAGCGACGTGTAGGTGACGATAGAATCATCTTCGTGGTGTGTAAGCAATGCAGACAGTTAGGTCACACCGCGATAAACGGCTGTCCTAAGTGTAGTGGAATCAAGGATGAAACAGTGGTTTTCGCCGAGATAATTGACGGACATAAATATCGAGATTTCTAGTTCTATGCGCCGTCAGTTAACAGTCGTTTGGATGCGCCGTTAAGTTAACAGAACCTCGCGGCAGGCACTGTCAAGTCTACGGTTGATCCGGCGGCGCAATCGGGCTGTCAAAAGTCGGTTGATTACAATGCCAACTGTCTATTGGACCAGTACCGGACGATTTTCAAGTGTGGTTTTGAACTCAATCAATCCAACTGTCGATTCAAGGCGTGCATTCACATGGATGGTTACATTGTCACCTTGACCTTTGTTTTGGCGGTCCTTCCATTCCTTTGCACGATTCACCTGAAATTCGTTCAGTTCGCATTTCGTAAAGACATCATCTCTTGTCTTTCGCGAAATATCTGGTGGTCTGTCATGGCATGTCGCTGTTGCCAAGGGTTGGCCTAGCCATATTTCCGCCGAGAAATCGTGGATTTTCCATTTGAGGTTGGTCATGTTTGTGACAGTGAACCAAGCGTTCAGCACAGGAACATGAGTACTAAGGTAGAAGATAATCGGGTTCGAGCTTCTTGTATCGATCAATACTTGCTGATCGAGTCTAACCCTTGTATAGATTCGCTTCAAGATTAGCTTTGGGAGTACGGAAGATAATCTATCCAGTATGGTGATGGATAATTCGGTAGCCACTTGCTCATCTCTTGCCTAATGGTTCGATTAGACCAGAAGTGATGCCGACACATGAGTAATAACCGTTACGAGTATTGGTTCTGTGGAGTCTCCGGCTGGTCGGCGACGGTGGGATAAAGTCGTCGGATAGCGTGTGCTGCAAGAAATAGGAACAGCCCATTGGGACCCACCGGCTATATCAATCTAGGATGTTGTCTGGACAATCTCGGCATTTGGCGCTTCGGCTTTGATAATCTTAGCTCCGTCAATGCAATCGGTCTTGTTCACATATGACTCAGCGGAATCCGCGACTATTCTTCCGTTGTTGGCTCTAAAGCGCCATCGCCATTGTCCTGACTTATCAGGGTACACCTCAAACTTGGCCATACTTCACCCCCCATGTGAGATGTGCTTGCGCCTTCTTATATAGTCCCTTCGTTGGGACCGATAGATGAGGGATGCACGCCTGAAGCGCCACACATGGAGAGCAATCAATGAAAAGGCAGAAAAGCGCATATCTACACCTAGAAGTTAATGTCGATGTGTTTTGTCTCTTGGAGATTTTGTCTCCGCGGCGAGCAGGATCGATGGCAAGCTAGGGGCAGATGTCGGTCTAATCGTAGATCATTTCAAGTTTCAACCGACTCCCAGTTCATGTTATCCAAACTGCATCTATAATATCCTAGGAGACCTCTCTCGAAGGCACAATTCAACGGCCATACGACTGTCAGAGACGAAAATAAACCGAATCTGTCAAAACAAAGGCTTCCTCGGCCCGAGGCCGGAGGTTGTCGTCCGCAATCTGAATGGCGAAATCAGGAGGCTAGGATACATTGCACAGGAGAGCGTCCGGACATCATATGCCAGATTGGGAGGGGTACTTGCTGACACAGAGAGTTCCTTCCCTACTATCGGAGTCTCCTATGACTATTTGCTGGATCGAGGTGCAGTAGCCCCCTTAGATGATGCGATTGAACCACCGGATCACGCCGTTATTGTATTGTCTTCAAATGCAAATGAGACCGTGATTTTTGATCCGTACACGGGGATGAGCCGAAAAATGCAACAGCAGGGCGAACAGCAGGGACTGCCAAGAGGAGCCTACATGGTGGTGACTCCGCGGATTCTTCATCACTGGCAGAAAGCGGTTTTTCCGTCATGGATGTTCTGGGTCAGGCGAAGCCCCCCCTCCCCAAGCGAAAGCACTATATCACCCAGACTAGATTCATATCAGAAATGATAGGGGGAGAATGGTCGATATGAGGATCAGGGATCTAGCAGCGGACCCGAGTCGGCAGGTTCTGCTTCATGCTCGGCGCAACGTTAGCCCGTATGCATATTTGTCCTCTGTAGACCGCGAATCGTCAACTGTGAGTATTGGAATACAGATACAGGAGGCGATTATGGATCACGGCGAAATCGGCTCAACTCTGAGAACCGTAAATCTCGATAATATTGGATGTTTCAAATGGGGGCGCACCCAACATGGCAGTTTTCGTTTTATGGGGCCTTCTAGAAAAGAGTTCGCTAGGCATGTGAAAGAACTCTACTTCTCGATTATTGATAGGTCTCAACAAGTACTCCTCCCCTCTCTTTACACAAGACTTGTTCGTGTACCAGAAGTCAACATGGCGATGAGTCCGCTTAGGAAGATTCTGATATTCCTAGAAAAAAGAGGTTCAATTTCGCCCACTGATCTAGGCCGACGTCTTGCTGGCGGAGAGGGCGATAGAGCACGCAGATACTTCACTCTCTTGGCGGACCTAGACTTCGTGAAAAGAGAAGGGAACGAGTACGTTCTTGGGAGCGAGGTGGGTAAGCTAAGGGCTGCTGAAGTACAGCCGCCAGAACTCTACGAACGGATTCTAGCTGAGGTAATTGAGAAACGTTCGAAATACCTGCATGAAGTGCTACATCTCACAATGATGGTTCCATTCTTAAGGTGGAGCAACGCTTACTATTTTCCCTCTTATGAAGCCGGACATCTAGTGGAAATGGAAAATGGGGAATTGGTCAGCAATTATCGCCGCTTCTATCAGATGAAACATGAACCCATGACAGAAATGAACCAGATTCAGCGCATACTCGACATCAGGGTGCTTTCTATGAAAGGTGACTATTTCGCTGGAGAGCCAGAAATCTTTCGCAATTACTCAGCTGATGCTGACAATGCCGCTATACTGGAGCCCATTAGGGCTTTTCAGTAGCACGCGCCGAGAAGCATCCTATCAAGCCAGCAGAACTAAGAAAGATCAGGCTTGGCTTGCGTTCTGTATGAGCGTCAGCCACTTGTTCTTGCCCTCAACTCTGATTCCACATAGCTCTGCGGGCGTTCTACCCTTCAAGGCCATGTGAGGTCTCACATAATTGTGGAAGATCTGATAGCCCGTCAAGATAGGCGTATCCTTGCGTTTCAGGTTTCTCATCACCTTCTCCCTGTCTCTGACTTCGCCGTTGAACCGTTCCATTTTGTTGTTGTGTACTTCGCCACTGATCTTGATTTCGCGTACATGCCTCGTCTGCGAGTCTTTCCTCACTGTCCAGTATTCCTTGAGGTAAGCGTCATGGTATGACTGTAACCCATCGGTGATTAGAGTGGCGGGTGTCTTGTCGGCAATCTGTCGGCCTAGCCTTAGAAGCTCTCTAGCGTCATGCGTGTACTTCGTATCTGCCACTTCTTGAGCTATCCAGAACCGCGTTTCATCATCCATCAACGCGAATAGGTATTTCATGTCGCCTTTGATCTTCACATAGAGTTCATCTGCCCGCCAAGTGTCGGAGACTTGCGGTGTGATCTTTTCTAGGTATTTCTGCATCAGACTGACGTACTTCTCTATCCAGTTGTAGATTGTCTGATGGCTGACTTCAACGCCAATCAGTTTCAATGATCTAGCGGTGTTCCTCAGAGATTCTCCGCTGAAGTACAATTGCATAGCGGTTGTGATTCCTTGCGGGTTATGCTTCATTCTCTCGAAGCCTATGTTGATGCTGAAAGTTCTATGGCATGTGACACATAGAAGGCGTTGAATCTCGGTGTGCTTGTTATGACGAACCCCGAATCTTTTGATGTTGGATGAGTCGCAGTACGGACAGACAGATACGGTGATTGGTTCGATTGTTCTCTCCCAGACCTTTCTTCGGAGAGCGAAACTGATCTCAACAGCCCAGACATGCTTACACTTCACGCCTCGGTGAATGTGATCGGGGCAAGAGCAAGACCAACCAACGAGGTTGCGTTCAACTTTGTATTCACCGTTGCCGGATTGCGACTTCACTTTGTACAAGTTGTCGAATAGTCTAGTGATTTGGTTTGGTGCTTCCGCAATTGCTTGGCCTCTTGCTTGGCGTAGCTCTTGGACGGTTCTCACGGCTCATCCCTGTTACAATATTGTAACACAAGGTAAATATAAAGGTTGTTACCATATTGTAACATGAGCCGAGATGGTCCGAAAAGAGATACTCGGAAAGTCGGAAAGAAAAGCCCTAGAAGCCTACCTTGAAGGAACACGCTTGAAGGGATACAACATATTGCTTTGGCGTATTCGCAAAATAGGCTTGAAAGCTATCATACAAGGATGCGAACACGATCTAGGTTTACTGAAGAAACTAGCACAGAGAGACACCTCATAGCTGATTGGACGTAACGGGCGATTGTTCCACAAATGTTATAATTACTGTGTTTACTGTCTCCATTGGGAGTTCTATGCAGGAATCGGAGATAATACAGGCAATTGAAGCCAAGACCAAGCAATACGCGATTTGGACTATCGGAATAACTGATGATCCTGAACGCCGCAGAGCTGAGCACAATAGCGCGAACGATGATACCACATTTTGGGTACACTGGAAGGCGGATACAGAAACCATAGCCAGAAATGTTGAGAAGTATTTCCTAGACAAAGGCATGAAAGGCAGCACTGGCGGGGGAGAACGCCCCGTATACGTCTATATTTTCTAGTCCCCTGTCTTGTCGAGGCTAGTTCTTCAAGACATAGCACAGAGTGATGAGAAGCAAAGCTATTATCGGAATCGACAGTACAATCATCAGAGCACTTCTGCCCTCTTCAAGGTAGTTGATGTATAGGGCGGCGAGAATGGTAATGGGCCAAGAAACGAGTGTCCTGTTCCGAGATGTTGTCCGACAAATTCTTGAGATCCAAGTTCCCCTCTCACTCTTTCCTCTACTGACATGGTTAGTTGGAGGGCCAATCGTGTGTTCGAAATCCGATTCTTCACGCGTCAGATTGAAAGCTGTGTTGCTCTCGGTCATAGGATTTTGTGGCCTGTTTTGGCTGCATTTGATGCCTTGGTTGTATCTGAGAGGGGATCTCCAATTAGCTGACAAGTCGCTGAGGGATTTGATTGCGCTGACTATTGCCATCAAAGAGGCTATTGCGAAACTAACCGGCGATAGTGTTGTATGGGCATTATCGTTCGAGATAGCCTCTTTGGGAGTTGTTGCTTCATTTACTGGAACGGAACAAAAATGGGTGAAGGATCTGACGAAGGTACTCTGGGTAGCTTTCATTGTCTTGGCTATTCTGGCAATAGCCATTCCGATTGCCGTACAATAGATTGTCATTGCGACCACCTGTACAAAAATGACCTGCGACATCGACCGGTTCAGGCGACAAGTGACGAACCATAAGCTTGATACCCCCTCTATTACCAGAACCAGAAGCCGCCTACCACAGTTACCAAGGACCCTCTATCAACCGACTTTTGACAGCCCGATTGCGCCGCCGGATCAACCGTAGACTTGACAGGACCTCGCGGCACTAGTCTTATATGTCAGAACTGCATTGTTCTGCGACTGGAACAGTGATGTATCATGCGGAAATGGGCAAAAATCCTGCTTCCGGCGCTGGCATTGGTGCTAGTCGTGGCAGCAGCAAGGGTTGCGCTATCACGTCGCTGATAGATCTACGGTGGCGACGGAATGGCGCTTCCTCAACACCCTACTTTTTTTGGAACATATGCGGTCTTGCGAGGGAATAGAGTCCGGCTGAATCACTGCGATTCAAGGGTTCCTACAGAAACTCTATCTCCTGTCCGATTCCCTTCTCTCTCGCTTTCTTGTATGCGAGATTGGCCACGGCAGCATCTTGTATTCCCAATCCAACTGACTTGAAGACTGTAACTTCATCATCGTTTTCTCTGGCAGGCTTCAATCCCGCAACGATCTCTCCAAGCTCCGCATAAATATGGTCTTGTGCGATCATACCGGCCTTCAAAGGTATTATGATGTCCCCAGCTTCCTGCAACGCTGCCTGCCGTGAATCCACCACCAACTTCGATCTGACGATGGTTAGGTCGTCCAGTTCCCTCGTGTCCGGCGCATAAGACCCAACCGCGTTTACATGAACTCCCTTCTTCAAAGTGCCCCCATCAAAGACTGGCGTCCTTGACGTTGAAGCTGTGGCAATAATGTCACACATTCCGGCAATTCTGGCTGGGCTGGCTTCTGCGTGCACCACGATTCCCAGTTTTCGATCCATCTCCTCAGAGAACCGTTTCGCCCTTTCTGGAATAATGTCGTAGATGAGCGCCGATTGTACATTTCTGACCTGTTTGATGGCCTCCAGCTGTGTTCTAGCTTGAGTCCCCGCGCCGAATACTCCAACAACTCTTGAATCTTGTCTGGCCAAGTACTTTGTGGCGACTCCGCTCGCAGCTCCGGTTCTCATTGCCGTAATATGCGTCCCTTCCAGTACGGCTTCCGTCTTGCCCGTCTCAGGATCATTCAGTACAATCAGGGCCATGACAGTAGGCAGCTTGTGTTTCGAAGGATTGTTCTCGTAGGCTGTAACAATCTTTGCTGCCAAGGCTCCGGCCCTGCTCAGGTAGGCTGGCATAGCTCCCATCCACCCTTTCTTGTCAGAGACGGAAAGTGCGACACGTGTTGGCATAAGGGCTGTTCCAGATGCAAGCTCTCTGAAAGCTTCCTCAACAGCAACGATACTCTCTTTCATCGTGAGCACAGTTTCAGCATCTTTCTTGGAAAGCATTAAGACCAAATTCGTTCGTCCTACAATCATTCACATCGCAGATAACAGGCTTGTCCTTGCGTCTCAGTTCGTTGCGGGTCTTGAAAGCTTATCGAGGAGAGACATTCCTTCTACAGAGATCACTGCTTTGCACTGTATTCGGTTACTTGGGTTGGAGACACTTAGATTCAATGAGTATGGCGAATTAAGAAAAGAGATATTGCTGGTAATTCTTGTCAACTCAATCTTCGGATTCGCTGTTGGCTTCGCCGTTCCTTCAGTCGCACCTCTGATCGTCTTCATGAACGTGACAATGACTTTCGTTGGAAACATACGCAGTGCCACGCAGACGATCGGAAGCTTGATCAGACCATTGCTGGGTCCCCTGGTCGACCGCTACGGTCCAAAGACGTTCTATCTGCTGGGAGGAATGATCACCACCATCGGACACGTATTCTATGCATTGACCGAATCATGGATTCTCCTAGCTGCTGGCCTACTATTGACCAACCTGGATATTCCCACAAGAGGTTTGTCCTCTACCGTCGCGATCGGAAAAGGTTCCGACACTAAGACCAGGGGCAAAGCGTTCAGTCTAGATCTAGGGATCAACCAGCTGGCCTCCACATTTGCTCCCTTAATCGGAGGCTACGCAGCGGACGAACTTCGACTATCATTCAAGTGGATCTTTGGAATCGCAGGCGGGTTGATGCTGCTTGGTCTTGTTCTGATGGCAGTGAAGTATTCACCTCCCGTGGTGTCGAAAACAATATGGCAACCTTCCCTCGGAGGATTCATGAGACAAGCATTCTCGATTGATCGTCGTCTTCGCACTTACGCTTTAGTATCTACTTTGGACTGGTTTTTCTGGGGGCTCTCCTTTCCCTTCTACAGTCTGTTCATATACCAACAACTAGGTGCTACAACTGAACAACTGGGAATTGTCGCTGCGATTGCCAGTGCGTCGCCAACGATTTCTTCACTAGCACTAGGCCCTGTTCTGGACAGATGGAGAACGACACGCTTTCTTGCTGTCAGCGAATTCATGGCAATTGGAGCGTTAACCCCTATACTTGTGGGCACCGGAGTTGAATTCGCATACGTTTCATCTGTTTTCTGGGGTCTCGTCTACGGCTTGTGGATGCCCGCAATGAATTCCTTCATATTAGACACAGTTGGAAACGAAAGCTTCGCCCGCGCTAGCGGAAACGTTTCACTGCTCGCGAACATACTCTCGATCCCGTCACCGGCAATAGCAGGATGGCTTTTTGACAATGTTTCACCAAAGGCACCTTTTGCCATCACGTTGATTGGAGCCATCACGACTGGGATATTGATTCTTCTTTTGTTGAAAGAACCTCGCACAGCGGCGACTCAACACGCGTGACTACTCCCTTTCTTGTCAGAAAAGAGCCTGTTTGCCGAAATCGAAATACCAGGTCAACAGAGCGCATGCAGTCTATACTGAACATCATATCTTGAACGTCTCAAGTCCACGAGTCATGTGAGAGGGACAGTAGCAGTGTACGGAAGCGTTGAGATTGAGGATACCTATGCTGAAGTCTTTCCGATGATCGCCGGACGGATACTAATAACGGCTGACAGTGAGAAATGGGCTCTGACGGCAGCGAGAACAGCAACAGGATTCGCGTCGTCGATAATAATGTCCCCTGCCGAAGCAGGAATAGAGCAAAAAGTCATCCCTGCTGGTGAAACTCCTGATGGTAGACTTGGAATGGTCATACAGATCTTCCAAAGACGGTGAGACAGTGTGCTTGGCTGAGGATGTCGGTAGATACAATGCCGTAGACAAGGTGATTGGAGGATGTGCTCGTCGTGGCTGCTCATTTCAAGACATGTTCCTCGCAACAACAGGAAGGATTACGGGAGTGATGATTCTGAAAGTGGCTCGTGTCAATATCTCTGTTGTCGCATCGATATCCGCTGTGATAAGCTCCGGTGTAGATGTCGCAGAAAGGCTAGGCGTGACGACGGTGGGCTTTGTCAGAACAGGACGAATGAATATCTACACACATCCGGAACGCATCTGCATGTAGCTCGCGCATCTGGAGAATTTTGATTACCTTGATTAGTCCACTCCTTGGAACGGCCCGGCAGAAACAACTTATCTGTTCCCGAGCAGAAATCATGGTTTGTGAATAGGATCGCATGAAGTCTTGTTCAATTGACCCCAACCAGGTGACCTAAGAATGCAGAAATCCCATGGAAGCACAATCTACCCTATGTCATTCGCACTAGCGGCACTTTTCTCCGCAGCAATGATAGCCATGGTGACCTACACCGCTCTGCTTGAATCCTCAGGACTACCCCTTGAGCAAGAACCTGATCTGGAACGCATCGCCATGCACGTCCAATGGACCATTTCTTTCGCAATCCTGTTGAACTGCTTGGCTCTCTCTCTTCAATGCTTCTTCTTCTCAAAAGTGGAAAGAAAGAGCGTTGGAAAAGCGACGGGTTTTGTTATTTGGACCTACATCCTCTCATTCGCTGTTTGGCTGAACTACGCTATGTTCTATGTCCTTGCAGGTTACTATCCATGGTTTCCAGTTACCCTAATACTGCTTGCTCCGATATACCTGTTGGTAATGGGTTTGTTATTTCTTCGAAAATCGCGAATTACTCTGAATCAATACCAGGAGCCATAGCAATTCGTAGAATGAGTTCGTTTTTCCTGACTTTCACATCATGCTGTCGATCTACTTTCTTCTAGGAGGGACTCCGTGCTGATGCCTTCTGCCTATCCAGGCATCGGTCGGATCAAGCGATCTTCGCAATGATGCAACGGTACCTGATGACTTCAGAACGAGAAATCCGACAGGGTGTCCATCAATCTGCGTGGTCAAAGCAATACTGGCTCTGACCTTGACGAGCCATGTAGCAGAGCATCTGAGAACTCCCATCATCTTCGTTGGGTCATAGCTGATTAAGCGTGGGAATGAGTGAAGAACGCCGATATCTCCAAAGAGTCTCCTGAGAGACCGCTCGATTTCAGTCGAGATTCTCTCTGACGAAAAGGAATTGTCTGACATTATCCTGAAAACTATGTATCGTCGAGCTGGTCTTCTCACGGTTGCGTTCTCACCAATCTAGTTCCTTCTGCAATGAACCCCGGTTCACGTCTGCTCAGAGCTGTATGCGCAAGGGAGAGAGCAACTCCAGACACGGAATCCGTTGCTTGTGCAGTATCCAAATCAAGAACAGAGAGGATCGCTGAAATGTCTCTGGGAGTTCGCATCGCCATCTGATCGCTGGCTCCGCTCGATGCCACGATTGGCATTCCTCTTCTTCGTGCCTCCGCCACGAGATTGAACGATCTCTGCAAATCATATGGAGCCAGGTTGTAGCTGAGCAGATCTGCAATGTTGACTTCTATCGGCCGTCTTGATCGTCTAGGCATTAGCCAGCGCAGTCTGGAGTGTGTTTGTTCAGGGGAAAAGAAAACGAGGTCTATTCTTCGATCTCTAAATGCGAGAGAGCCGACCTGTGTATTGGAACATTCGACTGCAACGATGTCGAAGGGCCCCCTTACGATTCTCAGTGATCTGAGAAGCTCTTTTCTGCTCTTTGGCCTAAGATCAATCCTGGATACGGTCTTCAGACCATGAACCTCAAACGGTTCAGTGACGCGCATCCTTGTCTCCTTTGAGACTTGAGAGTCAAAAGTCACACCCACAAGATAGAGCCCTATCTCGGCCGCCAGATGAGCCATCCTTTCAATGGCTTCAGCATTCTGCAGAGGAGGCCGAAGGTGAAGGTCTGCGAATCTCCTCAATTTACCAAGCCCATTTCCTTGCAGGTCTTCCGCATCGCATCGAGCTTTCGACCATTTCCATGGAACTTCACTCTGATTCTTATAGCGTCTTTCTGCTTCAGGTGTAAATCGCCGAGGTATGCTTTTTGCTTGTCAAAACGAAGGTAGAGGGTTTCTTCCTCGTCCACAAATCGATCCAATTCATCCGTGAGACTGGTTCGGTCGAGAGAGGAGATTCTCGAAGCGATCTTTGCGATCAGCTGTTGAATATCCCCTTGGCTAGTCAAAGTAGCCCTAAGAGTTGCAATCGGATTACCATGGTGCCCAGTTGTATGTTCCTGTTTGAAAATGATCTTCCCACGGAGGTCTGAAGGTAGCACATTCTTCAATGCAAAGGTCACCTTTTCGATACTCTCCGTAGCATGCGCAACGGCGCTCAGTTCCGCATTCGAGATTCTGAGCATGTTATCCATACACGTGCCTCGACAGGAGCATGATCCAGCTGGTGAAGATTGCATTGTTCTCTCGCAATCCTTAACAGTTTCGGGCCTCAACAACGTGTCTGATGACGTTGAGCCTCAAAGAATTCGGATACAAACAAGCAATTGTCATAAGAACCGATCTTGAAATGGGACGGGGAAAGATCGCCGCACAAGTGGCCCATGCAGCTGTGTCTGCACTGGACGATGTGAGGAAGAGACATCGTGATTGGGCTGAAGCATGGCTGAACGAAGGTCAATGCAAGATCGTTCTTAAGGTCAAATCTGAGAAAGACCTTTCGATCCTAGAAGAAGCAGCTAGAGATCTAGGGGTCGAGGCAAACATTATCCGAGACAGAGGGCTTACGCAGCTCCCCCCGGACACGGCGACCTGCATTGGGATTGGTCCAGGTCCAACTGAGCTAATTGACAAGATCACTCGTGATCTCAAATTGCTGTGAAAAGATCGTATTCCCTTAACTGATGGGCCACTGTGCCTTTCTTCTCTTGTTTCTGCGAGGTCGATGCTTCAGCGGGGCTTCAAGCGATGTCTTTAACGTTCGTACGTTATCATTCAGTTTGGTACGACGTCTTGGATCTACCTTGATTGATAGTTTTCTCGCACTTGCTACAGATATCCCCGCTTCTTTGAGCTCAGCTTCAGAGAACCCTCGACCTTGACGGATTCTGAAAACACTGCTCACCTTTCTGATGACAACAGATTCAGGACGCTTACCCATAACTCAGCTCCATCCTATTCCTATCCCTGAGGAAAACGAATCTCACACAACTTGTCCCTAGAGACTGCTTTTGACTGCAGGGTGATTTGGATCAATAAGGATCGTCTCGTACCATGCACTCCTTCCGTCACCCCACACCCAGTAGGTGTTGATAACCTTTAGGTTCGGATACTTTCTAGCCACTCTGTCCTGAGCAATATCCTTCAGACTCTTCGATCGAGTATACTTGGCCGTACCCATTGCCTTTGGCCTTCTTCCGGAGACAGGACGGGGCTTGTGCGCACCCCCTTTTCTTATCTTTACTCTCACAACCACAAAACCTTGCTTCGCCCGATATCCCAAGCTTCTTGCCCGGTTCAGCCTGGTTGGCTTGTCAAGTCTGAGGATAACGGGATTCCTTCTCCACTTGATTGCTGACTCTCGCATAATTCCTTTGACATAAGAGGAGGACGGTTTTTCCCAAGCCTCGGACATATACTTGTATGCGCACATTTTCCTTCACTGAGGTACCAATCATCTATGTCTAATCTTTCTGCTGGAACTGCTAACGTCTCCACACACTACTGATAAGCATTGCGGGTTCTTTGTGGTGTTACTGGGTGTGCGTGCGCTCTGTGATAGACGGTCTTTTCTGGATAGGTATTAGGCTGTGGTTTGTGTTTTGGCTTTCGCGCGCTAAGGCAAGTGTTCAGAGGGGTGTTGGTGCGCGTTGCGCCGAATCTAGACCGAAAGGTAGGCTGAGAAAAGCAGACAAGAAAAAAGAGGGGATCGTCGTCGATCGAACGTACGCCGTTCGAGAATTTCTCGTACGCACAAATTCTGGCAGAAAAAGGGGGGAGATGGAGGGCTACTTATGTGTGTCGTAGTTGTGGGCTGCTGAACTATCCACCCACATGTGTCAGTGATAAAAAGAGTTCGAATTTGGAATTAGATGGACGTGTGGGTGTGTGATGGTTGATAGGGTTCTGAAGAGAAGGAGATGGATCGTTCGCAGGAAGTTGGATGATTGGAGAACAGG
>JALHTG010000062.1 GCA_022865705.1 Candidatus Bathyarchaeota archaeon | reverse complement strand
GACTAGCAATCTCAAGCTCGGGGCAATGCGCAACATACCATTTTCCCTCCTTGCTAACAACCGATGAAAACTCACGAGATCGCTTAGCCACGGATCCTCGCCTATTTCACTATCCCGTGATATGTGAACCCGTCAGTTAATAGTTTTCCCCGGAGTTAGGATGCGTGACGATACCTACTGCAAGGTGACTCTTAGAGCTTTCTTCTCATTGTCTGTCAGGAAGCTGAGTCGGGCGAGCTCTTGGTTGTCTGCAGGATTTCGGCCCGCATGGTGGACGCTCTTAAGCTCATTGCGACGATGAAGGGCTTTCGGGTCTCGGAGGCGGCTGAGCAGGCTCTTTTCGACTGGATTGAACGAAACCGGCCGCGCGCGGCACCGTTCTACCACGAAGTCAAGACCTGTAGTCTGTCAATTCTAGACGCACGACCATGTCCAACAGCATCTTTCCAGCAAAGCCGAGGCCTGCAGTGTGCCAACTGCTGACGCACGACCGCATATATCACGCGGAACAAGTGTATTCAGCAACCGAAAAATGGCAGTTGAATAATTGTGCAAGTCAAGACCGAGACTGTGACACTCGCCGACATACGAAGCGCCTTCTTCTTGAAATGGATGACGGATGGACCCAAGGTCCTAACTCCTAAAGTAGTGGACAAGAAGATTACGTATCCTGACGTGACAAGACTTGTTCCTATCGTTGAGCCACTTGAATTCCTAGACCGATTAGCCGCACAGGGAATACTCGTCAAAGAAAGATACGTCTCGGAAATTCTATGCCCAAGCTGCGGATCCTCAGAACTCAGAGACAGGTACACTTGCATGTTCTGTCACAGCGATAACATCGAAACTGGAGAGATGATTGATCACTATGCCTGCGGAAACACTGACTTCGAAGCTAACTTTCAGAAAGACGGAAAACTTGTCTGCTCCAAATGCCTAAAAGAGGTAAAAGTGATAGGGAAAGATTACCGACGCGTTGGAAAAGTCTTCCAGTGCAAAGACTGCGGAAAAGACTCAAGCATCCCAAGGATCACCCACCTCTGCCAAGATTGCAAAGCAGTCTCCACCTGGGAACAAGTTCGACTGAGCGTCTTGTACAAATATCGAATCAACGAGAAGAAGAAGAAAGAGATCGATTCTCTAACCGGGATCTATCTGCCACTTGTCGAGTTCCTTCAGAAAGAAGGCTTCCAAGTGCAGTCTCCAGCTCTGATCCAAGGAGAGTCAGGGGTCGAGCACACATTCGACATCCTCGCCAGAGCAGAAATCAGGCAGACACTCTTTGACATAGTGACCGACAGGGAATCAGTCGGAGACGCAGCAGTGATCACCTTTTTCTCAAAAATCTTGGACGCGCCGCACGACGAATCTGTGTTGATATGCGTTCCGAAGTTATCTGACCGCGCCAAATCTCTCTGCAAACTGTATGGAATCACAGTTGTCGAAGGAGACGGAATCGCTCAGATCCTCTCTTCTATGGCTACCATATCCTTGAAGCCGCGATCCACCTCGCGCGCCAGCATGCTGCAAAATCCAAGGTTTCATGTCACGAACAGGTCGTAGAAGGTGTCTGTAGTGGGCTGGAATCTGAGCAGAATCATAGCGCGCGCGCGCACGAGAATTTTGCACCACCCTACCGCGTCTCCAGAACTGGACGCCCCAACAAGAGCGGCCTCAACTCATGACATCGCTGATGCTTTAAAGATGAAGGATCTCACCACAAGAATAGCGGCTCTCAACCAGGGTGCAACTGAGTCCAGAGAAAAGACGTCGACAAGTACACTGAGAGCCCTACACGTTAAGATGTCTGCTCTAGAAGAGGAAAGCCAAGAGATCCTTGAGCAAAAAGATACATTTCTAACAGCGCGCCTGCACGCTGAATTCATGAACAATCAATCCCCTGAGCTCAATCCCATAAGAACAATCGCACCAGGGATTACAAATCAAGGAACGGTGAACGTAGATGAGAGACTTCAGAAGCTTGAATCTCTCTACCGCCAGGGCAAAATAGGGAACGAAGAGTATCACGCAAATAGAGAGAGAATTCTGAAGCTGATCGACGCCACATAAAGGGCATCCTCTCCCTATGACCAAACAAAGCCACCGTGGCCGTTGTTGCTAGTGATGTGGAACTGATTGAACGTTCGTTCGGCAATTCTCCCCGGCGTACTCGCATTAGCATTCCTTCTAACAATCATCAACTACGAGCACGTCTCTGAACCGCTCCGCATACCGATGTTCGTAGGGTTAGCCATAGTCACCTCCTTGGCGGTTCTGGCACTGAGGAGATCTCAAGCCAGACCTATCCTTGCAGTACTAGGTATGTTCCTCGTCACAGCAATCTATCTATCCTATCTCCATAGAGAAGTGGTCATAGCCTCGGTCGTAATAACCGTAATCGTGACGGCGATCACATACGCACGAGTTGCGAAAGAATACGTGCGAAGGCAACAAGCTTGATTGATCTGATGTCACTCGTGCAACAGATCCTGCAATCAACACCAACGATCTACTTCTGGTACATCGCAATCGGAGTTGTCATAATTCTCGTCAATGACCTCACATTCATCCCTCTAGCTTTGATACATGACAGACTTCTAGGACGATACCCCAAGCCTGAGGTCTCACCCCTAGTCACAGTTCTAGTCCCAGCCCACAACGAGCAGGAAAACATAGACAGTCTGCTCCGTACGCTGTTTGAGCAAACCTACGAGAACATGGAGATCATTGTCATCAATGATGGAAGTACAGACCACACGCGAGAGATTCTTGAACCATATGCGCTCCAAGGCCGAATCAGGGTCCTCAACCTGGGTCCTCCGAACGTCGGTAAACATGCCGCTCTTAATGCTGGAATCAAGCTGGCGAAAGGCGAAATCCTCCTAGTCGTCGATGCCGATGGTCTTCTGGAGCGAGACGCCGTCGCGAACATGCTTGTGCCGTTTCGAGACCCAAACGTGATGAGTGTCTCAGGCAACATAAGAGTGGCAAATCCTGTCAACCTTCTCACCAGATGTCAATCACTCGAATACATCAGGGACATAAACATCCCCCGACGCGCGTTTGACCTTCTCAACATAGCCCTAGTCGTCCCTGGTCCATTGGGAGCATTCCGGCGATCTGTCCTACTGAACATAGGGCAATACGACCCAGACACGGTAACCGAGGACTTCGATGTCACAGTCAAAGTGCAGAAGGCAAGGGACAGCACAAAGATCGCCTCAAGAAACATAACAAACGCAGTAGCCTACACACAGGCCCCTCAGACGCTTAGAGATCTTGTTCGCCAAAGAAAGCGCTGGTACGGTGGAATGGCCCAAACATATGCGAAGCATCACCGACACCGAATGTGGCGAGGCTCCGGTTCCTACAGCATGATAGGCGTTCCCTATCTCTTCTACACCCTCTTCATCATTCCCCCCCTCGAACTGATCATGACAGGAATCACTATCATAGGTCTGGCTCTCGATCCCCTGGGAATAATGGCTGCGTACATAGTCTTCTGCGCCATGGAAACTCTGACTTCGATTCTTGCTGTTGCACTTGATCGTGCAGATTGGCGCCTAGTTCTGCTCTCGCCTCTGTACGTGATCGGGTACCGCCAACTGCTAGACTTGGTTCGAGTCTATGCGTACGTGGAAGCAATTAGGGGCAGACTGAGCTGGGGAAGAGCGCAAAGAATCGGTCAGACATCGATCAAAGCCAGGTCAGTATTGAGTGTACCGGCGACTGCTCCAAGCGCGCGCTTCCCCCGCTGATTCAAAAAAGCCAAAATCCGCGCGTACTGTCGTTTCGGCATGCTTCTGTTTAGAGATTTCGAGCAGCCACGGTTCCCACCGGTATATGAGGTTATACTAGCGGCCTGCCTTAGATGCTGAGAGGGAAAGGGAAATGCGTGATGAGGCTTCATACATTCTTGAGCCGAAACCGTCAGCCGCCAGCAGCAGTCACTTTCGCAAACCCGCCAGCAAAATGAAAGCGTCCACTCAGACCTTAGCCCAGACTGTCGAACGAGCGCTCTTTCTTCTCGGGGAAAACGTTGCTCGAGTCATATTGTACAATCTTGAGAACAGATTCTCGATAAGTAAGAGTGACATTATAGAGGATCCGGAACGTTTCACAGAGGCTTTGGGGCTCATGTTTGGCTCAGGCGCAGCAGTTGTGGAGAACCTCATCATCAGACACGTATGCATGACAATTGGCATCAACGCCTCCACGTTGAATCCATCGACATTCTCGCACTGCGTAGACGTAGCCAAACAGACACTTGATGCAGATAGGAAATACGGAGATTAGCAGCGGCCTTAGTATTGAGGCGCAGCGTTTGCGCGTCGTATAGGCCGGGAACGCTATGTTGTGCTCATGAGAGCGATCAACTATTAATATCTCGGATGTGTTCAAGGTACAGGAAGGACAGTGTAGCACTGATTGTCGGACGAGGAGACAAAGACGGGGGGTAGTCCGTCTGAGAAGATCGAACGACTCATCGGCGAAGCAAAGAGAATGCGGACGAATGCTGGTGCAGCAGTGACTGGAGCGGCGGAAAGCAAGGAGAGAAAGACATCTGAGAAGATGAGGGCGGAGGGAGAAGGGCCGATTCAAGAGAGAGAGCTTAAGGAGGATATCCTCGCTACCTTAAAGGGTACCAAAGAGGAACTTTCATGGATAATCGGTCTTCTTGGTGAGAAGGAGATTGTGACGCCTGTCTCGCAGACGCTTCCGAAGTATTGCTCCTATTGTGGCCGAGGTATTCTTCCAAACGCATTTTACTGCGATCGATGTGGAGCCATGGTGAGAGGCGTCTAGCAGGATCAGAACGTTTTTCACTCCCAGATTCACATCCCACAATGCGTGCTCTGCCAGAGACATGTTTTTCTCGCCCAGGTCTTCGTTCTCACATCCCAAAACTAGATCTCAACCTTAAGTACGACTGAGATCGAAAACCCAACCACCGGTGAAGATGCATGAGACATGCTTCGAGGAAACAGGAACAGCCCTGTGGGATAGGGAGGAATTGATCATATGACGGCTCCAACTTTGAGGAACGGGGAACAGAAGGTCTTCTTCCAAGCAGGAGGTCAGTGGTGCTATCTCTGGACTCCACCAACCTTCAAAACAACTAGACCGATCTCACTCGCAATTCATCACCATGGTGCGCGGGGATTTGTGAAGGAGGGAGCTGCAGACTGGTTGGAGGAGAAGAGCAAGCTGTCGTACTTGAAGGGAGTGATGGATGGGGCCCAATGCGCCATAGCTGGCTCTCACGCCTGCGGTGACCACTGGGGAAACAAGGAGGCTGTGGCTGCAAACGCAGCACTGCTTAGGACTCTGAACAGCTTTGTCACTATTGACAGGGATCGCGTCGGTCTGATGGGAGGGGGGCTTGGCGGTGCACTTGTGTGGAATTCGGTGCTCGGCCCGATGGCGGGGCTTGTCAAGGTTGTTGTTGTCATGCAGGCTGTAGCGAGTCTTGAGAGCGTGATTCGCGAGCACAAGTTCAAGGCGCCTCTTCTAACAGCCTACGGTCTTCCGCAAGACACATCTGACGACGCGGCAATCGACAGCATCGCTCAGCACGATCCGTTGCGCAGGCTGCGAGGGCTCCGCTTTGGCACACCACTTCCTCGCACGGTGATCTACCACGGGGCGAAAGATGAGAACATACCTCCAAACAGTCACGCGATACCTTTAGCCGAAGCGCTCAGAAGAGCGGGAGCAGACGTAACGCTTGAGCTCTTTCCCGAAGTGGGACACGCAGTATATGCGATGGGAGAGGAAATCGAAAGGCATCTTGAGGCGTTCTTCTCTTCTTGCCTGTGAAGACGCAGCCTTGGACAACGGAATGGTTGCAGCGACGCACGTTATGCTCCCAGAAAGATTATTCTATTGGCAGAGAGCTGGTTTCTAAGAAGGCGAACAGAGACGCCGGGATAGCCTAGAGGTTCAGATTCGAATCGGGCAACCAGGTAGGGCGTCGGCTTGCTAACCCGAGGCAGAAAGCCGATGATCCTTTGGGGTCACGGGGGTTCAAATCCCCCTCCCGGCGCCAAACCTCAGGTTCAAGTCTTCCCGGCCGCACCAAGCTACTCCCACACACACAAAACATTTTTCAACGACGACGAACGGCGCATTAATGATGGACAAGCAAGAGATCAACAATCTGCAACGCATATGTGTTATCATGCAGGAGCCTAGCGCGCGCGATGATCTTGGTGATTCTTCTCCCAACATAGTCGTCGTATGAAAATGGTGGAATTAGATGTATGCCTACGTGCGTTCAAGCGTCAATTATATCTGGGATCAGGGAGACTATAGAGTGGGATTCTCAAATCTTGTTTAAGCGGTTGATTTCAGTCTCGAAAAGGATAACCATGCTAAAACGTCAAATTGAAACATTCCGCAGAGAGATTACTCGGATGGGCGCAGGCGAAATCGCGCGCCGTTACTTCGTTATGAACGCCTTTGACGGAGCCCTTACGATTTTGGGGATTGTGGTGGGTTTCGCCATCTCGGGCGAAGGTAGTTCGCGCCACGTTGTGAGCGCTGGAGCTGGAGCAGGCTTGGCCATGGGTATATCCGGCGGAGTTGGCGCATATATGGCCGAGATAGCTGAGAGGCGTCAACAACTTCGAGAGCTAGAGAAGCATATGCATCATAGCCTCAAAGGTTCAAGGATGGACCGGGCTATTCGTCTAACCGCCTTCTGGGTCGCTCTTGTAGACGGCATCTCGCCTGCCATAGCGGCGGCTATACCGATCGCTCCGTTTCTGCTCGTCGGGGCCACAATTACTTTTCACGTCGCCGTGATCGCATCCATCATCCTGAATCTAGTCGTGCTCTTCATTCTGGGGGCCTTCCTAGGAAGAGTCTCAAGGGGAAGCATGTGGCTCCACGGCGTTCTCATGATGGGTGCTGGCGGTATTACCGTGCTGATTCTCTTGTTTGCTTCATCTCTGCCTTGACTCTAGGCAAAAATTGAAGAACAACCGCTTGACTCACTGTAACTGGATGAAACAATGGAGATACACCTAAGAAGGCTCGTTATAGAAGGTACTAAGCCCCGGGAAATATCTAGCGTGGAACTCGCGCAGAGTCTCTGCGCGATTCATGGGGTAGATGAGTGCGAACTACTTGTCACGGATGTGGACTCTCGCACAATGACACTGAAGTTCACCATCAGAGGCCCGAACATCAATTATGCCGAACTTAGAAAAGCGATGGACGACAACAGTGTCGCGGTGAAAGGCGTGGACGAGATCACTGCCACCAAGGTGAGAAAGCCGGCAAAGACTTAGTCTGCTACAAGTATGCCTTGGTGCGCACACACACAGTTTTTTACCAACGACGAACGACGACGGTTCAAATCACGACGGCCGCATCATCTATGAATCATGCTATACACACACAATTCTACTACTCACGTTTCCGATCTGTCGCAGACTTCGCAGAATATCTCTCCAAGATATTGTCCGACTACTCCGGTCATAAGACAGCCACATTTGGGGCATTTCCGCTGAAACACGATGGAATATGTATGGCCGACGCGACATCGCCAAACGTTATCGACGTCATCCATGATGAGCTTGTTACTGTCGTGAGTTGTTGTCTTCAAACATTTCGGGCAATGCAAATTGACACCGAGGAGAAATCATCTGGGGTTCGAGATGAACCTTGCTACTGTATAGCGCGATGGTATGTGAAGAGGATTTGTTGCGCGCGCTTCGTCTGATCGGCGTCAACTATCTTAAGATGCTGAGGACATGGTGGAAACTGGAGAAGCCTTAGCGCTCTCTTCGTGGGGTTCGAGGTCGCATCTCTGCCTGACGCGAAGCCTGTTTCAGTTATACAGATGTTTAAAGTGCGCATACCACAGTACTACTTTGGGATACCGTGGTAGAACTGAAACTGAAGGTCGGAGAGAAAGGCCAGATTCTCATCCCGAAACTGCTCAGAGAGAAATATGGGGTGAAGGAAGGGGAGGCCGTGTTGATTGAGCTGACAGGTGAAGGCATCCTTGTCAAGGGTCGCCCGTCACCTGAACAGATCCTGGAGATGCTCAGGCGTCACGAAGAGGAGGTCAAGGCTCTGGGAGCGAGGAGTGCGAAACTCGGAGACCTCCAGAGATCATATCTTGAGGAAGAGTTTGAGGAACAAGCGTCTTGAAGGTATTCCTAGACGCCACCCTAGCGCGCGCGACTCTCATAGACGTTCACGCGTGCTCTTAACGGGGGGACCTCATAGAGCAGGCAACCGTGCGCCGCCTCGAAGCTTACGTCGATGGTATGGAAGGTTTCAGCTCCTTCTAGGATTGATGTGGCGATAAGCCTACTTCTAATCCGTGTCCTTGCCGCGGAGCGAGCGCTTAGACGTCCCTCAAACCCAATAAAGCCTGTTTCGACCCCTTCCGTCGGGCGCCTGCAACGCTTTGAGCGTACCTGTCATCCCTCATTGTCTGCACCTCGAACAGCTTTATATGACAAATTGTCATACATAGCTGTCGAACAACCTTGTCCATCGTGAGCCTTCGAGTACCAAGAGATCTCAAGGAGAAGATGAGCAAGGTGAAGGAAGATTGGGCTAGCTACCTCCGCCTAATGATAGAGCAAAGGATCAGAAAGGATCAGATAGTTGAAGCTTCGGCAACGATCGATCGAATACGGTGGAAGACGAAACGAGGAGAATACAGCGCAATCAGATCCATAAGAGAGGATAGAGACAGAGCGTGAAACTCGTCGTAGATGCTAGTGTAGCAGCAAAGTGGTTCAACCTCGAGGAGCTTTCGGAGAAAGCTGTGGAAATCAAGGAAGCATACATCAAGGGTGACCTAGAGCTAACCGCTCCAATGCACATAATCTACGAGGTGGGAAACTCTATCTGGAAGAATCCGCAGCTGACAGAGGCCGACGCGCTCGACGCAGTGACCGCCCTAGTGCAGTTAGACTTACAGTTGCTCGAACCAACCACCGAAAGAGCGACCCGTGCGATGGAGATAGCCAGATCAACAAACATAACCTTCTATGATGCCATCTACCTACAAACAGCGGAAGAATTGAACACAGCACTGGTGACCGATGACCAGACACAAATCACAGCGGGAAAAGGCATCGCCAAGGTTATCGTCCTCCAAGAATCCAAACTCTAGAGGCACAATCAATCCAACGGAAAACCAAGGAAGTGCGCGCATTACTGCCAGTTCCATGACTGATTCCCTAACGCCTAATATGCTGGTGTTGCATATGCTCGGTGTTGGTTAGAATGGTTCAACGCACCTTTACGGTTCGTCTGAGGAAGGATGAGGAATCTGGCTACTATGCGGCTAGGTGCGTCGAGCTACCTGAAGCCATCAGCCAAGGAAAAACAGAGGAAGAGACCCTCGCCAATGCGAGGGAGGCAATCGAGCTCGTCCTTGAAGAATACGAGCATGAAGCAAAGAGAGAAGGCGACAAACTGATACCCGTCGTTGTCTGAAAAGCTTCCAGTATTATCTGGGAAAGAAATCATAAAGGCTTTGACGAAGATCGGCTTTGTTCCTTTAAGGCAGAAGCGTAGCCACGTTTTCTTGAGACATGCCGATGGCAGACGCACTGTTGTCCCTATCCATGAGGAAGTTAGCAGGTCCACGCTCATGGACATAATAGACCAGACCAAATTGACGAAGGAAGAGTTCCTAAGACTTGTCAGAAGTATCTGATTGCCGAATTTGAGCGCGCGCTCAGGCTAACCAATGCACAATCAAGATAAAAGAGCAGTCAACGCATTTGTTCCAAGATATGGAGGAACGTATTAGCAATGACGAAGAAGCAGACAGGTCAAATGCGATCGAACACCCCAACAACAGCGCCTGAATTAGCAGACGCCCTCAACTATGCTGATACGCATCAGAAGTCATTTCTTGCAGAATTACTTGAATTGTTGCGCATCCCTAGTATTGGAACTCAACCGGAACATCGTCGTGACACTAGTGCAGCTGCTGACTGGTTG